>JAEZOA010000136.1 GCA_023441625.1 Bacillota bacterium
CCGCCAAACCATTTAAAACTTGTCTGTCTCATAAGTAACTTGCTAGCATCCTTGCTAATGCATATTTCCCAAACATCATTGTTCTTGTAAATCCATTCATAACCATCACTGACTCGCCGCACACAAGGATAAGATACATTCCCTCTATATTTAAAAAAGTTTATAAACTTCTCATCAGATGAATATTGTGGCGAATATCCATTAATTTTCAGATTAATATCTTTTTTTAAAGTTAAATCAAACTCATGTATAAACATATCTTTTAAGTTACCATAAATAATCTTAGTTCCGTTTTTGTTCCACGAATAATCATGACAATCAGAAATTAAAATACTTTCCTTTTCAGTATCAAAATCATAAAAATATATATTTCCATTATCACTGTAGGAAATTGCATTTCTATTCGGTACACATTTTAAATATTCATACTTCCTTGTGTCATCTTCATTTACTCTTAGTTTTACAGTTTGAGTTTCTTTGTTGTCTAAGCTTATTTCAAAAATTTCCGATTCACCAGAATCCTCCTGACTAACCGCATAAACACTATTTCTTTTTTCACAGTAATCCATGCATGAATACCTACCTACTTGGCTAATAATATTGGTTTTATTAGTTCTTAAATTAATAATAGATATTCCATCAAGTTTATCTTTATTGATTGCCTCGTTCATTACTATTAATTTGCCCGAAGGTAACCTATTATCGATAATATTGTAAGTAACTATAATTGTAGTGACAAATAATATACACATTCCAATTATTAATATTTTTTTAATCATACTGACCTCCTACTTTTTAAATGTTCCATACTTGTATCCCTTCTTTGTTCCTATTTCATATGCCCCGTTCGGTATTAGTCCTATATCTTCATATTTTTTGACTTTTTTCTTTACACCCTCGATAAATGCATTAAAATTTTTATCTAATTCCTTTTTATAATTCCACGGAAGTGAAAGACGTGCATCAAGTATACCTTTATTGAATTCTATATAAAGGTCAGCGAGTCCTGCTCTGATAATATTTGGATGTACTACATAGATACTTGTAATAATTTAAATAGAGAGTTTCTATTGCTGGAAGACTTGCTCCATTGCATATGTCTTCCTCGTCTACAAGCTTTATATCTTTGAGCAGTCTGTTCATGCTGTCATATTGAAGCTTAAATGGGGAAACTCAAATTTAATTTACTCTTGACAAGACTTAGTAGGTCTTGCTCTTGACTAACTGTTGGCACTATCAACACCCCGTATCGGTCTTTCACTGACGAGAAACGCCCATGCTGGGAACACCAGAAAGGAAGCCTGTCACATACAACAGTCTCTCAATATATTAATGAGTCACCCTGCTTTTTTCCAAAACCAATGTTCCCATAATTAATTATTATCTCTAATTGAATTCGCATCTTTATACTTCATTCTTATCTCTCCAATTCTATATTTGAAGCTATTTATCATGCTAATTCTGTTTTTAATTTTATGCCTATAATGTTATAAAAAATCTACTTATGGTTCTATCTGTATAACGACCTTTTACTAGGATTATCTGTAGCTACAAGTTTACAATTTACAATTCTCAGACCGCTATCCATCTGCTACAGCATCTGCAACTAGCCAATAGGCAACACATGTATAACTGCCTTTTTTGTCCTTTGCTGCTACTATGTTTCCTAGTAAGTCTGTCCTCCATATATTTATGTTTATGAAAACTATTACACATAATCAGATTTTTGTAAACTAATGTTATTTTAATATTAATTCCATTATTTTACCATTAATTATATAATTTAGTCAATTTTGTAATGTAAGCCAAATAAAAGCTCCGCTTATGTAAGCAGTTTATTGTATAACTGTTTACATAAACGGAGCAATCAAATATCTGAATAATTATTTGTTTGTCAGCAAAAACCTAATCCAATTTCAACACACTCATGAACGCCTCTTGTGGCACCTCTACCGACCCAACCTGACGCATGCGCTTCTTTCCTTCCTTCTGCTTTTCAAGGAGCTTTCTCTTTCTTGTGATATCGCCACCATAGCATTTTGCTAAAACGTCCTTTCTAAAGGCTTTAACAGTTTCCCTGGCAATAATTTTTCCTCCGATACATGCTTGTATAGGTATTTCGAACATCTGTCTTGGAATTGATTCCTTTAGCTTTTCAGTCATTCTTCTACCACGTGAAACAGACTTTTCTCTGTGAACAATAAAGGATAAAGCATCTACTATTTCTCCATTAAGCATAATATCCAGCTTTACCAAATCGGATTTTGTATATCCCAAGAGTTCATAGTCGAAAGAAGCATAACCCCTTGTTCTTGACTTAAGCGCATCAAAAAAATCGTAAATAATCTCATTCAAAGGCATCTCATAGGTTAGCATGGTCCTTGATGCATCAAGATATGACATATCCTTAAATACGCCTCTTCTATCTTGACAAAGCTCCATTATATTTCCAACAAATTCAGTAGGCACCATGATAGAAGCCTTAACAATAGGCTCCTCCATCAGTTCTATCTCAGTCAATGGAGGAAGATTGGTAGGATTATCTATGTTTAATACTTCACCCTTTGTTGTTGTAATCTTGTAAATAACACTTGGTGCAGTAGTTACCAAGTCGAAATTATATTCTCTTTCCAATCTTTCTTGTATAATTTCCATATGCAAAAGCCCAAGGAAACCACATCTAAAGCCAAAGCCTAGTGCAACTGAAGATTCAGGTTCAAAAGTCAGTGAAGCATCATTTAATTGTAGCTTTTCTAGGGCATCTCTTAGATCCCCATATTTTGAGCCATCCGCTGGATAAATACCACAGAAAACCATGGAATTCACCTTCTTATAGCCTGCTAGAGGTTCTTTGGCAGGATTATTTACCAACGTAATAGTATCACCTACATGAATGTCTCTAACATTTTTAATGCTAGCTGCTATATATCCAACATCTCCAGCTCGTAGCTCATTTGCTGGAGTTAATCCATCTGGCTTAAGATAACCCAATTCTGTAACTAAGAATTCCTTTTTTGTATACATCATTTTGATGGTATCACCTGTTTTTACAGTACCCTCCTTAACTCTCATGTATACAATAACACCCTTTTAGCTATCATAGAAGGAGTCAAATATAAGTGCTCGCAATGGAGCATCTTCATCTCCATCTGGACACGGAATCATGTTAACAATTTTTTCAAGCACTTCTTCTATATTTAAACCATTCTTAGCTGATATCAGAGGTGCTTCTGAAGCATCTAATCCGATAACATCTTCAATTTCCTGCTTTACTACATCAGGCTGTGCACTTGGTAAGTCAATCTTGTTAATTACAGGCATGACTTCAAGATTGTGTTCAAGTGCTAGATATACATTTGCTAAGGTCTGAGCTTCTATCCCTTGAGCGGCATCAACTACGAGAATTGCTCCTTCACAGGCTGCAAGGCTTCTTGATACCTCATAGTGAAAGTCCACATGACCAGGAGTATCAATTAAATTATAAATGTATTCATGTCCATCAGAGGCTTTAAATACCATTCTAACCGCTCGTGCCTTAATGGTTATTCCTCGTTCCCTTTCAAGTTCCATATTGTCCAAAACCTGTTCCTGCATTTCCCTTTGAGTAAGCACTCCTGTTCTCTCCAATAATCTATCTGCAAGAGTAGATTTTCCATGGTCAATATGAGCAATTATGCAAAAATTCCTAATATATTTTTGTCTTTCACTTGGCATTCGTATCCTCCACAACTCTTTGTTAAATAATCGATAAAATAGCATTATCGCGCATTTAATTATACCATACCATTGTAAAGGTGCAATATGGTTATTTGAAACAATATCAAGACTATAGTCACCAAATTCAGAAAGTGGCTATAGCCTAATAATAAGAGTAAATAGTAACTAAATAGTTACATATTCTAATTTTCTTTATTAAAGAAAGACTTTATATTATCAATATCTCTCATAATATATTTAAAATTTAATGTAAACTTGCTATTTAATATATCTACCTGATATATATTATTATCAATAGTTTCAATTTGAAATAATTCAAGACGAGATTTACCATACATTACATAGCTTTTATTTATATCTACTATAAATAACCCTGAAAGAAGCACTGCTACAAATAGTAATAAAACAATTACTATTTTTATTTCATATAATCTTTGTTGTCTAAATCTGATTTTTCTAGCCAAAATAACCTCCATGCGCTTCAATCCTCTGAGAAATATATTAATATTTTTGACATGACAGAGTCTTTTTAGTCAATAATAATCATATATACTTCTATCGCATGGTTACTTGTTATCCGACTAGAAAAGTTTGTTTACTTGTTTTTATATATGACATCATTAATTGCTTGAGCCAAATAGTTAGTGCTTCGAACACATTCATCAATAATATTTCCATCTCCTCCAATTTCAACAATAACCGATCCATTTGTCAAATGCTGGTTATATCTGTTTTTACTTATGTAAATAGGCTTTGCCAGTCCAGGACATATTTCATTTAGTCTAGCCTGAACCTTAATAGCTAGCTTCAAATTTTCTTTCCATTTAGGATTGCTTAGCTTTGAATCAGTACCAATTACAAACATAATCTGTGCTACATCCTTACCATTTATCTTTTTTACAACTCTAAGTTTTTCGTCACCTGCCGCATCTCGGTGTAAATCTATTGTCATTTTAAGTGAAGAATACTTATCTACATAGTTGGTTAAAGTTTTTAGTGAATTAACGTATGAGCTATTATAGTCTTTATCATGAACAGTTGAATTATGAACTACATTTATGTTGTATTTTTTCAAATTACTTGTAAGAGCCTCTCCTACCCTAACTACGTTATACTTATTATCAGTGGTTCTTGATGCTGTGTTCTTTGATTTAAGTTCAGCCATGCTTTTTAAATAGCTCTCTGTTGTGTGAGTATGGTATATAAGTATTTGAGGTCCTGTCTTGACGGTTGATAGTTTAAGAGGTTCCTTAAGTAGCTTGTTTATATCTATACTGTATTTTGTTTGATTCATTACGTTAATTTTTCCACTAGTTACAACTGGATTGTTGTTTATATCCTCATCATCTACATCGCCTTCAAAGGTTATACTGCTAGAAACAGCTATAGGAGCTTTATTAGCTTTATTTGAATTAATAATTTCATTACTTAATGCTATTGCTTTTTGTGCCTTACTTTCTATTTTTTCGAGTTTTTCATCTGCAATTCTTTTATTCTCAGACTTTTGCTGCTCAAGCTGAGCAATATATATCTGATACTGATTATCATAGAACATTTCAAGATATGGGTGATTTGCATTTACGATGGTTATTGGATTGTATCTATCAATACCAAGGAACTTAAAAAATCCATCATTTATAGCCCCTATTACTTTATGATTTGCCACTGGCGAAATATCTACGTTTTCAACTACCTCTTTTGAATTAGCAGTGTTATTAGTAAGGTCTTTTGTTACCATACCACTTTGGTTTATATTAGCTGCTTTAAATGCAATACTGCCAATTAAAATTCCTAGGATTGCACATACAATTATAGGTAGCTTAGTCAGATTTCTCTTACTGCTACCTATGTTTGAATTATTATATAAGTACCCTCTCTGAACTCTCACAATTTCTCTCATAGTAACCTCCATGCCCACATTTGGGCTCAAATAGTAATGAAAAAATTGCATGGAGGTCGCGGTTTATCTTTGTTTTGTATCTTATATTTTTCACGCTAACCTCCAATACTCGTCTTTAATCTCTTGTGTGTGAACAAACCGATATAAAAATATATTCAAAACCAACAAAAAATATAACAGATTTAAAAAAAATTATTTTAATAAAAAGCAACTCAGAATATGGGAAATAATGTAATATGATTTGGTGACTATTTTTTGAATTTTCTGTTCTCAAAACAGGTACAAAATCATATATCAAAGAATATACTATTTAGAAACGGGGGAAAGAACATTGAATTTTCATACAGTTAAATGTTGTATGTGTAAAAGTGTATTATTAAACCTTCCAAAAGAAGAGCTTGAGAGATTAAGCAATCTTACATTTAGATGTGAAAGTTGTGGACATCAACTTGTTTTTAACGGAACAGTTACAACAGTTATAAGTAACGATTCTATACATAATGTTTTGAAGTATGATTTAAACATATAAAGAAGTAGAAACCTAAATATACAAATATTGAATAAAGAGATCAAACAAGCAAGTTGGAAAGCAAACATTGCTTATGTTAATTTAAAAAGAGGGTTCTCAAAAATATCGTGAGAGCCCTCTTTTGACTATGTATATAATTTAATGCATATACCGTAATAAATTATTTCAGTATTCTATATTTTCCTATAAGTGGCAGTTCTTGAGCTTTTCCATTCATAGCTCCAACTAATCCAATTATGACAAATACAAATATCGCAATTGAATATAGTGGTGACAGAATCCAACCTATGAATGGAAGAATGCCAAATAATATGCTACCTGCTACTGACACAATTAATAGCAATAGCCCCTGATTGGCATGATATTTACCAAATGGCGATTCAGGACATACTATAAGCGGCAAAAAGAAAATAATATAAGCAAGACCTGAAATTAGCTTATTTTTTTCAATATCCTCCGCAGAATAACTGCTAACGTTCTCTTGTTCAGTCATAAAAATCTCCTCTCATTTGATTATATTTGATTATGCTATTACAAACTACATTTTGCTTGACATTAATTTAAATAGTATTTGGGTTAATAAATTAGAGTCAATTTTAGTATAATTAAAACCTGTATATGAGTTAGCAATTGATATTTATTTGTAATAGGTTAATTATATTATTATTAGTAATATTTATCAATATAATGTTTAAATTCTTAAACATGCTTTCTTTTAAATATATCAGTCTATTTAACTCTTTAACAAATTAAGAAAATCTTAAGAAATTCATTCATTGCTTTGTAAGAATCAATTGTTATCATCTTGCTATACGCTGTCAAACTTAACAATAAGCGTAAATTTCATATTAGGGGTGTGTTATAATGTTAATATCCTATTTAAATGAATTTGGATAGGTTTTATGCTGGTTGTGAAAATTGTTTCGGAGGTTACATACGTGAACATTCTTGTTTGTGATGATGAGAAAGAAATTGTGGATGCAATAGAGATTTATTTGAAAAATGAAGGTTATACCGTATTTAAAGCATATAATGGCGTTGAAGCTTTAGCCATAATCAATAAAATGGAAATAAAATTAGTTATAATTGATATAATGATGCCCGTAATGGATGGCATTAAGGCTACAATGAAAATTCGCGAAAAACACAACATTCCAGTCTTAATGCTCAGTGCAAAATCCGAAGATACTGACAAAATAATAGGATTAAATCTGGGTGCTGATGATTACGTTACTAAACCCTTCAACCCATTAGAGTTAATTGCAAGAGTTAAATCCTTACTTAGAAGATATGTTTCTTTAGGAAGCTTTGTTTCTAAAACAGGGGTCTTTAAAACAGGAGAGCTTGTCATTGATGATGATTCAAAGGAAGTTAAGGTTGATGATGAGCTTATAAAGCTAACTCCTGTTGAGTACAAGATATTGAAGCTGCTCTGTGAAAACGCAGGAAAGGTATTCTCAATTGATCAGATATATGAGCAGGTGTGGAATGAACAAGCCTTCTGCCCTGAGAATACCGTTGCAGTACATATTAGGAGAATCCGAGAAAAAATTGAAATTAATCCGAAGGAACCAAAATATTTAAAGGTGGTGTGGGGTATTGGATACAAAATCGAAAAAATATAGATATTCAGTATGGTTTAAATTATTTGCCATATTATTATGTATAGCAGGAATGATAACTCTTGGCTTTGGTCTTTTGCGAGCTCCATATTTTGAGCTAGCAGTACAAAATGATGATTTTAAAGAAAGTACAAGAAGCAAGGACCTTTTGCTTAACGCCTATTTACAAGTGTCAGATATTGCTTTTACATACAAGAATGAGGAATATATAAAATCCGGTGAAGCTATCAGCTCAGATGCTATTGCTAATAGGAGAAATGAGTTGTTTTTTGTAAGAGAAGATAATATAAGGAGAATTAATAATAAATATGGAATTTATGAGCCATACAATGAAGAATTAACTCAAAGTGAAGATGATTCTTCTAAAGCTGTACAAGCTATCCCTAAAGATGAAAGTAATCAGCTTTTTGACGTGCTGCATAAAGAGCGAGATAAAGAAATTCAAGAGGTATTAAAAAAATATGATGAAGATGTGAAAAATATTAAATCAGTTTTAATAAACGAACAATTAGCTCAATATCATAGTATGTTAGAGAGCTTGAACCAATCAAATGGTATTTTTTATACGGTTTTAGAAGGTGACAAGGTAACTCTTTCAAATGTTAATGACTACTCCCTTGACTCAGCTGAACCTTTCTACAAATCCCTCAGCTTATTTGATAAGGTTACAAAAAACAGCAGCCTCGCCTCCTACCCCAACCTTTACCACTCTGCCTATCAAAAAGATTACTACCATAGTGCCTCTGATTTCCCAAATGATGCTGTAGTTTTTTTAGGCTTATCACTGGACAAATATAATTCAGAGCGTACAGCCTATAATAAAGATTGGAATGAAGGAATTTTGGGTCTTAAAATGTCTATAATAGGTACTCTTGCCTTCCTTCTCGGGCTGATTTATATTATCTACTCATCTGGAAAACGAGTAGATAAGGACGGTATACATTTGATATTTATAGACCATGTATATCTTGATATAGCCTTGGTAGTATCATCTTTAGCAATACTTGCATGCTTTTCTGCTTTGAATGGGATTTATAGTTACTACTATCGAAATGGAATTTTAAATGATATCAACTTGTTTTTATCATATTGCGGTGCTATTATCGCTATAGGAACCTTTATAGGAATTACATTTATCTGCATGTTCTCAAAAAAAGTTAAAAGACATGAGGTTATACGGCATACATTGATATTTAGGATCTTAAGCTGGATTAAGAATACATTTATATTTAAAGTCTGTCCTTGGATTATTGGAAAAATAAAAAACACCTTTACTACACTATCCTCTGTTTTTGATAAAAGCCCTCTTACAATAAGGCTTGTGCTTATTTTTGTGGCATATAGTGTTTTAATTCTAATTAGTATATCTCTTATTTGTAGTAGTGCATATAGCCGTGGTGGCACTGCTTTTATAATTGCTTTATTAGGTTTAGCTATGTTTTTTGGAGTTAATATTGCTGCAATCTATTTTTTACTAAAAACCTTCAAAATTATCAAAAATATTAAAGATGGAGCAGAAAGGATTCGCGCTGGTGAGCTATCCTATAATATTCCAGTTGAAGGTATTGCTGAGCTAAGACAGCTTTCAGAGACAATAAATAAAATCGCAGATGGTCTAAATACTGCTGTAAGCAGTCAAGTAAAGTCTGAGCGCATGAAAGCAGAACTTATTACTAACGTATCACATGATTTAAAAACTCCCCTGACCTCGATAATTACTTATGTAGATTTATTAAAAAACGAAGGTCTACAATCAGAAAATGCTGATAAGTACTTAGGTATAATTGACACAAAATCTCAAAGGCTCAAAGCCTTGACAGAGGACTTATTTGAGGCAGCAAAAGCAAGCAGTGGCAATATAACAGTAAATTTTGAAAGGCTGGATGTTGTTTCACTGATTAATCAAGGCTTAGGTGAGCTATCAGATAAAATTGAGGCTTCTGGTCTTACCTTTAGAGCAACTCTCCCCTCTGAAAAGCTTTTTGTTAATGCTGATGGAAAATTGCTCTGGAGAGTAATTGAAAACCTATTATCTAATGTTTTTAAATATGCATTGCCTAATTCAAGAGTATATATTGAAGCTTTTGATAATGCAGGAACTGTAAAAATAATTATAAAAAACATATCTGCATATGAGCTCAATGTAAATGAAGAGGAGCTAATGGAGAGGTTTAAAAGAGGAGATTCTTCACGTCACAGCGAAGGCTCTGGTTTAGGACTATCTATTGCTAAAAGTCTAACTGAGCTTCAAGGTGGAAGCTTTAATATTGAAATTGATGGGGATTTGTTTAAGGCAAAAATAGAACTTGTGGGGTGTGAGTAATGGAGCAAAACTTCGAAATAGTACAAAAAATGAAACAAAAACTTAGCGTTATTGTTTTAGGAGCCATAATATTATTATCCTTGGTCAGCTGCACCGCATGCAGCTTTCCTTCCATTAATCCATTTGAGAAAAATATCTCAACATCGTCAATGTCCATGGATTATGATAGTTTTAGTGGACAAAAAGCAACAACTCTTTCATTAAAAGAAAATGAAAGTATAGATGTTGAAATAGATATTGTCACTAAGGGTGGTAAAATTAGTTTATCCATTGTTAATGAAGATAGCAAATCTATATATAAAGGTATAGATATACCCACTTCTGCTTTTTCAGTTACTCTTAATGAAAAAGGAAAATATGAGATCACAGTAAATGGAGAAAAACATAAAGGTAGTTTCTCTGTTTTTTGGAAAAAAGGTGAAACTACAAAAATTAATAAAAGTAACCAAATGAGTATTTATATTTCTCAATATGATACTCTATTATTAGATGCTGTTAAAGAATTCAATTCAATAAATATAAACAGTCCAATAGTAGCAAATAAACTTGATTACTCTAAAGGTATGGAAGAACCAAGAAAGAAAATTATAACAGAAATTATGGCTGGTGAAGGCCCAGATATTATCTATGCATCCAATGAAAGAATGTTTCCTTCAATTAGAAAAATGTTTGAGTCTGGTGCATTTTGTGATTTAAATAGTCTTATTAAAAAAGATTTGGATTTTAACTTATCTGACTACAATCAGACTGTTCTTGATTCAGGTATAATAAATGGCAAGAGATATGTAATTCCTCTTAGCTACACTATACCATCACTATGGACAACAAAGAAAATACTTGATAGAAACAATATTCATATAGATAGTTCAAAATGGACCTGGAAGGATTTTTTCAGTGAAGCAAAAAAATATATGGATAAGCACAATGGGGAAAAGAAGTATTTCGTTGGATTTCCCTACGACGAACCACAGTATATCATGAGTGACTTATGCGGTGAACTTGTGGATTATAAAAACAAAAAAACAAATTTTAATTCACCTAAGTTTATTTCTTTTTTACAAGATTATAAAGCAATTAGTGCCTCGGTTTGTCCTAACGATGAAATTACTACACTAGATAAATTAAACAATCAATTAAAAAATGACTCAATTGTAACAATTAGTACAGACGGTTACATTAGTCCATATCATGTATATAGTTTAAATTCAATATTAACAGAAAGATTTAGTGAAGAATTATTTCTTCTCAACAATCCATCACTTGATGAGAGCTCACCTAAATCCGCATATCCTACGAGTATGATTGGGGTTAACTCAAACTCTAAGTTTAAAGAAGAAGCCTTTGAGTTTATTAAGCTATTGCTATCTGATAATTATCAAAGTATTGGTATGTATTTAAGTAGTATTCCAGTAAATATTAAAGGGTATGCAAATTCAGTAGACAGCTACGCTGCAGCTGGTGTGAGAGGAAATAGCGAAATGTATTTGGGTACTAATATCGAATCTTCTGTTCCACTTCCAGCTGAAGTAGTTAAAAATATGAATGAGGTTATATCAAGTATTAATACCTGTAAACTTGTAGATCCAAGAATAGCTGACATAGCGAGTTCAGAGGTAACTGAATACCTCAATAGCAATAGGTCTGCAGAGGCTACTGCAAAGAGAATAGATGAGAAAGTAATGATATATTTGAATGAGTAGTAGAAGACAATATCACCAGCAGATATTTTCCAAAGCGGTTTTTACTCATTTATTAAAATGTATTAGTATCTTTTGACATCTTAATTTCAGTTGTACATATTTGTTTTTTGTTTCACTAAAAGGATTTAAATTTATTCCTTTATGAGACATTTCGAAATTAGTTTTTGAAACTTTACAAATATCTTCATATGATATATAACCATCATCTTTATCAACCATAAACATATCCTATTCTTAGGGTTTTATATTATAGTTTATGATTAATAGTGCTTTATTTATTCATTATTTAACAATAAGAGGTGAATAACTCACCTCTTATTGTAATTTTATTTAGCAAAAGTAGTAATTAACTTATTAGCTTTCCTTTTTGCCTTTTCATATTTATTATGATTTTCATTCTTTCCAATTTTAATTATATTTCTTATCCTATTAATGGGTGATTCCGATTTTATAATTGCTTTTATTCTAGGCATAATGTACACCTTCTTTCTATAGGAGTAACTAATTATCTTATAATAATTATAACATAATAAAAAACCGCTTACAATATATGTATTATGCTTTCAATCTTAACAACTCTATTTCAAAATAATATAGTAAGTTTTTTATTATATATTGGTCAAATAAATTACAAACACTATAATATTTTATCAATATACTTATATTTTTATCTGGAAAAAATTCCGAAGTAGCAACTAAATGATATACTTCATAATCTTTTCTTTTGAAATAATAAGAAATATCTTTCTCTAATCTAAATTTAAGTTCTGAAATTTCCCTTCTACTTAAATTGAATTCCTGGCTTATTTTATTTACTAATAAATTAATTTGGTTATTTGTATATGTAGATACATCTACTTTAACTTCAATGTTTTTCATCTCAAAGTATTTAACCAATAAAATCTCAAATTCATTTACAAAATTAAACTTCCCCGTCAAATTTGATTTTATATTAGCATTTACAATTCTCTCTTTAAAATAATCTATACAGTCATAAGAAGATTGTATCCCTTTTTCTAAAGAACAAATATAATCACCCTGAATTTTTACAGTTTCGGTTGTTTCCTCTTTAATAAATTTTGTTCCCAGAAATCCAAATTCTTTGAATACATATCCAGATATAATATAGTTGTCTATAAATATAGTAAATATAAGCGCCATTATTGAAAATACGACAACTGACCATGTTTGTGCAGTTAGCCCCCATAAGCCTTTATCACAAAGCCCAACTAAATTAACATTCCGAAGTATAATAACAAAAACAATACACATAGTGGAGTAATATATTCTTTTTACTTTTGAAGTTCTGTCAAAGTCGGAAAATATAGCAATAAATATAGAATAAAAAAGAAATATAATAGGGAGGATAAAGAAATAATTTGATGAGAAAAAATCAACTGTTGATAAAATAGTCATAAGTTGTCTCCTTAATATTTCCATTATATAAAAACAACAAATAGATAGTCAACAATTTTTATCAAATTTGTAATAATATTATATATTAGGTATTAAATTCAATCATTATAAGCGTAATACAAAAAGAAGGTATAAAAGCAAACTTACGGCCTTCATACCTCTAATTTTATTATCATAGAAAGCTTTTTATTCACCCCTACGCCTGCTTTTCTATCTCTTCATTAATAATATCCTTTATGTCTGGCTCTTCCTTCAAATTCTTAAAAGCTACAGACATCATGAGCTTTATTCTATTTAACTGATTTACTTCACTTGCACCCGGATCATAATCAACTGCAACGATATTTGATTCTGGATATCTTCTGCGGAGCTCTTTTATCATGCCTTTTCCCGTTACATGGTTTGGTAAGCAAGCGAAAGGCTGCATACAAACAATATTGCCAGCACCACTTTTTATAAGTTCAATCATTTCCGCTGTCAAGAACCAGCCTTCACCTGTTTGATTTCCAAGAGAAAGTATTTCTGAGGCACTGTTTGCTAAATGATATATAGAGTGAGGAGCCTCAAACCTTTTACTTTTACGCAGGTAATTCTTCATGTGACGTCTATACCATTCAATACCAAATATAACTAAGTTATTAATTATTAACTTTTTAAAGGTTCCTGACAGTTTTTTATACTTGAAATTAGCATCATAAGCACAGTATAGGAAGAAATCAATAAGGTCAGGCATTACTGCCTCAGCCCCTTCATTCTCAACTACCTGAACCACATTATTATTAGCATCTGGATGGAACTTTACCAATATCTCACCCACAAGGCCAACTCGTGGCTTAACAATGTCCTGTAGCTCTATTTCATCAAACTCTTTAATAATGTTTTTTATATTCCTTTTAAAGCTGCCTCTCTTATCCTCATAAATAGAAGCAATACATACCTTTGCCCACTTATTATAGAGTTCATTAGCAGAGCCTGGTACCTTTTCATATGGTCTTACCCTATAAAGTACTCTCATGAAAAGGTCACCATACACAAGACCTTTGAAAGCTAAATCAATCAACTTATATGACAATTTAAAACCAGGTTGGCTTTCCATTCCTGAAGCATTAAGCGATATAACCGGAATTTGGTGCATCCCTGCTTCTGTCAATGCCTTTCTAAGGAAGCCTATATAGTTTGTGGCACGGCAGCCCCCTCCTGTTTGTGTAATTAATACAGAGGTATTGTTCAAATCAAATTCTCCTGATTTTAGTGCATGTATTATCTGTCCTACTACTATAATTGAAGGATAGCAAGCGTCATTATTAACATATTTGAGCCCCTCCTCCACTGCAGCAGTATCAACCTCTGGTAACACAACAATATTGTATCCTGCAGTTTTAAAAGCTGGTTCAATAAACTGGAAATGTATAGGAGACATTTGTGGAGCTAATATTGTATGCTTCTCCTTCATTTCTTTTGTAAATAAAATTCTTTCAAATCTGCTGTGCTTATGTTGATGCTTAACTTCTTTTTTATCTCGTTCCTCAATTGCTGCAACCAGGGATCTGATTCTGATTCTGGCAGCACCTAAGTTATTTCCCTCATCTATCTTCAAAACAGTATAAATATTATCATTTGATTTTAGTATTTCTTGAACCTGATCAGTAGTAACAGCGTCTAGTCCACAACCAAAGGAATTTAATTGTATCATTTCAAGTTCTAGATATTCATTTACTACATTTGCAGCAGCATAAAGTCGTGAGTGATATTTCCACTGATCAACTACTCTCAGAGGTCTCTCAATACTGCCTAAATGAGCTATTGAATCCTCCGTAAATACAGCAAAGCCATGAGATGCAATTATTTGAGGGATTCCATGGTGTATCTCAGGGTCAATATGATATGGTCTACCTGCCAATACTATACCCTTTTTACCATTGTCTCTGAGGTACTTTAGTGTTTCCTCTCCCTTTTGCTTTATATCTCTTTTAGCATTTTCATCTTCAGCCCAAGCTTTATCAACTGCGTCTTTTATTTCACCCTTAGAAATATTAAATTCTTTACCTAATATCTCAAATAGTCTATCCTTTAGCTTTTCTTTATTATCATAAGGTAGAAAGGGTTTGAAAAATTTAATGTTATTTTCTTTAAGTATATCCATATTATTTTTTATAGCTTCTGGATATGAGGTTACAATCGGACAATTATAGTGATTATCCGCTCCTTCATCTTCCACCATCTCATATGGTATACATGGATAAAATATAAAGTTTACTTTCTTGTTTACCAAGCTCATTATATGCCCATGTACCAACTTTGCAGGATAGCACACTGATTCTGATGGCATTGTCTCTATACCTAGTTCATAAATTTTCTTTGAAGAACGAGGTGAAAGCTCAACTCTGAACTTTAACTGATCAAAGAAGGTAAACCAGAAAGGATAATTTTCATACATATTAAGAACACGAGGTATACCAACTGTACCTCTTGTGTACTCAACAGCATTTGTTTGCTTGTAACCAACTATTCTTTTATATTTATAATCATACAAATTGGGAACATCTTCATAAAAGCTTTCTATTCCTGCCCCTCTCTCACATCTATTACCTGAAACAAACCTACTACCATCATTAAACTGATTTATTGTAAGAAGGCAGCTATTATTGCAAAGTTTACATCTCTGCAGTTCAGTACTAAAGTCAAAACTATCCAAGTTGTCTTTTGATAAAAGTGTTGTCTCTTTTCCAGTGTACCTTTCCTTGGATATCAGAGCTGCTCCAAAAGCTCCCATTAAACCGGCTATATTCGGTCTTACCGCTTCTCTTTCTGAGATTATTTCAAAGCTGCGTAAAACTGCATCATTTAAGAAGGTACCACCTTGAACAATAATTTTTTTTCCCATGTCCTTTGGGTCACGAATTTTTATAACCTTGAGTAGGGCATTTTTTATAACTGAGTATGAAAGACCTGCCGAAATGTCCCCTACCTGGGCACCTTCTTTTTGTGCTTGCTTTACTCTGGAATTCATAAATACCGTACAACGAGAACCCAAGTCAACTGGTTTCTCTGAAAGCAATGCCTGATCAGCAAAATCCTCAACAGAAGTATTGAGAGATTTTGCAAAGGTTTCAATAAACGAACCACAACCGGAGGAACATGCTTCATTGAGCATTATACTATCAATAATTCCATCCTTTATCTTCAAGCATTTCATATCCTGCCCACCAATATCAAGGATAAAATCAACTCCAGGCAGGAAAAAATCAGCTGCTTTAAAGTGAGCTATTGTTTCAATCTCACCAATATCTACTTTTAGCGCGGCCTTAATTAAGCCTTCACCATAACCAGTAACAGTAGAATTAACAATTTTAGCTTCAGGAGGTAATTGTGAATAAATATCTTTAAGAATTTTTACAGAAGAATTTAAAGGGCTACCCTCATTACCACCATAATATGAGTAAAGTAGTTCTCCCTCTGTATTTATTAATACTGCTTTTGTAGTAGTTGAGCCAGCATCAATACCAAAAAAGCAATCGCCTTTATAATCCTTAAGTGATACCTTATTGATAGAATTTTGAGCATGTCTGGCTCTAAATTCATCTAGCTCCTTTTGGTCGTTAAACAGAGGATTAAGTCTTTCTACCTCGTGAACTGAAATCGTGTTTATATTTGGAAGTTTCTCTTTTAAAGTTTTAAAAGATATTGTCTTTCCTTCTTTTGAAGATAAAGCAGCACCAATAGCCACAAATATTTGAGAATTTTCAGGAAAAATAACTTCTTCAGGCTTTAAATCCAGTGTAATCTCAAATCTCTTTCTAAGCTCAGAAAGGAAATACAGAGGTCCCCCTAAAAAAGCGATATTGCCTTTAATTGGCTTACCGCATGCTAATCCACTTATTGTCTGGTTAACTACTGACTGAAATACAGATGCAGCAACATCCTCTTTAGCTGCGCCTTCATTCAATAAGGGTTGAATATCAGTTTTAGCAAAAACGCCACATCTTGCAGCAATTGGATATATTACTCTACAGCTTTTTGCGAATTCATTTAACCCCATTGCATCTGTCTGCAACAGCGTTGCCATCTGATCAATGAAGGAACCTGTACCACCTGCGCAGGTACCATTCATTCTCTGCTCAAGCCCACCTGTAAAGTAAGTTATTTTTGCATCCTCCCCACCAAGCTCAATAGCAACATCTGTTTTAGGAATAAGTGTTTGAACCGCCTCAGACCCTGCAATTACTTCCTGAATAAAATCAAGCTCAAGCCATTGAGATACTAATAATCCACCAGAACCAGTAATCATAATACTACATTCTTCTTGATAAAAACGCTCACAGGTCTCATCCATTAATTCAAAAATCGTTTTTCTAATATCTGAATAATGTCTTTGATATTTTGAATAAAGTATATTATTACTTTTGTCTAGCACAACTATTTTTACAGTAGTAGATCCTACATCCAGCCCCACATGATAAATCTTCTTCATAATAATGCCCATGCCCAGCATTTCGCACAAAACTTTATGACAGAAATGGCATGGGCTCGGTATCTCCTTGATTTATTTTATAAAAAATTATCAACCTTATTGCTTATTCTCCAAATCATTTTTATAATTTCTCATCAAATTCATTTATTTTCTTTAACCCCAGCTTGCTACTAAGAGATTAATTCTACATTAAATTAATCCTTTGCAATCTCAATGTGCAATTCCTCAAGCTGATTCTCATCGACAATATCTGGTGCATTGTCCATTGGAGAAGATGCATTTTGAACCTTTGGAAATGCTATTACATCCCTAATACTATCAGTCTTTGCCATCAGCATAAGCATTCTGTCTAAACCAAAGGCCATTCCACCATGAGGTGGTGTTCCATATTTAAACGCATTAAGCAGGAATCCAAACTTCCTATTTGCATCTTCTTCAGTAAACCCAAGCATTTCAAGCATTTTTGCCTGTAATTCCTGTATATGAATTCTTATGCTGCCTCCTCCTAGCTCAACACCGTTTAACACTATGTCATATGCCTTTGCACGAACTTTACCCGGGTCGGTATCGAGTAATTCCAAGTCCTCATCCATTGGACAAGTAAATGGATGGTGTTTAGCTGCATAGCTTTGTTCCTCTTCATCATATTCAAAAAGTGGAAACTCAGTTACCCACAAAAATTTAAATTCATCAGGGTTCAATATATCAAGTTTTCGCGCAACCTCAAGTCTTAGTTGTCCAAGTGCATCAAAAACTACATTATTTTTATCTGCAACAAAGCAGATTAGGTCACCAGCCTCAGCTTTAGTTCTTTCAAGAAGTATCTTCATTTCATCCTCTGTCATAAACTTTGCAAAGGATGACTTAATTTCATTATCAGCACCTATTGAAATCCAAGCCATACCCTTAGCCTTATAGGTTTTAACAACTTCAACTAATGCGTCAATTTCCTTTCTGCTAAACTTTGAACAACCTTTTGCATTAATAGCCCTTACACTTCCGCCAGAAGCAATAGCATCTGTAAACACCTTGAAGCCACAGTTTGCAACCAAATCAGACATGTTTACAAGTTCCATTTCAAAACGTATGTCCGGCTTATCAGATCCAAATCTCTCCATAGCCTCGGCATAAGGCATTCTAATAAATGGAGTCTCAAGTTCCACATTAAGTGCTTCCTTAAATGCTCTTTTTATGAAACCTTCATTAACTGTTATTACATCATCCACATTAACAAAGGACATCTCTATATCTATTTGGGTAAATTCTGGCTGTCTATCTGCCCTAAGGTCTTCATCCCTAAAACACTTAGCTATCTGAAAGTATCTGTCAAACCCAGATACCATAAGCAGCTGTTTGTATAACTGAGGTGATTGTGGTAGTGCAAAGAACTTTCCTGGGTGCACCCTGCTTGGAACAAGATAATCTCTAGCTCCCTCTGGAGTACTCTTAATTAGAATTGGTGTTTCTACCTCTAAAAAACCATTTTCATCATAATAATCACGTGCAACCTTTGCTACTCTGTGTCTAAGCATGAAATTTCTTTGCATGTCAGGTCTTCTTAAATCCAGGTATCTGTATTTCAGTCTTGTTATCTCATTAACATCCAGGTTTTCCTCTATATATATTGGAGGAGTTTCAGCAGTACTAAGAATTCTTAATTCTATTGCATTAATTTCTATTTCACCAGTTGCCATCTTCTTATTAATTGCCTCTGGTGCTCTTGGCGCAACTGTACCAACAACAGCTAGAACAAACTCACTTCTGATTGTTTTTGCCTTTTCAAACATTTGACCATCTTTATCTGTAAATACTATCTGCAATATTCCTGACCTGTCTCTCAAATCAACGAAAACCAGACTACCTAGGTTTCTCTGTTTTTGAACCCAACCCATTACGGTTATAGTTTCACCGATATTTGCTGTACTAAGCTGCGTACATTTGTGACTCCTTTTGAGTCCATATATTGATTCACCCATTTTAATTCCTCCATAAGCTTTTAGAGCTTTTATATTATAATAATTTAGTTAAACTCTCAATAATTTCAGTTAAATCAAGCTCATTCTGATCACCTGTTTTCATATCCTTCAGTTTGAACCTTCCAGTACTAATTTCATCCAAGCCAACCACCATTACATATGGTATACCTAGTTTATCTGCATATGAGAATTTTTTACCCATTTTGCCATTGTTAAAATAAATCTCTGCTGAGATTCCAGCATCTCTTATTTTAGTTGCAATTTCCAGTGCTTGCGGCATTGTTTCTTCCATTGGAATAACTAGAATTTTTGAAGGTGTTGACTTCTTTATTTCTCCTAAAAAGCCTGCCTCCCTAAGCTGATAAAACAGTCTTGTAAGACCGATTGAAATACCAACTCCAGGCAGCTTCTTGTTTGTATATTTCTGAGCTAAATTATCATACCTTCCACCAGAGCAAACACTTCCAATTGAAGGATATTGATTTAAAATAGTTTCATAAATTGTTCCTGTATAATAATCAAGGCCCCTTGCTATGGTTAAATCAACAGTATAGTTTTCTAGCGGAACTTTAAAAGAATCTATATAGTTAATAACCAATTCTAGCTCATTAACACCCTCAATAAAGGTCTCATTCTCTATTCTCAACTTCCTTAAACTATCTATTATATCGCTGCAACTTCCTTTAATACTAACAAATCTTAAAACGCTATCCACATCCTCACATGACAGCCCAATTTCCTTGAGCTCAGAGACAACTGCTTTCTCACCAATCTTTTCAAGCTTATCAATAATTCTTAATACTTCTGCTTTATCATTTACCTTCAAACTCTCAAAGAAGCCATTTAAAATCTTTCTATTATTAAGTCTTATAGTAAAATCATTGAAACCCAACGCCTTAAAGGTTGAATAAATAACACTTAATATCTCAGCATCATTTATTACACTAAGGCTTTCATTTCCAATAATATCTATATCACACTGATAAAACTCTCTAAACCTACCCTTCTGGGGTTTTTCACCTCTATATACCTTACCAATATGATATCTTCTAAATGGAAAGGTTAAATCTCCAAAATGCTGTGAAACATATCTTGCCAAAGGTACAGTTAAATCAAATCTCAAAGATAAATCATTATCCCCCTTATTAAACCTATATACCTGCTTTTCTGTCTCCCCGCCGCTCTTTGCTAAAAGCACCTCAGACTTTTCAATCAGTGGTGTATCCACAGGTATAAATCCATACATTTCATATGTCTTTCTGATAGTATCAAGCATATTGTTAAATACAAGCTGATCTGCAGGTAAGAGCTCCATGAAGCCTGGTAAAATTGAAGGCGTAATTATCTGATTTTCCATTTAAACAACTCCTAACATAAATATATAAATTTTAATAATTATCAAAATATAGTGCATGAGATATTATAGTCAAACTAATTAACAATAAAGAAGTTTCCTAACCTTATTATTTTAAAATTCGCATCAACTATTGTCAATATTTATTATTTTTAGATGATTAATCAGATTTACTTTTCGTTCAATCATCTCGTCTATTCTGAGCAGGTATTCTTCAACTGTCTTGACATTAAAAGCTCTCTCAATTCTATTATGAGGGAATATAACCTTTGTAGCAGCACCTGCCCCACACGCAAGAATAGACTGTCTTTCCTCCATTATTTGTATATTATACAGACATTCCTTATTTTTTTTACTGTAACCTACATTCTCAAGATTTCCCAAAATGTTTTTTTGTCTATATAAGTAATACGGAATAAGTCCCATTTGAGCAGAATATTCATGAGCTAATTCTACCATTTCAGGTACCTGCTTGTATTGTTGGTCCAAATGATAGTTTTCAATTTCTTCAGTTAGTCTGGAAGCTCTCTTAATGGCCATTGTATGAACAGTAAGACTATCAGGTTTCATCAACTTTATTTTTTCAAGAGTGTACCTGAACATATCCACATCTTCACCTGGAAGTCCACAAATCAAATCCATATTAATGTTGTCAAAGCCCATATCCCGCGCCATGAAGAAGGCTTTTTCAATATCCTCTGGAGAGTGCCTTCTCCCTATTTTCTCTAAAGTAACTCCATTCATTGTCTGAGGATTGATACTAATTCTGGTTATGCTGCTATTGCTTATTATCTTCAATTTATCGATATCTATTGTATCTGGCCTACCAGCCTCTATTGTATATTCCTTTAGCTTACTTATATCTAAGTAATGCTCTATACCCTCTAAAAGCTTCGACAATTGATGTGTTTTTAAGGAAGTGGGAGTTCCCCCTCCAATATAAAGACTCTCTATTTCCAAGTTGTTATCTTTTATAAGCTTACCACAATATTGTATCTCTTTTAGTAAAGTTTCTACATATGCATCTATTACTTTCTTATACTGCCCGATAGTACTTGAGCTAAAGGAACAATATAGGCAACGTGTTGGGCAAAAAGGAATTCCTATATATACTGAAATACTTTTTTTGCTTGAATTTAAAAACATAGCTCTTTGATTTTCTGCAACCTCATAAAGAAGACTTGCTTTATTATCTGTTACAAAATAATCCCTCTTTAGCGTTGAAATTATTTCTTCTCTACTAGTACCATCATCTAGAAATTCATTAACCAACTTAGTAGGTCTAATTCCGGTTAAAATCCCCCAAGGTATTGTTCTTCCTGTATATTGCTTCAAAAGTAAAAATAACCTTCTTTTTATAATTCTTTTAAAAACCCTTAAGGTTTCTTTATTTTCACAGCTAAATATATTATCACAGGGTATCCTTTCAAGTTTATTAAACTCATGGTCCCTTAATTGAAGATTAATATATTCCATACCTTCAGATACTGATTTAGTACATAAAAGAAATGCCTCGGAACACTTATCCCAAGGCTCATCAGTTTTCTTTATCTCAAAGGGTAAAAAGAACAATTTAATTACATCTTCAAACTCATAATCTAAACAATTACATTCATTCCTATAAAGTATCATTTTATCCTCTTTTATAATGTCAATTATTATTAAACCTAAGCTACGGTTTAATAATATAGTTGACTTTTTACCACTTAACAGCTGCTTTAATTGGATTAGTTCTATTTTCATCACCTATTGTTGTACTGTCTCCATGTCCAGGGTATACTATCATATCATTAGGTAATAAAAACAGCTTATCAACTATAGTCTTATATATATCTTCAAAATTTCCATTTGGTAAGTCAACTCTTCCATATCCAGCCTTAAAAAGTGTATCTCCTGAAAACAGATTATTGTTAACCTCAAGGCAGATAGAACCCGCGGTATGTCCTGGAGTATGAAAAACTTTAAAATTTAAATCACCTAACTGAACTATGCTACCGTCCCTTAATACTTCATGCTTACATTTGAAAGTAGTAGCTATACCTGTAAAAGCTGATAGATTAAATCTAGCATCTGTTAAAGCCATTTCATCATCAATATGAATATAAACTTTTGCATTAGTATTTTCTACAAGGCTATCTAATTCTACAATATGGTCAATATGTCCATGAGTAAGTATTATCTTCTCAATTGTCAAATTTAAATCCTTCGCTATTGAAAGAACTTTGTTGCTGCTAACTCCTGCATCAATTAACAAAGCTCTACCCTTATCCCCAACTAAATATGCTATGGATTCAAACATTCCACCTGTAATTGGTTTTATAATCATAGTACTAAAACTCCTTTTTGCTGTCGAGTAAGAGTGTAACTGGACCATTATTACTAATATCTACAAGCATATCAGCCTGAAAAATTCCACTTCTTGTTATTATACCATATTCTCTGCATCTATTTAAAAAACTTTCATAAAGCTCTTTTGCAATATCCGGTCTTGCTGCTTTATCAAATCCAGGTCTTCTTCCCTTTCTGCAATCTCCATAAAGAGTAAATTGAGAAACAACCAGTATTTCACCACCGATATCGAGTAAAGATTTATTCATCTTACCATCATTATCTTCAAAAATGCGCAAATTAATAATTTTTTCTGAAAGATATTCTACATCAGACTCTGCATCCTCATTTCCTACACCTAATAAAACCATAAGGCCCTGATTGATTTCACCTACAACTCTTTCATCAACAGTTACTTTAGATTTCTTAACTCTTTGAACAACAGCCCTCATTTCTATTCTCCTTGCAGGAAAAAATATGGTATATCATGTTTTAATGTTATATAAATTGATTTTTAATTATTGCTTATTTCTAGTTACATCAAAAACACTATCTATTCTTTTTAGCTTTTTAATTACTTTTTCTAACTGCTCAGTATTTGTAATTTCTAGAGTAAGATTAATTATAGTTATCTGTTCTCTTGTAGTTCTAGCGTTCAAGGCTTTAATCGGTATTTTTAACTCGGTGATACTATTAGTCAAATCTAGCAGCAATGAGGTTCTATCATTAGACATAATTGTTATATCTGCTTTGTAGGCAACATCGTTTGTTGAATACCATTTTACATCAATTAGCCTGCCCTCTTCAGCAAGACTAGCAGTTACATTTATGCAGTCACTGCGGTGAACAGAAACACCTCTTCCACGAGTAATATAACCAATTATTTCATCACCGGGAACTGGATTGCAACATCTTGAAAGTCGTACTAAGCAATTGTCTATCCCTTTAACTACAATACCACTTTCCGGTATATGCTTTTTCTTTTTTTCGTTTTTGGTATTGGCAATAGATTCTAGAATTTGTTCTATTTCTTCAGGCTTTAATGTTTTCTTGAACTCATCCTTTAGCTTAGTCAGCACCTTATTTGTTGTCATTGCGCCATAACCAATACCTGCGTATAAATCATCCAGTGAGGAAAAGTTATATTTGCGCAGTACTAGTTCAACCCATTCAGGCTTAAATAACTGATTATAGCTAAAGCCCTGTTTTTTGAGTTCCCTCTCTAGCATTTCCTTGCCTCTGAGGATATTTTCTTCTCTTTTTTCCTTTTTAAACCACTGATTTATCTTATTCTTAGCTTGGCTACTCTTAACTATTTTAAGCCAATCCCTACTAGGTCCATGTATTGTAGAGGAGGTGAGAATGTCGATAATATCACCATTTTTAAGCTTATAATCAATTGGAACCATCTTCCCGTTTACCTTAGCACCTATCATCTTATTTCCGATGGCACTATGAATATAATATGCAAAATCAACAGGTGTAGATTCAACTGGAAGGTTTATTACATCTCCCTTTGGAGAAAACACAAATACCTCATCAGTGAACAAGTCAATTTTAAGGGTTTCCATAAATTCGTTTTCATCTCGGGTATCTTTCTGCCATTCTAGCAGCTGTCTAAGCCAAGCAAATTTATTATCAGAATCCTTTTCACTAGAAATACTTTCTTTGTATTTCCAATGTGCAGCAATTCCCACCTCAGCAACCCTATGCATGTCCCAAGTTCTGATTTGAACTTCAAAGGGCTGACCCTCTGGGCCAATCAAGGTAGTATGAAGCGATTGGTACATATTGGGTTTTGGCATTGCAATGTAGTCTTTAAATCTTCCAGGCATAGGCTTGTACAATTCATGAACAAGCCCAAGCACTGCATAACAATCCTTCACAGAGTTTACTATTATACGAAATGCAAATAAGTCATATACTTGATCCAAGGTTTTATTCTGACTTATCATCTTTCGGTATATGCTATAAAAATGCTTTGGTCTTCCGTCTATTTGAACTTGTTCTAAGCCTAGCTCGATAGTTTTCTCTTTTAATGTTTCAATTATTTGTGATATATAAGCCTCTCGTTGCTTCCTCTTAAAAGCAATTTTTTCCACTAAATCATAATATCCTTTAGGATCTAAATATCTCAGGCATAAATCCTCAAGCTCCCATTTGATTTTTGAAATACCTAGTCGATGTGCTAAAGGAGCATATATTTCTAAGGTCTCTCCTGCCTTTTCAATTTGTTTGCCCTCAGTCATATATTTCAGGGTTCTCATATTATGAAGCCTGTCAGCAAGCTTTATCATAATTACTCGGATATCTTTTGCCATTGCTAAAAACATTTTTCGGAGATTCTCTACCTGTTGTTCTTCTTTTGAGGTGAACGGAATTTTACCAAGCTTGGTAACTCCGTCAACAAGGTCTGCAACTTCAACTCCAAACTGAACTTTAAGCTCTTCATATGTACATGTGGTATCCTCAATAGTATCATGTAGAAGTGCAGCAACAAGCGCAGTTGAGTCCAATTCCATATCAGCTAAAATAATAGCCACCTCAACCGGATGAATTATATAGGGCTCCCCTGAATTTCTCTGCTGGCCTTCATGTGCTGTTTTAGAAACAGAATATGCCTTTTCAAGCAGTTCAAAATTACCGTTGGGGTCATATTTTTTTACTTTTTCAACAAGTACTGAGAAGCTATCTATCAAAGTGTCCTCCATTAGTCCAATTTCTTAAATTTATATCAAAATTCTACAATTGATTGTACTTCATATCCCTTAAGCTTGTCTCTTCCATTAAGGAATAAAAGCTCAATAAAATATATTAAACCAACTACTTTACCTCCAAGCTGTTCAATCAGTTTAATATTTGCTTGGGTTGTACCACCTGTGGCAAGAAGGTCATCTACAATTAATACCTTCTGACCAGGCTTAATAGCATCTACATGCATTTCTAGAACATCTTTTCCATATTCTAAGTCATATTCAGCACTAATTGTTTTATATGGTAGTTTACCTTTTTTTCTAATTGGAACAAATCCCTTCCCCATCTGATATGCAAGAGGTGCTCCAAAAATAAATCCTCTAGATTCAGACCCGACAATTATATCAAAATCTTCAAGTTTATCAGCAAGCTCTTTGAAGGAGTCCATACAAAATTTAAATGCCTCTGGATCTTGAAGAACTGTGGTAATATCAATAAAATCAACTCCAGCTTTCGGAAAATCTAAAACGTGCCTAAGTTTTGTTTTTAAATCCATGCTTTTACCCCTCTTAACTTAACAGTATTATAAGATATAATTATTATTATAATGAAATACTTTGAGACTTACAAGTGAATTACCTATAATGCTCAATAACAAGCTGTACACTCCTATTTCCATTATATTCATTAATGTCAATATGAAAAATTAAATCAAGCCTAATATTATTAGTTTGTCCAGCATACATCCTGCTAAACTCTTGTTCTCCATATTTATTAATTATGTATGCATCAAAGTCCTTAATATCTCCAAAATAGATACCGTCCAAATATTTTTTATTTCTAGAAAGCAGTCTTAACTTTAGTACATTTCTATTAGCACCTAAAACAGCTGCTCTGCTAACTGATATATCCTTGTCTGCAAATAGCGGCTTACTATTGCCTTTTCCATATGGTTCTAGCAGCATCAGCTCCTCTGCTAATGAAAGATTAATTGTATCAAGTGGTGTCTGTGCATCAATATACACTTTAGGAATCAAGTCATCTTCTGTTAACATGGTTAGCTCATTTAATTGTTTTCTCAGCACCTCCACTTTATCATGTTCAAGACTAAACCCAGCCGCCATTGGATGTCCTCCGAACTTAGTCAGTAGTTCCTTGCATTTTTGAAGTTCTTCAAACATGTTGTATACTTCGATTGATCTTCCCGAGCCCTTTACACCTTCCTCGCTATTAGTCAAAATAAAGGTTGGAACATTATATTTTTCTCTGACCCTTCCAGCAATTATTCCAGCAATACTTTCATGAATGTGAGGTTTATATACCACCAGTACCTTGTCATTTTTTAAGCTGCTGCTTTCAATTGTGGCAACAGCTTCTTCAACTCCAAGTAAAGTCATATTCTTTCTATCTGCATTAAGGCTGTGAAGTTCCATAGCCATCCTTACTGCTTTTTCTCTATCAGTGCAAAGCAATAATTCCAAACCCTTTATAGCACAATCCAGCCTTCCCGAAGCATTTATGCAAGGACCAATAATAAACCCAAGATGATAAACACTAATATTCTTACCTAGGATTCCAGCTTGTTCCATCAGAGCATTCAACCCTACATTCGAACTACTATTGATGGCCTCTAATCCATTCTTGACCATTATTCTATTTTCTCCTATTAAATCAACTACATCACAAACCGTAGCAATTGCAAGAAATTCATAGAATTCTGTTTCCTCATTATTGGGTATACCCATTTCTTGGTATAAAACTTGAATAAATTTAAATGCAACGCCAGCCCCACACAAAAGTTTAAAGGGATATTCACAGTCAGCCTGCTTAATATCAATAATTGCATCTGCCTCTGGCGTTATTGCTACTCTACCTAAGTCAGCATCCTCAACAAAAGGAACATCATGATGGTCTGTAACAACTACTGTAATTCCCAATTCTTTTGCATATTTTATCTGTTCAATGGCTGAAATACCATTATCACATGTAATTATAGTATCAATTCCAGCTTCCTTTGCTTTTTTAATTATGCTATTGTTAACCCCATAACCGTCAAATATTCTATGAGGTATAACATAGTCAACATCAGCACCACATCTGGTAAGAGCCTTATATAGTATAAAAGTGCTTATAACCCCATCAACATCATAATCCCCAATTATACGAAGCTTTTTACCATTATTGATTTTATCTTTTATTATTAGAACACCCTTTTCTAAATCCTTCATAGTTCTTGCATTATACAAGCTATTTATGCTAGGATTTATAAAACGTTGTGCAGTATCATTATCATCAATACCTCTATTAACCAAAATTCTACAAATGACTTCACTAACGCCCAGTGTCTGGGACATTTTTCTAAAGTCATTCTTAGGATTCTTCAAAATCCACTTTTTCAATTATCTGACCCCCGATGTATTATTTTACCCCATAGAAGCAATTAAAAGCTCTATAGCTATTCTATCTGTTATTTTTCCTGTTTTTATTGATTCATCAAGTTCTAGACCATAATACATAGCTTTTTCAAGTTTGCAAATATCCATATTTCTGCTCATACCCATGATTTTTGATGCTATATATGGGGTAAGTCCCATTTGTTTTGCCACCTGGTCATCCTTCATGCCCTGCTGTCTTAAAAGCTTAATTCTATATAACATTCTAATTTGTCTAATAATCATAAATAGAACTTTTTGCATTGGCTCCTTCAGTGCTGCCATATCATTTAATAAAATTAGAGCTTTAGAAATATTTCCTGAAGAAACGGAATCTGTAAGATCAAATATCCTACTTTTAATAGATTTATTGCATACCATTTCAATATCATTAATAGTTATTTGATTTCTGTCATCCACAAAATTAACTACTTTTTCTATTTCATTTAGTAACTCAGTCATTGAGTATTCACTATTTTCCACCAAAAAAGAAGCTGGCATCTGTTCAATGCTTTTGTTATAGCTTTTAAAAGCTTTTATTACCCATTTTACAAGGTCTGCTGGCTTCTGATAATCAAGTTCCACAATAAGTCCCTGTTTTTTAATTGCACTTACTAGCTTAAGCCTTTTATCAATATCTGTCTCAACAAAAATTAGACAGCTATATGTTGGAATATTCTCAATGTACTCAGAAAGCTTATCCTTAGTAGCTTTCTTATCAGTACCACTATCAGCCGAACTACCTTTTTTGGACTTAAATAAACCTGAGTTCTTAGCGATAACTAACTTCTTATCACTAAACATTGGAAGAGTTTCGCAGTTAGATATAATAGTATCTATGTCAGTTTTACCATCAAAAGAAATGTAATTGAGCTCTTTATATTCATCATTTACAACCATTTTTGAAATTGTATTTATATAGTATTTAATTAAATACTCTTCAGCACCGTAAAAAAGATAAACATTTTGCAATTTGTCTTCTTTAATGTGTTTCTTTAAAATTTCTACACTCATAAATATGCCCATGCCCCATTGGCACAAAACTCCATTAAAGTTCTGGCATGGACTCGGTCCCCCTTTTCTCTTGAGTTATTGGTAAATTAACTCGGCATTCCCAATAAAAAGTATTTCGGTGCTCAAACTTATCAATGGTTTGTTGCCTAAATAAAAATAAAAATCTCTCATCTTAACGCACTTTAGCTATATTATGACTTCACTTTGGGAGCATTGTTCTGATGCTTAGCTCATCTCCATAGCTTGTTGCAATAACTGCACCTCTCTGCTGGGTTTTAAAAAGCAAAACACCTCGCTCCTCAAGCCTGTCCACAACAAATTGAGAAGGATGTCCAAAGTTGTTTTTTCCAACTGAAATAACAGCAGATTTAAATTTTGCTTTATTAACGAAATCCTCGCCAGTAGCAGTATATGAGCCATGATGCCCAACCTTCAAAATATCCGAACTTAAGTCTAAGCCCTCCTCTAACATTCGCTGCTCCACCTGAATTCCGCTATCGCCAGTAAATAGAACTTTGACATTTCTGTATTTTAATTTTAGCACTAACGAACTGTCATTCAAAGACTGTTGTGACAAAAAATCCTGTTCGAAGGGTAATGGGCTAAGTACATCAAATACTGTTTCTTTATCAAGTTTAATTATATCTCCTTTTTTACATTCAATAATCTTAATTTTATTTTTATTACATAGCTCTATAATTTTTTCAAAACCCTGTCCGTCAGTATCTGGTAAAATGACCATACCAATACTCAGCTCTTCTAATATATCCTCTAACCCCTCAGTATGATCAGAATGTCCGTGGGTTGCAATAACAATATCTATTTTTTTAGTCCCTTGGTCTAGAATATATGGTACCATAACTGATTGACCAATATCAAATGAAGAATTGGAGCCTGCGGCTCTTCCACCTCCATCTATCAGTATTTTTGTACCATAAGATGTCTTAATAAACGCACTGTCCCCTTGTCCCACATCTAAAAAAGTTATTTCTAAAGGTTTCGGAATTAAACTTTTAACCACTAATAATATAACAAGAAAGGCTAAACAAAGAAATTTTATATATTTAAAGTTCTTCCTGCTATTTAATAGTTTTCTGCCCTTAAATATATATAAAATCGTTATGTAATAGACTATTATGTAACCAAGAGTTGGTGTTGGCAATTTAATTAATGCATACGGAATTTTTGAAGTGTACTCTGTTACAAAAAGCACAAAAGATAGAAAGGAATTGTTAATATAGCCAACAAGTACAGCCAAATTTATATTGACAGCACCCAAAAACACCATGATAAAACCAATAATAGTAATTATCTGAACTATTGGAACTACTAACAGATTTGATAATATGGAAATAGTTGAAAAGGTATTAAAATAATATAACGTAATAGGCACTACACCTATTTGTGCTGCAATTGTTGCAGCAAGTGTGTCCGACACAATGCCAGGTATATATTTATGGTTAAAAACCTTATTTAACTCAGGATAGAACATAACGAGTGAAAGGGTTGCTGCAAAAGAAAGCTGGAATCCTATCTCAAACAACGAATATGGATTTATTGTAAGCAAAATTAAGGCTGCTGCTGAAATACTTGTATATATATCTGTCTCTCTCATAATTATTTTGCCAAGTAATATCATAATTCCCATTAAAACTGCACGAACAACTGATGCTGAAAATCCAGTCACAAACACAAATAGAATAAGTATTAAAATTGTTGATATACTTGATATTAAATTACTTATTCGCATTTTTTTAAACAAAAATGCTAACGGTAAAATAATAAAAGCAACATTCATTCCAGATGCGACCATTATATGAGTCAATCCAGCAGTTCTAAAGGCATTAGTTGCATTCTCATCAAGTCCATACTTGTATCCGATAATCATTCCAGATAAAAGACCAGCTTGGTTTTTATCTAAACAGTGTTCAACAATACTTAGAACTGAATTTTTAATTTTGAAGCCAAGCTTATGAAGCCATCCCCCACTTTGAGTACCAATAACATTTATATTAGAAACACCCATTAAATTAACTGTTCCAGAAACACCTATTGATGCCAGATAGCGTTCATAATTAAAACCACCAGGATTAGTAGCTGACTTTGGCTTTTCAATACTTCCCTCTATGGAAACTTTTGATCTATAATTATATATTTTTTTAACACTACTATCACTTGTATAAATACATACAAGTAATCGGCCATTAATTTTTTTATGGTTTTTATCATTAGTAATATTATTTGTTTTTATGTAAAATTTGATTTTGCCATCTGAATCTTCTGCTTCGCTATCTACGTATCCATCAATAATAACCTTACTACCATAAAATTCATCATATTTATTTGTATAATTATTTTCTGCAATATTAAAAATAACACCGCCAAAAGTTAAAAAAGCCAGTGAAACAAGAACAACTACAATTATTTTTTTTATTTTCGAAAATAGAAGTATAGCAAATAATATACATAAAGCTATTAAAATAAGAAAAAATGAGATTCCAATGCTATCACAAAGCAAAATGCCAGTAATAAATGAAATGCAAAAAAGACATAGAGGTCTCTTTACGTTAAAATAAAGCTCTTTCATGTGAAATATTCCTTAAACGCTACGTAATTATTTAATTTTTGTTCTTTAGATTTTCTGAATTATTTTTGGAATACTAATTAAAAGATAGGAGTAGAAAAAAACAACGCAGGTCGGCAAGCTATCCTTGCTTATGTAAAAAAAAAATATAGAACGCTAAATCCCCCTAAGCAAGGTGATTTTGCGTTCTATTAAATATTTAGATTACTCTCCTTGCACCGATATATGTTCCTCGATATTCTGATAAGGTTTGAATAATAACCTTCTTATTCGAAGTTGATGCATGAATAAACTTGTTATTACCCAAATAAATACCAACATGGTCTATTGAGCCAGCCTTGCCTCTAGTAGAAGCATCAAAAAACAGAATATCCCCAGCTCTTAAATCGCTCTTTGAAACCTTTGTTCCGTTAGAATACATGCTGGAAGCTGAGCTGTTAAGCTTAATCCCAAAGTGCTTGTATACATAACCGACAAACCCTGAACAATCAAAGCTATCTGGACCTTTACCACCATAAACATACCGAACACCAACATACTTCTTTGCATAAGCTATTACCTTAGCAGATGTAGAAGCATCGTCAGCAACCTCATCGTCAGTAATCTCTACGGTTTCTGGTTTTGTTGAACGAGATGTTTTATCTGAGGTACTAGTTGCAGAAACAAATTTTGTAGCTACGTACCCTACCTTTTCTCCAACTTTAACCTTGTGCCAATCTGAGGCAGTATCAAGAATTACTACACTCGTTCCCTTACTTAGTGAATCAATTATTTCACCTGAAGTACTTGCACTTGATCTAAAATTAACACCCTCAGCATTAATCGTACCATTTGTGGATAAAGCCTTTATGTAGTCACCGTGAACCCAGCCAGTCTTGCCATCAAATGAGATCTTATACCAACCACTAGACTTATCAATAATTGAGACCTTTGAATTGGATAACTTTGTGATTATACTTGAAGAAGTATCTGGCGCAGTTCTGATGTTAACGTCTGTTCCTACAATCTGCCCTGACTGTGTAGCAGCCATGGCGACTGAGCAAACAAGTACAAGAGAAAACGCAAAAATACATGCAACAAGTATCTTGTTAATCTTACCTGTCATTAGCCCCTCCTATATAATTGCTTCCGAAGTTAGCTGTCGGGCTCGGGCAATAGGACCTCCCTACTATTTTCATAGACTCACCCCAAATTTCTTGGTTCCTCCGTACCTCTTATTGAAAGAGGATTCAGCACTTATTCTTTTATATTATAATCATTTCGTAATTATTTGTCAAACTTTTTGTAATAAAATAGCAATTTTTTAGTAATATTTTTGTAATACATACAGCATTTATTGTATTATGTACAAAACTTTAAAGTATCTTCCCCATAAATTTCACTAATTCATTATATGCTTCTGAGCTTCTATGTGAAGGATAATCATATTCGCTATAACCACATTTAGTCCAGAAATTTATTCCAACGGTATTGGTTTTATACACCGAAAGATAAATTTTATCAATATTAAAATTTCGCACCAAGAAATCTTCTAATAACCAAATTGCTTTTGTACCAAATCCTTTATTTTGATATGGCTTACCTATTATTAAAGAATTAATCCAAGCAATTTTATTCTTATCAACTACTAATCCTTTAACTAACCCTACCTTTTCTCCAGTAGAGGCCGAGCAAATATCTAAGTAAAATACATTTTTTCGGGTTATAAATTGAGAAATTTGTTTCGAAAACAGTTGATAACCCATTGGATGAAATACTCCTGTGGCATATTTAAAATCACAGGAATTTTTAAAAATGGAATATATATTTTGAATACTATCTTTATTAATATTTTTTAATATTAAATCTTCATCTATTATCTCAATACTTAACATTTGAAATCTCCTATATTTTTTATAACCTTTTACCAATAAATGATTCCTTTATAGGATTATATCAAATATATTTGCATAATAAAATAAGACAACGAAGGTTTGCAAGCCAACCTTGCTTATGTAAATTCAAAATTATTGCAAGGAAATAATTGACATTTAATAAAATTCATTGTATTTTTTATATATATAATAAACGAATGGAGAAATAAGATGGATTTTTCATATGAAAGGGCAAATAAAAACCTTAATAACCAACTTTATGAATGCTCTATTCTGCTAGTTTCACTATTGCTAGACCAATATAAATCGAAAGCAATAAATTTAACAGACTTTAGAAATCATACTACAAAAAAAATCAGTTATATTGTTAATAACTGGGATTCACTTGAAGGTAGTATTGATAAAACAACTGTAGAAAAACTACTAAATGAATGTAATGAAATAAACAAAGATTATTTGTTCTGAATGTAAAACTTTAAAATGAGATTATCTAATTTTGTGCTAACATTAAGAATAGCATGTTTTGCCCATGGTTCATTTTCTAATAAATCATAGAGTTCATTTTTTAAACATTCTACTTCCATATTAAGTAAAACATTCTTATTTTTCATTTTTATCACCATTCTTTTCATTAGTATATTTCTTATATATAATATTACCATTATTTAACATTAAAGTAAACAACAAAATACATTTTTGTTAATTTATTACCAATTTTATCGAAATTTTAATTTTTATACTATTATTTTGCCCAAAAAAGTAAATTAAATTTAAAAAGTGCAGATAAGTCCCTTGTATATTCTGTATCTTAAGTTTTTGGTAATTTTGCACAATTATATTTTTTAAATCCATTCAGAGTCTAATTAAAAATATTATGAATATAATTCAGAATATGAAGGGATTATTTACAACGATATAGAATTGTATTTTTATATAAACAATCTAGCTGTAAATCTTGAGTTAATTCTAATGAAGGGATGTGGTTGAATGTCTAGTCTAAGTAATGCTACAACATTTGAGACTGTTGGGATCTGGTGTGTGCTCTTAATTGCTTTTTTAGGATTGGGTTATGCCTTACTACTTCGGCGTCAAGTATTGAAGTATGACAAAGGAACTGAACAAATGCAAGTAATTTGGAGTTCAATTAAAGGTGGTGCTGATGCCTATCTACGTCGTCAGCTCAAATCAATTCTGCCTCTTATTGCTATTCTCACCGTACTTCTATTTTTCTCTGTTTACATAGTGCCTCCAAGTGATGAGGCAATGAAAAGATTTTCCAACCTTAGTGAAGATACAGTAAAGCTGGTTATTGGTTTTGCGAGAGCAATTGCTTTTATAATGGGCGCAGTCTTCTCTCTTATTGTTGGACAGTTTGGAATGAGAATGGCTGTTGAAGGCAATGTTCGTGTAGCATCAGCTTCTAGAAGGAGTTTTGGTGAGTCTTTAAAAATTGCATACCGTACAGGAACAATCACTGGTATGCTTACAGATGGTTTAGGACTCTTAGGTGGAACTGCTATTTTCATTGTGTTAGGAGTTGCAGCACCTGATGCTTTATTAGGTTTTGGTTTCGGTGGTACTTTGTTAGCGTTGTTTATGAGAGTTGGTGGCGGTATATATACAAAAGCTGCTGACGTAGGTGCCGACTTAGTAGGAAAAGTTGAGGCCGGAATACCTGAGGATGACCCACGAAATGCTGCTGTTATTGCAGATTTAGTTGGTGATAATGTAGGCGATTGTGCTGGAATGGCCGCTGATATATTTGAATCCTATGAGGTTACAATTGTATCAGGATTGATTCTAGGTCTCTCATTATATGCCGCAACAGGTGAATTGAAGTGGATAATATTCCCTCTCCTTGTTAGAGGAATTGGTGTTCTTTCATCAATAATTGGTACATATTTAGTTAAGGGTTCTAAAAAAGGAAATGCTCTAAGCTCCATAAATAGAGGATTCTATACCTCAGCTGCCATTAGCTTAGCCTCCTTTGCGCTATTAGCTGCATTTTATATGAATGAATGGAAAGCCTTCCTTTCAGTATCAGTTGGTATATTACTTGCAGTGGCTTTAGATGAAGTAACCAAGCATTTTACCGATACAGAACACAGGCCTGTAAAGGATATTGCATCCTCTTCAAAATCGGGTTCGGCAACGTTAATTTTAAGAGGAATAGCAGAAGGCTTTGAAAGTGCAGTTTGGCAAACAATAGTTATCGCTGTGACAATTATGAGCTCAATTGTAATTTACTGGGGACAAGATGTTCATTTTATACTATATGGTGTCGCAATGACTGGTATAGGTATGTTAACTCTTACTGGTAACAATGTAGCTATGGATTCCTTCGGGCCAATTGCTGACAATGCAAATGGAATTGCAGAGCTTGCAGGTCTGGATAAAGATTCTAGAAAAGTGCTTGATAAGCTGGATGCTACTGGTAACACAACAAAAGCAATTACAAAAGGTGTAGCTATTGGCTCAGCTGTAATAGCAGCAGTTTCATTATTTGGGTCCTACCTCACTGATGTTTCAAAAATTCAATTAGGAATGGGAACAAGTGAAACGCTCTTTGATACAGGTATTAGAATTTCAAGTCCAACTGTATTTGTTGGACTGTTAATAGGTGCTTGTATTCCATGGCTGTTCTCTTCTCTTATTATTAATGCTGTAACTAGAGCAGCATCACTTATTGTTAATGAGGTTCGTAGACAATTTAAAATACCTGGCTTGCTTCAAGGCATTGTTAAACCAGATTATCAAAAAGCAGTTGATATATGTACTGTTGCAGCCCAAAGAGAATTATTAGGCTTAGCAATAATAGCTGTTATTTCTCCATTAATAGTCGGCATAGCCTTAGGTGTTGAAGCGTTAGGTGGCTTTCTTGGTGGAGTAATTGTTTCGGGACAGCTTTTAGCAGTATTTATGGCAACCTCTGGTGGAGCTTGGGATAATGCAAAGAAAACAATAGAAGATGGTGCTCATGGCGGAAAGGGTTCAGAATGTCATAAGGCAGCTGTTGTTGGGGATACTGTCGGTGACCCATTAAAAGACACTGCAGGCCCCGCACTTAACCCAATGATTAAGGTAATAAACCTCGTTTCACTTTTAGCTGCCCCTGTTCTTATACAATATAAGAGTACAGACCCAGGAATGATAGCTGCGCTGGCAGTTTGTTCAGTATTAATTATCGGCGCAATAGTATATTCAAAGATGGGTGGCTTCAAAAGGGCAAAACGAGTTAATAGTAATAATGTCGATGAGTAAGTAGAAAACTTATTAAAAATCCCCATTTTGAGTACAAAATCAAAATGGGGATTTTTGTAGTTGTAAAAACAATATCTTTAATTATTAAAGAATTTTATTCTGCTCACCTTGACATTTCAACTCACTATTTTATACTATTATTGTAATTCAGAATATTATTCTTGGTATTTATATTATAGAAATCTAAAAATGGAGTGTGAAATATGTCACTAATATTTGATGAACTTGATAAACAGATAATTGATATATTACAGGCTGACCCTGTAATATCAAATAAAGATTTATCTGAAAGAGTGGGTCTATCCCCATCTGCATGTTTAAGCCGTACAAAACGTCTTAAAGAAATTGGTGTGATTAAAAAATTTGCTGCAATTATAGACGAAAAAATGTTAGGTTATGAAGTAATAGCATATACTTTTATAACCTTGTCACCTCATAATAGGGATATTACTAATGCTTTTCTGTCCAACATTGAAAAGACACCACAGATATTAGAATGCTATAATATAAGTGGAAGCTGGGATTATCTTATAAAAATTGTAGCTCATAATCTTGTAGATTGCCGTGATTTTCTAATTGATACACTTTTGGCTTTCCCTGGTGTACATAAAATCGAGACAAGTATGGTGCTAAGTACTGATAAGCAGAGCTTCTGTTTGCCATTCGAAGCAAGCGAATCAAAAACTGAAGTTTAATCTAATTTATGAAATTGCCTAGGCTATTGGATACTAAAATGATATAATTAAATAATTACAGGTTTTTTCAAAATTAGCTTAAAGAAACAGGAGTTCTAATTAAAATGCCATTTGATGGAATTGTCACAAAATGTATTGTAAACGAATTAAACCTAATACTTTCTGGTGGAAGAATTGAAAAGGTATTTCAGCCAGAGACTGATGAAATTGTTATGCTTATTCGCTCAAAGGGTCAGAATTACAGGCTGGTAGCTAGTGCAAACGCTAACTATCCTCGCCTTCATATAACTTCTGCACAAAAGGAGAATCCTAAAACTCCCCCTGTATTTTGTATGCTAATGCGTAAACATATCGCAGGCGGAAAACTGCTAGATATAAGCTTTCATGATTATGAGAGAGTTATTTCTATACATGTAGAATCAGTTAATGAGCTTGGGGACTTATCTGTAAAAAAACTTGTGGTAGAAATAATGGGAAAGCATAGTAATATTATCTTACTTAATAGTGAGGATAAAATCATCGACGCTGTAAAACATATAGATAATGATATTAGTAGTGTTAGAGAGATTATGCCTGCGAGGCAGTACATCCTCCCTCCTCCTCAAAATAAACAATTACCCGAAAATGTCTCACCTTCAAACCTTGTAAATAAAGAGGATACTGATTCTAAACACATCGAGGGGTTATTATTAAACTCTGTAAAGGGTTTCAGCCCTTATACCTGTAGAGATATTTGTGCAAACGCAGGAGTTGCCTCAAAAACCCCTGTAACCGAATTACTAAACACTGACAAGGTCAATATTATTTCGGCTTTGAGTAATTACTTAGATAAGATAAAAACTAATTCTTTTGAACCTTGTCTAATATATGAGGACAAAAATTTCTTGCGTCCAATTGATTTTTACTGTTTTAGACCTTTACGTTCACCATACGTTCAGGAATATGAACTACTTTCTAATGCACTTGATGATTTCTATTCTCGAAGAGATACCACTGAAAGACTTGGTCAGAAAAAAGGTGATGTAGTAAAAGTAGTGAAAAATGGTATAGAACGTTGCGAAAAGAAGGTATCTATTTTTACTGACAAGCTAAGGGATGTTGCCGATAGAGAGAAGCTAAAACTTTTTGGTGAACTAATTACAGCAAATATTTACTGTATTCCCACTGGAGCTAAGTCTGTACGAGTGCTTAATTATTACAGTGAAAATGAAGAATATATCGACATACCTTTAAATGAATATAGATCAGCTCAAGACAATGCCCAAAGATATTTCAAGCAGTTTTCTAAAGCTAAAAGTACACATATCAATGTAACTCAACAGCTTCAGGATACTCTTTCAGAGCTACAATATCTTGAGAGTGTTAAAATAATGCTTGAGAATTGCAGTTCTAAACAGGAAATTGATGAAATCAGGCAGGAACTAATAGATCAGGGCTATATGAAATCCTCTGTAAGGAATTCTAAAAAAAAGTTGGACAAGCCTTCCCCTCCTTTAGAATTTGTTTCAAGTGATGGTTTTCAAATATTAGTTGGAAAAAACAATAGACAAAATGATCTCTTAACACTAAAAACTGCTGGGTCATATGATTTGTGGCTCCATACAAAAAATATTCCTGGCTCACATGTAATTATCAGGACTGAACGTCGAGAAGTTACAAACGCAACTCTTGTAGAGGCAGCAATTTTAGCAGCCTATCACAGTAGTGCAAAAATGTCGTACAATGTTCCTGTTGACTACACTATAGTAAAAAATGTAAAAAAGCCAAGCGGTGCAAAGCCCGGTATGGTTATATATGAAAACTTTAAAACTATAAATGTTACACCTGATGAGAATAAAGTGATTGCAATTAAAGCAAGGTAATCCATAGAAATTAAATATTTATAAAATTATTTATATATAGATAGGAGAATTAGTCCATGATATCAGAGAAAATTAGCAACAACATAAAAAACTCGTCAATGATAAGGGCCATGTTTGAAGAAGGCGAAAAATTAAAAAAACTATATGGGGCTGATAAGGTTTATGACTTTTCACTTGGAAATCCTGACCCAGAACCACCAGCTGAAGTTAAGACCGCACTTCGTGAACTTGCAAATTGTGATGATTTAAAGATGCATGCATACATGAACAATGCTGGCTATCCTGAAGTAAGAGAAACCATAGCTCACAAAATAAATAAAGAAACAGGTTTAAATTTGAGCTACGATAATGTAGTTATGACTGTTGGGGCTGGAGGAGCTTTGAATGTTGTATTAAAAACTCTTCTAAATCCAGGTGAAGAAGTTATTGTTTTCGCTCCATTTTTTGTTGAGTATACTTCTTATATTGACAATCACGGTGGACGAATTAAAATTCTTGATACTGACCACAGTACATTTTTACCTGATCCTGAGCTTTTAAGGGCAAATATTACTGCAAACACAAAAGCGGTTCTTATTAATACACCTAACAATCCTACTGGTGTTGTTTACGGAGAAGATATTTTAAGAAATATTGCAAAGGTATTAGAAGAAAAAGGCAAAGAATACGGTCATATTATATATATAATATCTGATGAGCCATATAGAAAGTTAGCCTATGACGTAACTGTACCAAATATTTTAACGATATACAAAAATGCAATTATGATTGATTGCTTTAGCAAATCACTTTCTTTACCAGGTGAACGTATGGGCTATATTGCTACAAATCCAGTTGCAGATGATGTTAAGATTTTAATGAGTGGTCTGATATATTGCAATAGAGTATTAGGCTTTGTAAATGCACCTGCACATTTCCAAAAAGTAATTGCAAAAGCAATTGATTCATCAGTAGATATAAACATTTATAAAGAAAGAAGAGACTTACTTTATAATAACCTTATCAAATTTGGTTATGAATGTGTAAAGCCGGAGGGAGCTTTCTATCTTTTCCCCAAGGCTTTAATCCAAGATGATGTAGAATTTAAAAACAGAGCAAAAAAGTATAATCTTCTTATAGTTCCAGGCTCTGGCTTTGGATGCCCAGGCTATTTCAGACTAGCGTACTGCTGTAGCCTCGAGACTATTCAAAATTCATTGCCAGCATTTGAGGCATTAGCTAAGGAATTTAAGTAACTATTAAACTTCCAACATAAAAAGTATATCGGTGCGGGAGACTTATCAATGATAAGCATGAACACCTACAATTTACAACTAGTTTACAATAAGAAGAGTAAAATAATTGTCCACATGAATTAAGTTGGATGCATATTTCGTAAGCGGTTAATATCTCATCACATTGACAGATATTAACCGCTTTTTTATTCACCCTTTATCTACTGCCAAGCCATCTCCATAAGCCCGCTGACTGAATATATTTTCTGCCTCAACTAAAGGTATTCCCTCAATCCTTATTTTTTCAATATCACTCTCGCCTATCTTCTTGTTACTACATTCAAATAAATATCTTACCCCTTGAGGCTTGAAGCCCAATAATCTTGCAGCAACTGTATCAGTAGCAACAGGGTCGCATCCTGCTATTACTAACCCAGTATGTCTTGCAACACCCTTGGAAGGTCCTGTACCTATCATAGCTGGGCTTGCACTTACTATAGATAAATCAATAGGGATTTGTTCTGCTATGGCCGATATAAAACCATGTAGCTCCCTATGTATTCCACAATCCTTTTTTGGATGTCCATGTTCCTGGGCAGGTGGCCAGCCAAGGGCAATATTTTTTATAGCAGCAGACATAGTGGCTTCTTCATGGTATTTTAACTGTGTAAATGAAATTAAAATGGTTACCTCTTGTAAAAGTTTATTTATATTAGTTGAAGTGACGATAGAATGATTTAAATTAATCCTATTAAATGGTCCATAATTCAAATCAATAAATTCAACACCCTCATCAGCAATAATTTTTCCAAAGCCCACTGCCTCCATTACATCCTTTGTCTCTCCATCTGCGCTTCCTGTTGCTATAACTAATCTTCGAGGTTTTTTCTCCTTCACCAGCATTATGATTTGCTTAAGACTATCTGGACCAACGACCGTTGCAGAGTTCGGATTTTGACTTTTTACCCAATTTGGAGTTATTACTACCACATCATTACTATTTATAGAAGAAGTCACCTGTAACAGTTCAATTGCTTCTTTTATAGCAATTGCCTCATTGTTATTTTGAGTAATTGCCACCTTTGTATTCATCCAACGTCTATGTCTCATATACATGCCCATGCCCAGCATTTCCAACAAGAACATAAACAACGCAAGTTGGCAAGCCAACATTGCAAGTGTGCTCCAGCTTCGCTGGACGCACTGTTAATGAAATGTGCATTACCTTGACAGAAATGATTTGGGCTTGGATACCTCCTCGTATTTATTTTTCATCACTCATATTCTTTCCAAAAAACAAACAAATAAACAATGACAAACCCAATAATTTTTTGTGCAAAAACAACGCAAGTTGGCAAGCCAACATTGCAAGTGTGCTCCAGCTTCGCTGGACGCACTGTTAATAAAAATGGGTATGCTCCTTAAAAATAATTTTTAGGAACATACCCATTTTTGAAAGTATAGACTTTATAATTACTTAATATCCCTTCTATTGAAGGAATCAAGCCCGATATACACCATACAGATTACAAGTATAGATGTATAGATTAGTGAAAAGGTAAGAGAATTATTCACAGCACCAGACATACTATTTGATACTTGACTTAATGAATCGTTTGAGAATATCTTTGATGTAAAGTCCAAGTTGTTAAAAGGAATAAATTTACGCCAATCTCCCTTTGTGAATTGCATTAATATTGTGTTTGCTGTACTTCCCACAAAATATACTCCTATTGCTATAGCAACAGATGCAGCAGTGTTTCTTGTTATTGTTGAAAGCATAAGAGCAAATGTCATGTAAACTACTACAACAATAAAATCTGTAAACATTCTTGCTAATTGATAAAAATAGAAATTAATTTCATGGGCGACCCCATTCGAAGCATAAATATATGACTCACCTGAGTTAAACCCAAAAAAGATTCCATATACAATTACAGAAAATATGTAGGCTATTAATGCAGCAATTATACCTATTGTTAAAAGTGAAAAATATTTGGCAGTGAAGATTTTCCATCGTTTTGTAGGGGAAATAATTAATGACTTTATTGAGCCAGTTGACATTTCACTTGAAACACTTCCTCCTGCTAAGATCATTATCAGTATAACTACCATAAAAATACCTAAGCCTAACATTCCAGAAATTACTACAGACACTAAACCTCCTGTACTAGTATTATTTACATTAACTTTTCCAAGCTTATATTCAGTTACAGCAATATCGTTTTTTATACTTTCGCGCATATCAGCAGTCAATGGTTTCTGAACTTGAGAATAATAATCAACATCATACATCAGCGAAAGTTTTCCATTCTCAATTTGGGAAATCATACTTTCTGCATTTACGTTATTTGATACTCCATTTACTACTTCTCCAGTCAAATTATATTTCAATCTTAAAGCATTTGATTCTAAATATATCTTCTTTTCTTCATCAGAAAAGATGATATTTTTATTTATTTCACCATTCATAAAGGAAATATAATCTTCAAAGTCCTTATTTTTAATAATTTTTTCTAGTCTTGAAATATTACTTAGAGCATCTTCTTTTTGCATTTTTTGCTCCTCAGTTAGGTTGGGCTCAAGATTTGATATCGATACAGTACTTAATCGGTTTACCATTTCTTTATTACTAAAGAGAATATAGGTAGCATTTGCACGATAACTATTGGAATCAATTAAAATGTCATTATCAATTGCAAACTGCAACATTTCTAATTGATTCTGAAGGCCTCTTTCTTCTTCTTCCAGAGATAAAAGCTCAACCTCCGAAGCAGTACCTTTTATTTCTTTAATCTCAGCTATCTGGTTTTTATAATCCTCCATCCTTATTTTCATATCTTCTTTTTGAACATCAATAGAATAATTGTTACTATCATAATTTGAGCTCATGGTCTGAGTAATTTTCATCAATCCACCAAACCCTATAATTAATGCGACCATAACAGAAAGAATTACAATAACACTTACTTTTCTTGAAATCTTAATCATTTCATTTGTATATAAAGCAAAAAACTTACGCAATGTGATTTCCCCCTCCCGTAATATTTATAAATGCATCTTCAAGAGAGGTTTCTATTTTACTCACTCCAGAAATAGCTATACCTTGAGTTGCCAGCAATGTAGTAATTTCAGCGACCGAATCTCCCTCTACTTCAATATCAATGTATTCTTGAGAGGAACTCTTGATTAAGCTTCCAAATGCTTCTTTAAGCAATTCTAGCGCTTTATCAACAGGCTTTACAATAAACCGATGTACAATTTTACCATTTGCTTGAGTTAGTAATTCTTCTACAGTTTTAACTCCTAATATTTCACCTTTATTAATAATAGCCACTCTATCACACATAAGTTCCATTTCAGACATCAAATGACTAGAAACAAATACAGCAACCTTTTCTTCATGTGCCAATTTTTTTAGTATATCCCTGAGTTCTCTTATTCCAGATGGATCCAAACCATTTGTAGGCTCATCCAGAATTAACAATTTAGGCTTATGTAGAAGAGCCTGGGCGAGTCCACAACGTTGCTTCATTCCAAGAGAGTATTTTTTTACTTTATCCTTTATGCGATTTTCCATTCCAACTAATTTTACAACTTCATTAATCCTCTCTTTTGTTACACCTTCATGTAAACGTGCATACATTTTTAGATTAGTTAATCCACTTAAATTTTTATACATTTCTGGATTCTCAACTATCCCCCCAATGTAGGACATAGCCTTTTCATAATCCTTTTTTACATTAAGGTTATTTATATAAATGTCTCCAGAATCAGTTGATAAAAAGCCCATTACCATTTTAATTGTAGTAGTCTTACCAGCTCCATTAGGTCCTAAAAAACCAAATACCTCACCAGCATATACGTCAAAAGAAATATTATTTATTATCTTTTTTTTACCAAAGGATTTATTTAAATTCGATATCTTAAGTACTGTTTCCAATTATTATTCATTCCCTTCTATTTAATTTACCTATTTATATTTAACATTGGTTCTTCAATTGCTTGCATTGGTTCTAGTAAGTCAGCGTATATTACCTTCCATTGACCATTAACCTTTTGTAAACTAATTGTATCAGTTGTTTGAGAAGAAGCCCTCTGTTTAAGCTCTGAATCCTCTCTAACTGAATTAGTTATAATGGAAACTGTAACATTATCACCATTAAAAATGATATTTTCATAATCTTTTATTTCTTTTTTGTAATTATATACAACACCAATGCCTCTTGCTTGATTCTCAAGATCTGATTTATAGTCTTTAATTACAGTCTTATAGGTTTGCACATTATCTGTATAAAAAGCCTTAATATCATCTGTCATAGCTTGAATATGCTTTTCAAGCTCATTTTGTGGGATCTCAGGGTTTGCCTTTCTATAATGCTGTGGAAGCTGCTTGTAATCAATCACTGTATTTATGTATTGTTGGCAAACCTCTTTAATTTTTGGAGTTTCTCTTGACTGGTAATTTGATTGAATAACAAGGAAAATTGCTACTCCTAATACTAATATTATCAATAATACTAATCCTCGGTTAATTTTTGAAAAAAACTTCATTTACTTACCTTGTATAATGAAAGCATGCGCTTCATATACATTCCTTTCGAGATTATTTTGTAGTATTTTTTCAAGTTTACTCATTTTTTACATTATAATACTAATTATACTGTATAAATTGTAAATAGTCTTATTTTTAATATATTTAAGTACTTTTATCTTTCACATATTTATTTCAAAATAATCAAAAGGACATAAAAAAACCTCTGTAAACAGTTTACTGAGGCTTATTACTAACTTAACATAAGCATGTTGGCTTGCCAACTTCGTTTTTTTTAATCCTTTGACATACACACCAGCAATATTCCTTCTTTTATTGTTACTGTAGCAGTATCCTCTAAAAACTCATTACTTACTCCCCAGGATGTGCCTAAATTCATCGTAGCGTCATTTAGCTTGTATTTTAACCCATTTGTACTAACTCCAGTAACCTTTAGTGAAATAGGAATAAGTGAGAGCTTATATCCATCTCTTTTTTCCAGTGTGAAAGTTGTATTAAACATGTAAATTTGATTATACTCGTCCATAATACATGCCTTAACGCCGGTATCAAGAAGCTTTTTCAGCAATAGTATATTCGCCAAGGAGTGATCAGCTCTAGAGCCTAATGCCCCAATAAACAGCAATTCATTTGCTCCCATTTTCAAGGCTTTCTCTATAGCCAGCTCTGAATCCGTCATATCCTTATCTATTGGAAATTTATAAACCTCTACTCCACACTCTGCAAAGTATTTCAGGTCTTCAGAATTTGCTGAGTCAAAATCACCAATCAGAACATTTGGTTTAATCCCCATTTTTCTCAGGTGTCCTGCTCCTCCATCAACTGAAATAATATAATCTGAAGGGAGAATGTATTTTTTAAAATAAGTATAATCATTAATAGAGCCATTACAAACAAGAACAGCTTTCATTTTCCCTCTCCTAATTTTTCTTCAATTTTTGATTTTAAATTTTCTGGTTTGACTTTTATACTATCTTGCATTTTATAAAGTATATCTTTGGAAGGAATTTGACTTAAGTTCTTTAATAGCCTCTCTAACATCAGGCTTATTGTACACAGCAGAACCAGCAACAATAACATTTGCCCCAGCCTTTGTAACTGTAAAAATATTAGTTGCGTCAATGCCTCCATCCACTTCGATATCTATATTAAGTTTATTTTGAATTATCATACTATTTAATTTTTCCACCTTCTTTGTACAGAAATTTATGTATTTCTGACCACCAAAGCCAGGGTTTACAGTCATTAACAAAACCATGTCTATATCCTGTAAAACATAGTCCAACACAGATAGTGGCGTAGCCGGATTAAGGGCAACTCCAACTTTTTTTCCAAAACTTTTTATAATCTGAATAGTTCTATTTAGGTGTACAGTTGCTTCTGCATGTACAGTAATTATGTCTGCACCTGCCTTAGCAAACTCTTCGATATAATCATTTGGTTTTGTAATCATCAGATGTACATCAAAAGGTTTCTCTGTTACTTTTCTTATACACTTAATAACTCCTGGTCCTATTGTAATATTGGGGACAAAATTACCATCCATAACATCAATATGAATTAAATCAGCACCATTAACATCCACTTTTTTAATTTCATCACCTAAACATGAAAAATCTGCTGATAAAATAGAGGGTGCAATTTTAATCATGCTATCATCTCCTTGATTCCATTTTTTTTGTTTTGTATTGAGGGATATCTTTTAACATCTTATATAGCTGTGAATATCTTTGGAATCTACTACTATTTATCTCTCCACGCTTAACAGCCTCTAGAATGTGACATTCTGGTTCTGAAATATGACTACAGGATGTATACTTGCAAGTATTTAAATAATGTCTGAATTCAGGATAATAGTTTTCCAGTTCAATGTATCGAATGTTTTCCAACTCAAATGAACTAAATCCAGGTGTATCAGCTACATATCCCCCATGTTTGAGTTCTAGTATCTCAGCATGTCTAGTGGTGTGCCTCCCACGCTCTATTTTCTCACTAACACTCCCAGTTTCCATAATCCAAGAATTCATTATTCGATTAAGAATAGTTGATTTGCCAACTCCTGACTGACCTGCAAAAACACTAGTATGATTTTTTAGTTCTTCTTGTAAAAGCTCGTATCCAATGTTATTGACAGAGCTGACTTCAATGCATTTATATCCAACCGAGGAATAAATGTCTCTTATTTCATTAGCCAACTCATCCCCCAAATCAATTTTATTTATACAAATAATTGCTCGTAACCTTTTCTTTTCCGCTGTTATAAGAAGCTTGTCCAATAGCATAAAATCGGTACTTGGAGCTTTTACTGCTACAATAATTACTATCTGGTCGATATTTGCTATAGCTGGTCTCATCAATTCTGAAGAACGGGGCAAAATTTGATCGATTGATCCTAGCTTTTCCTGTTCATCAAGTATGCTGAACATAACCTTATCACCAGGCAGAGGAATTATAGAATTTTTTCTAAAAATTCCTCGGGCCTTACACTCATAAATTTCTTTATTTGTTTCTTCTTTTACGTAATAAAAACCACCAATTCCTTTTAGGATTATACCAAGTGGCAAAAAACAACCTCCTCAACTTGCTTATAGGTTAAACTACTAAATATTTTTTAATAAACTTATGGAATTACTTCCTGTTCTGTGCCAGGTGTTGCCGGTGTTGCAGGTGTTGAAGGTGTTGAAGGTGTAGATGGTGTTGCTGGCGTTGTACTTGTAGCTGCTTGATCTTGAGAATTAGTTGCAGGTGTTGTTGATGCTGCTGGGTCTATCGCAGTGAGGAAAATAGTAACAGCTCCTCCCTCATCTAATTCTTCATATGCATTTGGTAATTGTCTATAAACAATTCCCGATGTAATTTCAGGTGGTATTATTTTTCCAAGTGCTAGTTTATACTTTGCAAGTTCCTGTTGAGCTTCAGTTTCATTCATACCTACTAAATTTGGCACCTTAACTTTCTTGACCTCTGGGCCCTTACTAACATATATTATAACCTCAGTACCTACCTTTACTTCTTGACCAGCTGGCGGCTCTGTCCTTATAACATAATTAGCGGCTACATCTTTATTGTATTCTTCTTCAATTTTAGTCACTAATGATTCTGCTTTTATTTTCATTTGAGCATCTTGTTTCTCTCGGTTGATAACATCAGGAACTTTAGCTATTTGAGGACCTTTACTAACCTCAAACTCTATAGGTGTAAACTTCCCATTCTTATACTCGATTCCTTCTTGTACGCTTTGTTTTAAAATAATGCCCTGTGCTTCGTCACTATCTTTCTCCACCTTAGTAATATCGGTAAAACCCTTTGCAGTTAGCTCCTGCTTGACCTCTTCATATTGCTTTCCTACGTAGTTTTCCATCCTGTAAACATTATCTTCTTCGCCATTGCTTAACAAACCAATAGTTATAACCAATGCAATTGCAATTATAATCAGGCTGGTTATTCCAGCAAGCCAATATGTCATATTGTTTTTCTTTTTTTCATTTCTAGCTTCCGATTGTTTATTATTAGTAACATTAGCTCTTTCTCTATTCTCAATTCCCGAACTATTTACAGCCTGCATTCTAATAGTTGATTCATTTCCAACCATCTTTTGCCCAATAAATCCACCTTGAGGCTGATTTAATACTCTGGTTAGATCAATAATCATTGAAGTAGCAGATTGATATCTAAGATTCTGCTCCTTTTGGATAGCCTTCATAATTATCTCATTTACGCCATAAGGCAAGCTTTGAACATGTTTTATAGGCTCAATTGGTACCTCCTGAATTTGTTTTAATGCCACAGCTACTGGTGTATCACCATCAAAAGGCACCTTACCAGTAACCATTTCATATAACGCAATACCAAGGGAATATAAATCAGACTTTTCATCGATAAAACCTCCCCTAGCCTGCTCTGGAGAGAAATAATGTACAGAGCCAATTGTACTTCCAACCATAGTAATTGTAGTAGATGTAACTGCTCTTGCAATTCCAAAATCAGTTACCTTAGCTATACCCTCTTTTGTCATCAAAATATTATGAGGCTTTATATCCCTATGTATAATTTTGTTTTTATGAGCATGTTCTATAGCAGAACAAATCTGAATAGTAATTTTAACAGCGTCCTGCCAATTAAGTGCACCATGCTTATTAATATACTCCTTCAAAGTCATTCCATTTACTAGCTCCATTACAATATAATGGATTTCATCTTGATAACCAACATCATAAATAGACACAACATTAGGATGAGAAAGACTGGCAACTGATTGTGCTTCAATATTAAAACGCTTTACAAATTCCTCGTCATTTGCAAACTCATTTCGAAGTATTTTTAATGCAACAAATCTGTTTAAAAGAGTATCCTTAGCTTTATAAACGACAGCCATTCCACCGCCGCCGATTCTTTCTAATAATAGATATCTATTACCAAGTATCTGACCTTCCATATTTCACCTCAATCAATTCTACCGATAATCACGGTGATATTATCTTCTCCACCTTTATTATTTGCATTTTCAATTAAAGTATCGCATGCAACCTGTGGATTTTCCTCTTTTGTAATAATTTCCAATATTTTATTCTCTGCTAACATATTTGTTAAGCCGTCAGTGCAAAGGAGAATTTGATCATTTTCACAAACATCAATCTCATATGTGTCTACCTGTATATCTGGCTCATACCCAACAGCACGAGTTATTACATTCCTCTGAGGATGATTAACAGCTTCATCCTTAGTAATAGAACCATTCTTTACCAGCTCTTCTATATATGAATGATCCCAGGTTAATTTCTCTATTTTATTATTTCTTATAAGGTATACTCTACTATCTCCTACATGACCTATGAATAGCTTTTTATTTCTTAAAACAGCAACTATAAGGGTAGTTCCCATACCTTGAGTAGCTTCATCAATCAGAGATAGCTTGTATAGTTCATCGTTAACTCTCGTAATAATATGTTTTAAGAGCTCTGATACATCATCTGTCCCCCAGTTTGCCTTAAGTAAATGCTTGCAAACTGAATCAACTGCTTGTTTACTGGCAACTTCTCCAGATTTATGGCCGCCCATTCCGTCAGCAATAACAAAGCTGTCTGGAACACCTGGATATCCAATCAAAACACTACAGTAATCTTCATTTAATTGTCGCTTTAATCCCAAATCTGTTTTAATACCATACTTCAAATAAATCACTCCTGAAACAAACTTAAAAAACTAAAATAAATATTACTCTCTATCTTGTCTATTCTTTCTCAGTTGTCCACAAGCTGCGTTAATATCACTCCCAAGCTCTCTCCTTACAGTAGTTTCAATGCCTTTTGATTCCATAATATTTTTAAAACTATCTATGTGAACTCGTGAACTTTTTTTATAGCCATTGCCCTTTACTGAATTTACAGGTATTAAATTTACATGACAAAGCATTCCTTTTAATAATCCAGCTAAGTCTTTTGCATCCTGTTCTGAATCATTTTCTCCTGCAATCATTGCATATTCAAAAGTAATTCTTCTTTTTGTGCTCTCAGTATATATCTTACATGCTGCAATTAATTTGTCAATAGAAAAAGACTTGTTTATAGGCATCATTTCAGAGCGTTTATCATCTCTAGGACTATGCAGAGATACTGATAAAGTAATTGGAATATTCTCTTTCGCAAGCTGTAAAATCTTTGGTACAACACCACAAGTGGAAAGAGAAATATTTCTCAACCCTATCATTAATCCATCTGGATGATTTATAATTCTTAAAAATTTAATTACATTATCGTAATTATCAAGTGGCTCACCTATCCCCATTAATACAACATGCCCTATTCTGTTACCCGAATCCTCCTGCATAGTTAAAACCTGATCAAGCATTTCACCTGCTGTCAGATTTCTAGAGAAATTTGCTCCTGTTGAAGCACAAAACTTGCAGCCCATTCGACAGCCAGCTTGTGATGAAATACATGCAGTAAAGCCGTATTTATATTTCATTAACACACTTTCAATTATATTGCCATCGTCAAGTTCAAATAAATACTTGACTGTGGAATCTATCTGGGATTCCAGCTTGTTATCAATCTTAATTCTGCTGATCTTGAATTCCTTTCCAAGCTCTTGTCTATGCTGCTTAGAAATGTTCGTCATTTCATCTATTGTTTTTATTCCGCTATTTACCCACTTAAATATTTGTTTCGCTCTAAACTTTTGGTGACCCATTTCGGAAAGCACATTTTCTAATTCTTCCAAGGTCATATCCATTAAATTTTTCATTTTTCCTCCCTGCGACAATACCTGAAAAAACCCGTGAGGCTTTTTGATATGCGAAATTCATGATGTTTGCAATAAATGTAACCCTCACATTTTTATATTTCCCTAATCATTTTACTTATAAAAAAACCATCTGTCTGATTAATGTTTGAATATAGTTGAATATATCCATCTTTTGAACTATCTATTTTTAGATTATCAGGCAATATATTTTCAAAGCCTATCAATTTAAACTGATTATTTTCTGCAAGAAATTCAGAAACAATATTTATATTTTCTTCTGGTTGAATTGTGCAGGTGCTATATACCAAGCACCCTCCTACTTTCAAATACTGTGAGGCATTAGAGAGTATCTTTCTTTGCAAGCTGACAAGCTCATCTAACTCAGTAATGTTCTTTGAGTACTTGATATCTGGTTTTTTCCTTATTATTCCTAAGCCTGAACAAGGCGCATCAACTAATACCTTATCAGCTTTGCCTAGCATTGTACTATCAAGCTCACATGCATCAAAACACTCTGTTTTTATTATATCAATTCCTAGTCTTACGGCTGCGTTATCAATCAGCTTAAGCTTATGTGGATGTAAATCTCGTGCTATTATTGTTCCTTTATTATTCATAAGCTGTGCCATGTGTGTTGCTTTGCCGCCAGGTGCACTGCATACGTCCATAACCAACTCACCCTCTTTGGGATCAAGGACTCTGCTTGCAAGCATGGAGCTTTCATCCTGCACCTGAAAAAGACCGTTTTTAAAGGCTTTAAGTTTTGTAATAGAAGATGGATTTTCTAAAATAACTGCTTCTTCTAAGTATTTCCATTTTCTTGTTTTTATACCTTCTTTATGCAAGGCCTGTACCAGCTCATTCCTCATTGTTTTAATTGTGTTTACTCTTATAGTAAAATCAGGCACCTCATTATTGCTTTTTAACAGTGCTTCAGTAAACTCAACCCCAAAAAGTGAAATCCATTTCTCAACCATCCATATTGGATGTGAATAAATTATACTAAAATATTCGGCTCCATTAGCTTTATCAGGATAAGGAAGGTTATTAATATTTTTTGACACATTTCGAAGCACTGCATTTACAAAGCGGCTCGAAGCCTGGTGCCCATACCTCTTTGCAAGTTCAACACTGGTATTGCAGGCTGCTGATACTGGTATTTTATCAGTATGCAGCAATTGATATATTCCTAATCTTAATATATTGACAATCCAAGGTGATAATTTTTTCATTTTCACACTTGAATATTTTCCGATTAAATAGTCGATTTCCAATAACCATTTAACTGTTCCATATACAAGGTCTGTTATAAAGGCTCTATCTAATTCCCTTAGATTTCCCCCCTCTAAATATTTATTAATAGATATGTTTGAATAAGCACTATTTTCATTAATATCGTATAAAATCTTTAAAGCTGTCTCTCTAGCTATGTCTATTGCCATCACTTTTCTCCGATGCTAATCTTTCAATATTGTTCACTAAAATTAATCGCTATTCTTATCTGACCTTCAAGCAAAAGCAAAATACAAAATATATATTCTACTAAAATGTGAGTTGCTCTATTCTCCGCTGTATTGCATCAATATCCACATCTGTATTATAGCAAGGCCCATTTGGTTGCTTGTTAGTAACACCAACTACTGGTATCCCTCTGACATCTGAAATTCCACTCATCAAGTCTCTTTCACAGGCAACGGAAATTATAAGCCTTGGCCTATTTTTCTTAATAATATTTCGTGCTACAGTTCCTCCTGTTGCAATATAAATGTTAATATTTTTTTGCTCAGCATACTCCATCAATGCTCCAATTTTGCATTTTCCGCATCTCTTGCACAATTTTGGATTATTAGTCACCTTTAGTCCACATTCACTATTTTGCAGGCAGTGAGGCAAAAGCAGCATAATATCCTGTGCTTTATACTTCTTATTCTCAGAATCAACCACAATATTATTCAACTCAATATAAAAATATCGAATACTTTTTCTTGTTTTATTATTTGCCTTAGTCAGTAGTAGCGCTACAGGCAGCATAACCCTCAAGCCCAATTTGGTAAGTGTTAAAAAAAAGCCACTAGCTCTTTTTCTTTTGTATGTATAAATTATAGAAACAACCATTACTGCTGATACTAAAATACAAACACAAATGGCAATAATAAAGACCATTAGTATTGTATTATACACACTTATAGATGCATATGCATATGCAATACTAAAGACCGCTAACAGCGCTATAAATGCTGCCAAAATAATTATTGCTGTCCGAATAAATACTTTTATATTACTTTCCAAGCTTTTCACCTACATCTATTTGATGTCCTCTAATGTAATCACTTACGCTCATCCTTTTTGAGGAATCAAACTGGATCTCTTTAATCAAAATAAATGTATCTGAACACTTAACTAAAATTCCTTCTCTATCAACCTGAGCTATTTCACCATCAGCAAGCTTTGATTCCATATATGGAACTAGGCTAGTTCGCCAAATTCTCATTCTATTTCCATTTAAATAAGTATATGCCCCAGGCCAAGGCGCTGTTCCTCTTACTAGATTGTGTACTTGCTGTGCAGTCTTCGTCCATTCGATAAGACCAAGCTCTTTTGACATTAAAGGAGCATATGAAGACAAAGCTTCTATCTGCGGTTTTCTCTCAAGTGACCCATTTACTAATTGAGTTAAAGTATTTTTTAATACCTCAGCTCCTAAAACAGCCATTTTATCATTTAGTTCACCAGCAGTAATATTATCGTCTATATTCAACTCACTACTGAGTAACATATCACCAGTGTCTAAACCCACATCAGTGAACATAGTAGTAATTCCAGTAATTTTTTCACCATTTATTATTGCCCAATTTATTGGGGCAGCACCCCTATAAGCAGGCAACAGTGAACCATGGACATTAATGCAGCCTAATGTCGGAACCTCTAATAACTCCTTTGAAAGAATCTTTCCGTAGGCAGCAGTAACAAGTAAATCTGGGCCAAGTGCTCTAATCTGCTCCACAAATTCAGGTGTCTTTATCTTGCTGGGTTGGAGTACATCAATACCATGTTCGATTGCAATCTCTTTTACTGGAGGAGCACAGAACTTGTTACCTCTTCCCTTTGGTTTATCAGGTTGAGTTACTGCAGCTATTACGTGATATCCCTCTTTAATAAGCATTTCAAGGCTAGGAACAGCAAACTCCGGTGTACCCATAAAAACTATTTTCAAAATAAACTTCACTCTCCCACTTCAATAATATTTCTAACTTTTCGAGGATGAAGTTTACATATCCTCTAGTTCTTTGCCCGTATACATTTTGTGAGCCTTATCCTTGTATAATATTCCGTCAAGATGATCAAGTTCGTGGCAAATAGCTCTTGCAAATAATTCATCGGCCTCAACAATGACTGTCTCACCATTAATATCTGTATATTTAGCCTTTACGTGCATAGGCCTCTTAACCTCTCCAGATGTTCCAGGTATACTAAGACAGCCTTCAGGCCCATCCTGTTCTCCGCTTTGCTCAAGTATCTCCGGATTTATCATTTCAAACAGACCATTTCCAACATCAATAGTAACTATTCTCTTTAGTATTCCAATTTGAGGAGCAGCTAGACCAACTCCATCTGCTTTATACATGGTATCAGCCATATCTTCAATAAGTGTAAGTATTTTGTTATCAATTTTCTCAACTGGCCGACTCTTTTTTCTTAAGATTTCATCTCCGTCAACTCTTATTTCTCTGTATGCCATGCTACAACCTCCAAATGTTATATAAATAAAATCAATACATATTATTCCCATTTACTTCCACTAGCTAACACTTTATAAGCTTATACTAAATTTCTATCTGCCATTCTATATTCTATAACTAGAATAAGTATATTTAAATGTAGTAGTAGCTTTTACAAATATTTTTATTCTATTATAGCATATTATATGGATTTATATCTATGCTCATCATAATATCTCCATCCTTTGCTTTCTTCCATACTCGATCAGACATTTCAGTCAATTCCTCTACCATCAATTCAAGATTCTTTGCTTTGATTACTAGTCTCCAACGGTATTTATTTGCTATTTTAGGTATTGGACACCTTGATGGCCCCAAAATTTCAAAATCCGAAGCACACTTATCTACAAGTTCACTTTTGGTGTTTTTTGCAATTTCAAAGATTGGTCTGTCCCTTCGACCACTAAATGTAACAATTGCTATATTAGAAAATGGAGGATAGTCAAGTCGTTTTCTAATCAATATTTCTTGATTATAAAAGCTAATATAATCCTGTTTACAGGCAGCTAATATACTATAATCCTCTGTGTTATAGGTTTGTATTATTACTCTTCCCCTTTTTTCACCTCTTCCAGCTCTTCCAGCAACTTGTGTCAAAAGCTGAAAGGTCCTTTCTGAAGATCTGAAGTCACCCACATTAAGCATACTATCTGCTGCTAAAGCCCCTACTAAAGTAACATTAGGGAAATCATGACCTTTAGCAATCATCTGAGTTCCTACAATTACGTCTATATTTTCTTGCTTAAATTGCTTCAATATCTCTTCATGAGCATTTTTATAGCCTATAGTATCAGTATCCATTCGAATTACTGAACAATTAGGAAGTCTACATCTTAATTCTTCCTCTATTTTTTGAGTACCAACACCAAAATATCTAATATTTCTACTTTCACAGGATGGGCATTGTGTTGGATTTTTTACTGTAAATCCACAATAATGGCATATTAATCTATTATTTTTTGAATGATAGGTTAATGCAATATTGCACTCAGGGCACTTCATTGTATAGCCACAATTTCTACAAAATACAAAAGTAGAAAAACCACGTCTATTTAAGAATAATATACTTTGCTCACTATTCTCAATATTTTTTATTAGCTCATCAATAAGTTTTGAGCTGAAGGGTGTTTTATTTCCATTTTGAAGTTCCGTTCTCATGTCTACTAGCTCAACATCCGGGAGTTTTGCCTCATTTGGGCGATTATTCATTTCTATTAACTCAATTTCATTTTTTGCAGCTCTATAATATGTATCCACTGAAGGAGTAGCCGACCCATATAGCAGAAGAGCATTATTTATTTCACATCTCTTTTGAGCCACCTCTTTAGCATTGTATCTAGGAATAGCTTCAGACTTGTATGAGGCTTCATGCTCCTCATCAATCACAACTAAGCCCAAATTATTAATTGGTGCAAATACAGCTGAACGTGCTCCTACAACAACGTCAACCCTTCCTTCACTGATTAGTCTCCACTGGTCAAATCTCTCTCCAAGTGACAGTCTGCTGTGCATAACCGCTACTCTCTTTCCAAATCTAGCGACGAATCTTTCAACCATTTGAGGGGTTAGCGCTATCTCCGGCACAAGCATTATAGCTTTTTTACCAAGCTCAAAGCAATGGGAAATAAGTTGCAGATAAACCTCAGTCTTGCCACTTCCAGTTATTCCATATATTAGGCTTTCACTATATACTTTGCTGTCTAGTTTCTGTATTAAGAGACTCAAAGCTTTGCTCTGATCCTCAGTTGGAAGAAGAGGTTCTGTTCTTTCATATATTCTATTATTTAAGGGATTTCTCAGAATCTCTAAATTTTTATAGCAGATAAACCCATACTTGCTCAGGGTATCTAAAACAGATGACGATACACCTGCAAACCTTTGGATATCAGCAACTGAAACCACTTCATTATCCAGAAGAATTTCCAACACTCTAATATGTTGAATCTTCTTTATAGTATTATTTTCAAGCTCGTCTATAATTTCTTCCTTTGGTTTTGCTAGATAAACAGCCTTGATTGATTTTGCATTAACCTTTTGTTCATAGGATTCTTCTATACATATTGCATTGCACTCACAAAGCTCATTTATATACCCTTTAAAACCCCTTATCTCACACATATCTCGTAGCTGTTCATACTCACATTCTCCACCTACACAAGACAGATTTTCTACTATTTTATTCATATTGCTTTTTTTAAAAACTTTTATTCCTTCAGTTGTTAAAAGCTTTACATTTTTTACAGCTTTAACACTAATACCCGGTGGTAGCATGCATTTGATTACGTCAGAATATGTACAAATATACTGCCTCTTCATCCACTCTAAAAGCTGTATATTATCCTCTTTTAAAAGCGGATAGGGTTCTAGAACTTGTTTTATTAATTTATATTCAATAGCCTTTATAAGAATATTCTTAGGATTTATTTCTAATACAAAGCCTTCTTTTACCTTCCCACCATGCCCAAAAGGAACTAAAACTCTGCAGCCAACACAAATCTGACCTAGAAGGTCTTCTGGAACAGCATATGTATATTTTTTATCAAAGGCTCTTGTAGTATTACTAAGAACAATTGATGCAGTTGTTATATTCATCTTTTTACTCCACATAAATGTTTTAATTCACTACATAGTTTTACTTATTTATATCTGATATGTCATTATAACATACTTTTTCTGTCTCAAAAACTTAAAATAAAACCGTAGCTTTCCCCATCAAGAAGCTTTCTTGGCGCTTGTTAAACTCACAATATACTAAAAGCCCACTTCACATTGATGCGAAATGAGCTTAAACTTTATAAATTTTATATGTAATGGATTTAATAAAAATATTTTATTTATTCTTCTGTAAATCCTTCATTAACAGTGTCAATTACTGTATTTTGAGGCACATCACATATTTCCATCTTGGAAACCGATACCTCATAGGCAGTTTTAAATATCGCTTCACCAGATTCTAATTTCTTCTGGTATTCTCTACTTTGTATTCTCCCCCAAATTTTTATATTATCCCCTATAGCAAGATTCTGTGAATATCTAGCATTCCTCCCCCAAGCTATGCAAGGTATATAGTCAGATTTGTTATAAGGTCTATTTACAGCAACAAGAATATCAGTAATCTCTCTACCAAATGGGGTCATTCTATATATTGGATTCTTACATATGTATCCGTTCAAATATATTTGATTTGGATTTTTGATTCTCTTATCTTCCTCAGCAAAAATAACTTCTCGTGCAAAAACTGTAAGTACAAGTTTATTAGATTCACTTTTATAGCTATTATAAGACCTAAACTGACCCTCAATCTCTAATGACACTCCCATTTGAAGTTTACTCTTTGGTATAAGTCTTTCAGAAAATGTAACCGATATTTTATCACTGCTATCGCTTAATCTTGGTACATCTAAATAAAATGAATAAAAGCCCTCACCATAAACCTCATGACTAAATTCTACCTCGGAAATAACTTTCCCTGAAATGGTCACTACATTGTTTTCTATCACATTTCCGACCATTTTCCCCCCACTCCTCTCTTTTGCTGTTGTGTATCTCTTTTTATTTATCTAATGTAATATGTATTCCTGCAGAATACGATTTAGAATATTTTTAAAATTTATTTTTTACTATATTTAAGAATGAAGGTATATTGTAATCTACTCCAAAATGATCCAATCCCTTAATATTATATTACATAATTGTTAAAATGAAAATCTTTTATTCTACAAAAAAAAACGAATTTTTGTGACAAAAAGTATTGTACTGCAGATAAATGATATTATTAGTTACATTAAATAATATTGTAAAATAAAAACCACCCCTTATTAGAGGTATATAATATTACTATTAATATAGATTATTTTGTATGTTATAAAAGTTCCCCACCTACAATTGTGATATGTATTCCGAAGCTTGCTCAAATGAAGGCTTTGGCTATGTATGTGATATTTCAACCAGGAATTTAGGTTATTATGTAATTAATTGTTATCTGCCTTATTAAGCAAAAAAGTGCAAATGACTAAGCAGAATTAACTCTTATCAATTGCACTTTTATGATATGAAATAAGCTAGCCTAAAATATCTAGAGTCTTACCTATTCGCAAATTATTTTTATGTAATAAACTTTATTTATAACACCTTAGTTTATGCTAACTTTTTCCTCTCCACTTAAGAGTCCCTTAATTGTAAGAGTGAGCCCCTTTGAATTCTCGGGAATTTCAAATACTATACCACCTCTAAATTCAGAAGCAGCAGGTACGTCTCCATCAAGCTGTTCAATATTATCCTCCTCTAAGGTTGCCAAACCAACTAAAGAAAGATCATAAGCATTTCCATCAGCATCATTAAGATCGAACATCATTAATGAACTTACTGCAGAAGCTTCATTTGTATCATTCTTAACTGTAATATCAAATTTGCAATAGGTTTTACCTTCTTCTGCTTCAAAAAAATCAGACCCTTTACTAAACGTATAAGCATTTACAGTATAACTAATATCTTCTATAGTAACTGTTTTATCAACCTTGTTCCATCCTTCTGATACAGCTTTTGAATCTGATACACCAGCTTTACTAATTGATGTATCAGATGATGTAGAAACTGATACTGATCCACATGCGCTTAAAGATGTAAGCATTAGAGACATTAATAATACTAAAACTAATTTTTTCATTTGTCTTATCCTCCAGAGTATTATGTAATTAAATTTACATTTTTTTATTATTTTAGTTCTTTCAACCTTTCTTTACCAATAAACACATGATTTTGAAACAGCAATGTTTATTTTACCATAATTTTACTATAAATATAATAATAATTTCTATTTTTTTCTCTGTTGTCTTCCCTGATCATCAATATAATAATTGTCTAGCATTAACATATCCGAAACCTTTGCGAATACAAATCCTTTTGACTTCAGCTCTGAAATTATTTGTGGAAGTAACTCTACGGTGTGCTGCGTATCATTGTGAAATAGAATTATTGCACCTGGTTTGGTTCTTTTTAATATTCTATCTAAGATGGCCTGCTTGCTCATTTCTTTCTTCCAATCCAGGCTATCAACATTCCACTGAATCGGATAACAGCTGAGTTCATTGCAAGTATCAATTACATTATTATTATAATCTCCATAAGGAGGTCTAAAAAGCTTTACCTTTACTCCTGATATCTCTTCTAGCTTTTGATTGCAAAGTTCAATCTCGCTTTTGCATTTTTCCTTGCTTATCGTACTCATTCGTAGATGCGAGTACCCATGGTTAGCTATATCATGACCATCATTCGCAATAAGTTTAACTGCATCAGGAAACTTTTCCGCCCATTGCCCTACCATGAAAAAACTAGCCTTTATATCTTCCTTCTTTAGAATCTCAAGAATTGTTGGTATATCTGATGCTCCCCATGCACAATCAAAGGTTATTGTCACCTTATCTGTTTCAACGCTGTATATTGGCAGATGCCTTTCCGAATTAAAAACATCTACAGTTGTCACCGTATAACCTATAGTAAAAAGAGTACAAATTATTACAAACGCTAAAATAAATCTTTTAGATATTTGATTACTTTTAAAAATAATAATTTTAAACATAGGTTTTTTCATTTTTCAACTCCCATAATATGATTTGAGCTAAACTACAGCATTAGCAAAACAAGCACTTTTTTATTATTAATTATCAAGTGCATTATAATTTTAGCCCTATAGTATTTTATTTTTGTAAAATTGGAATTATGATTGATATGGAAGTGTATTGTTTAATAACCATTTATATTAGTTGTACTCGCGTACTGTCAAATTTCAAAAGTTTTTTATTAACAAATAATTTCCGTACATTTTTATAATCCTCCGGGGTATCTATATCCATTAATATGCCTGAACTTTTAATTTCCAAAGTCTTAAACTCATGATTGCTGATAAATTCTCTCAGGTTACTGTAGTTCGTACTTGAAAGAAGTAAGCTTGACATCCTTTTATCCATAAGTACAGGATGACCTTTTTTACCTTTATAAGTTGGTATAACTATATCACTCTTTACACTAAGTAGGCTTTCATAAACATTTTGGTCAATCAAAGCATAATCTGCTGGAATCAGGAAAATTCTATCACCTTTGGCATGCTTAAAGCCCTCTATAACAGAACTGAACATTCCTGTTTCATAATTTTTATTATAAACCAGCTCTATCTTAGGATACTTGTCCAAAATCGGATTAAGCTTTTTAACTTTATATCCTCCAACTACAACAATTCGCGAGCAGGTATTATACATTCCCTCGATACATCGCTCTATAACGGTCTTACCGCCTAGTTCAAATGTTAGTTTATATGCACCTGCTCTAGATGAAAATCCACCGGCTAAAATAATACCTTCTATACGCATAAGCTTACAACACCCATTGAAGAATAAATGCAATAAATAGTACCCCAAAAGCAATAAATTGTTTAAAACTAATTTCTCCAATAACTCCCGATTTTATTAATTTACATAGGAAATAGCTTGGAATACATATTTCTATCATCATTCATTCCTTTTATTTTTGTTACTATCGTTATAATGCCATAAATTAATATACAATTAATTGAACCTTTATAAAAGAGAAATTTAAGTAGAGTAATAGGATTCTAGATAGATATTGATGCTAGAACAGATTTTATTGCATTTCTAATCTCTTCATAGCTTGTACACCTGCAAATATTTGCTTGAAGCCATTCCTCAATCACATATTCCTCTGCATCAGGGTGAATATTTACAAGGGAATGGCATACCATCAAAAAGCCAGAGGTACAGTAACCACACTGAAACCCCCAGTTCTCTACAAATGCTTTTTGAATTGGAGCATTTTGAAGTCCTTCAACGGTGGTTACTTTATGTCCTATAGCTTCAACTGCCAGCATCAAGCATGATTTTACAGGCCATCCATCCACAAGTACTGTGCATGCACCGCAGTCACCGTTTTCACAGCTTGGTTTTGCCCCGGTTAATCCAAGCTGTTCTCTGAGAACATACAAAAGAATATCTGATGGACTGACTACAACCTCTTTTTTCTCTCCATTTATATCAAGCTCAATGATGCTTTTGCCTTCTATTTTTAGCATTACCGCCATCCCTCCAGTGTTTCCAAAGTGTTATTTAACGTATTCTTCAGTACAAACTTTCGATATTTGTCTGAGCCCGAGACATCATTTAGTACAGGTGCAGGCAAATGGTTAATAACATTATTTATCCTTATATCCCAAGAGCTATTTTTATTATTTAGGTCCTCTTCAACTTGAATAGACCTAAATGGAAAAGCGCATATACCGCTGAAGGCGATTCTAATTTTATCGCTTTGCTTAATTGCTGCTATTGTTATCAACGGATAATCAATTTTCTCATTTTTAGTTTTTTTAACATGAACAAATGGCAATGCTGTATACTCCCTTCCAACTGTGAACTGAACGATAAACTCACCCCTGGCAAGGTTCAATCTTTCAAAGAATACTTCAGATATAGGAACCTGTCTAAGTTTATTTTCACTGGCAATGGTCACGTAAGCGTCAGATAACAACAGTGGTAGAACAGCTTCCCGATAAAAAATGGTTCCTCCTATGTTCCCGCCCAGTGTTATCCTACATTGCATTGTATGGTCTGCTATCCTGCCGACTGTTTTCCCAAGCAAAGGGAATAATTTTGATTCAGATATTCGGGATAGAGTAGCACAGGAGCCGATGGCTAAACAATCTCCCTGAAATTCAAGAGCATTGCATTCAGGAATGTCTTTCAAATCAATGACTGCTTTTGTATAAATATTATGAAACCTCGCCATACTTATAATTTCATAACCACCGCCGTAGTAAATGGGTTCTTTACGTTGTAAATCCAGCTCTTTATATATTTGAACCGCCTCATCAATTGAAAACGGTCTATAATAATCAAAATTAAAAGGGATCATACAACACCCCCAGTTTTTATCATCCAGATGGTTTCTGGTGTAAGAGGAAGTTTGTTTAAGTCAATCTGAGCGGCAGATGACAATGCATTTGCCAGCGCAGCAGGTATACCAATAATTCCGTGCTCCGCAAAGCCTCTTGCACCATAAGGAGCATCCTCTTGTGGAGTTTCTATAAATTCTACTAAATATTCAGGTTCCTCACCTATGTGCATTACCTTATAAGTTCGTAAACTTGTAGTTTGTACTTTGCCCCCCATATCGTACAAAAAAGCTTCACGGCTTCCAAGTCCAATACCCATGCACATTCCTCCAGTAATTAAGCCCCTTGCTGTTTTGGGGTTTAATACTTTACCAGCATCAACAACAGTAGCAGCTTTAACCAGTCTGTACGTGAAATCCTTTGTATCAAATTCAACTTCGACTGCCTGGGCACCTACAGTCCATGCAGGTCCGGGTTTTCCCTTTCCCGTTTCTTTATCCAGTTCTGATATATTGCTCATGATAAAGCTTCCATGTCCTAATATTTGCCCTTCAACCGAATTTCCCCCAGGGTACTTATAACCGTGAACTAGTTCTTTAAAAGCAATATATCTGTCAGGGTCTTGTTTTAAATATACCTTTTCTTCGGCAACTATCAAATCCTCAGGTGGGCACCTCATTGCCACAGCTGCAAGATTGCGCAGTTGTCTGATTAAGTCTTCGGCAGCCCGTAAGACAGCTTTTCCTGCTAGATATGTTGTCATACTTGCAACTGTCTTCCAATGCTCAGGACTTACCTGAGTATCTACTTCAAGCTTCACATGAATTCGGTCTATACTCATTCTCATCCTTTCTGCAAGTATTTGAGCCAGTGTGGTTTTCATTCCGGGACCACATTCAACTACACCGCTGTTTAAATTTATACTACCGTCCTTGTTGAAGGTCAAAAGAACCCCTGAAACAGCATCTGTCGGAGAGTCTGACGTTTTCCAGAAGCAGCTTAATCCTTTTGCCCTGACTTTATTACCGCCTAAGTCAATCCTTACTCCTTCGCTCCAATTAACTGACTCTTTTAGCTTTTCAAGGCATGCTGTTAAATTCCCTATATTGCTTAAAGTTGTTTTTACCTGAGTAGGAGTTGTTTTTCCGGGGATTATAGCGTTTTTCATTCTTAGATCCAGAGGATCTATTTCGAGTATAAAGGCGAGTTTATCCATTGTTCTTTCAATACAAAAAGTATAGGCTTCATGTCCAAATCCCCGATAGGATGTTGCATAAGGATGGTTGGTATATACGCATAATGAGTCACACCAGACATTTTCAATATAGTAAGGGCCGGTGCAATCCACTGCTATGGCTTTTGTCATCCGCGGGCCTATGTCGGTATAAGCCCCGGTATCAACCAGATAAGTGATTTCTGCAGCTTTTATCATTCCATCTTTTGTAGCTCCAAGCTTAATCCTTGCTTCCAGCCCTAAACGACAGGGAGAGGTTACAATATCTTCTTCTCTGGAATTTGCAATTTGAACAATTTTTCCGCCTACGGATTTTGAAGCCATATAGGCAAGAATTTCAAGTTGAACAGCAGCTTTTCCACCGAACCCTCCTCCCACAAGCGAGGTTTTTACAGTAACCTTTCCTTCTTCCACTCCAAAATACCGACTTATAAGTTTTTTTACTGAAAAAGGTGACTGTGTTGAAGTACTGATTACCACATTACCATTTGGGTGTATTTCAGCTCTGGCATTCCTGGTTTCCATGGCTATATGATCAGACTGAGGAAGAGTGTAGCTTGCTTCAGCAACAACCTCGCTTTCAGCCCAGCCTTTAGTCATATCACCTTTCCTTATTTTAACGCGATTAGAAATATTGGTGTTTGATTCAGGATAAACATCATTTATTGCATGTCTATATTGACCTAAGTTTTCATGAAGGATAGGAGCATCACTTTTTAGTGCTTCACTTAGCGAATTTACTACGGGTAATATCTCATAATCCACCCTTACTAGCTTGACGGCACTCATGGCTTCACGTTCGCAATTGGCTATCACTAAAGCAACAGGCTCGCCAAAATATCTTACCTTGTCTATTGCGATTGGAGGACGGTCTTCGAGGAGTATGCCGCAAAGAATTGGAAAACTACTTCCTGTTAAAACAGCTTGAACTCCTGGAAAATTCAATGCTTCAGATATGTCTATTGACTTTATATTTGCGTGTGCATATGGACAAGTGACTAGTTTAGCATGTAAAATGCCTGGTATAATGTTATCCTCAGTGTATTTTGCAGCACCTGTCACTTTATCCCACGCTTCTTTTCTTTGAATACTCATGCCTATTGCTACTGTTGAGTCCAAAATACTTTCCTCCTATATTCAAAAGAATCTTTACTCTGAAAAAATTATATATTCACAATATATAATTTCCAGTATCAGGTACCTTTATTCTTTTGAAATATCTTGGAGCGAGCCCATGCTGAACCTTATTAACACAGTTTCCAATAGGAGTTCTAACTCCTTTCAAGTTTTTCTCTCATAGGCTTTGTATAACTGTTAGAAACCTTATATTTATTTCGTATCCTATTTACCTTTTCATATAGTACATTTTTATATTCCTTACCTGCCCCACCTGTTTTATAAAGCTTAACAATACTTTCACTCTCTTGTGGAAACTCTTTTTCTATATAATCAAAGAAGTACTTGCGTGTACAACCTCTTAAATACAATGTTCCGGGCAGTACATAATGGACCTTGCATTGATTTGCCATATTGTAAATAATATCTATATTTTCCTCATTGTCTGTTATAAACGGAATTATAGGCATCAAATGTACACCTACACTTGCATTTGTTTTTCGGAATTCCTTTAAAAAATCAAATAATCCTCTGAAGCTGATCCTAAGTACTTATGAGAATACATCGCATAGCAATACTTACAGCCATGTTGGCATCCTCTATAAATATTTAAATCCCATCCATAGGGTATCTTTCTTTTAAGCTCTGTTAATGCACCTTTAACTTCATCTTCTTTATATGTAACCTTTTTCATAGAATCAAATCTCCTTTTCTTTCTTTGGAGTGACATTATAATTATGCATTTTTAACTACATATTTTGAATTACATGAAATTTTTTATATAGCAATTTTATACCGAAATAACATACTACTACGCCGACTGCTACATTTAAAACCGAAATAATTCCAGTTGTCATAAATGCTCCAATTAAACTTCCTGCAACTGCTACAATGAATAAAAAGCTAATTGTTGACAGAATGCAACCTGCTCCAAATTGTGTTAATTGTTTATTATTTAGATTTTCATCTGTCACTTTCATAGTAAAGACTCCACCCCAGAATAAAATAGTCAGAGGATTTGAAGCTGTTAGAACTATGCCCTGCAAGAATAATGACTGTAATTTTAACTTTGAAAATAAATTTACTTCTGGAAGTAATGATTTCTCAAAAGTAGTAAAAACCATATTTAATCCAAAAGCAATTAATATAATGCTACCCAGTATTGTTATAACTATCTGAACTGATTTTTTCTTTAAAAGAGCTGTGACCCCCATAGCTGCCAAAATAATGAAAATGCCATCCACCAAAGCAATAGCTATAACTAGTGGTATCGAGGATAATAAACCCTTCGTACTTGCTGTATTAAATACCATTAAACACATTGGACCAATTGAAAATTGTAATAGCATTCCAAAGCTAAAGCCTTTAAGTAAATAATTCTCAAATCTAATCAAAGACATTCAGGTTCTCCTTCAGAGTTGATAACACAATAGTTGTGTTTGAACTACGGACACCCTTTATCTGCTTTAACTTATTAGTAATAAAATTTTCAAGTGCCTTGGTATCCTCCAAAAGTACCTTAAGCAAATAATCTGACTGACCAGCAATGTGATGACACTCTAAAACAGCTGTATACTTAACAATCTCAGCTCTGAAATCCTCGATACTAGTAGCACAATCAAGATTTACATTAATAAAAGCCATTAATTTTAAATTACTTTTTTCTCTATTAACTTTTATCGTATAAGCTTCAATAGTTCGACTGTCCTCTAATTTGCGTATACGTTCTGCTACAGCAGGAATTGACATATTAATTCTTCTGCTTATTTCCGATGCACTCGATCGGCTATTTTTATTTAAATATTTCAAAATATCATAATCTACTTTATCCATATAATCCCTCCTATGTTTTAAGTAAATTATAACTTATGGTTTGAATACAGTAAATATTATTTGTTTTTTTCATAAATATTAAGGTAATACTTCATTTTACTTAATAATATGAAATATCGCTTCGAATAAGTTGTCAAATTAAAAAATTATTATCAACTTTTCGCTAATATAAATTTTACTAATCTTGTATCAATAAAGTATGTAAAAATAGCTCCAATAGTATAAGCCAATAGATCATACGGATCAAAAACTGATCCAAGTACAAGTTGGGCTACTTTATTGTTTTCAAGTCCTAGATAGGTGGTAAGCTTTAAAAACTGTAAAAATTCTGTAGTAAAAGCTATAATGAGAATAAAACATGTAAGTTTTCGTTCATGAAAATCATAAAAACCCTTTAATAAAAAATATATAAGAGAAATAACAACTATATCTCCGATGAAGCCTCTGACAAACGGAATATTACTGAATAATTTCACAATAAAAACACACAACATAAAGCAAAAAATTGATAAACAAAAATAAACAATTCTTCTTTTCATAGTTATACTATTTGAACTTCTCATTTGACCTCCATTGTATATCTTTATCATTTGCATACGCTTCTAAGAGACTTAATACAGCTCCTTGGCTTCCAAGCCAAAAAGCTCTGCCCTTTTTATGAGCAGAGTTTTGATATCATAATGCAGTTGCTAGGTTATCATCATCTTTTGAATGTGAAAAGGAAATCCCATTGTCACTTTTGTCTTTTATTCTTTCTTCAATATAAGTTGTTACGTTTTCTTTTGGTATATCCAGAGCTACTGCGAATTCGCCATATAGCAAATCTTCTGCTAACTTCATATAACGCTCATCGATTTGACCGAGTTTCTTTCCATTATTAAAAGCTCTTTTTTTCTTAGTGTATATTGATTTTATTAGCTGAATCAAATCAACACAGTCATGGGTTTGCAATAATACCTTATAGCTATCTTCTAGTATCTTAAAATTAGAATTGTCATATACATCAGCTTTAATGGAGGGCATCTGATCTATCAGTTGTTGTGCCGCTTTACAAGTTATAACTGGCCTCATAAATACATTTGTATCCACTGGTGTATAGGTTTTTCCGTTGCTATATAAAGGGTTTAGCACATAATAAAGCTTATCATTATTAACACCTGATATATTAGGTTTACATATTTCTTCAACTTTATAAACACCATTAATTCCGTACATTACCAAATCATTAACTTTATACATTTCTACAATTTAGCTCCATTCTTATTAAATATTATCAACAAAAGGTATCTTAATATATTGAATTTCAACCATTCTTATTGGGTAACTTTGTTGGTTGGATTTATAGCTACAATAGTGAGTTCTGGTTCCACCACTATATACTATTTTATCAAATTTAAAGAACGGATGTAAGGAAAACTTTTTACATAAGCATTATTAAATAGCTGCTTATACTGAATATGTTGCAAACAACGCAAGTTGGCAAGCCAAAATAGCTTATGCTAAACAAAATGGGTTATATTGCATTTAAGAGAGTTATTCTAGTTTCCAGCATAAAACATAAGATATTTTTCAATATTAGCCTCCCAATATGCCCCATCATGCTCTCCTTGATTTAAGTAATATTTTGAATCCACACCTTTAGACTCTAATATCTTGTTCAGCTTATCACAACCTTCAAAAAATTTGTAACTATCTTGCTCACCACAATCCAGATATACCTTTAAACTAGTAAGATCTTTATTTTCTGCCACTCGAAGGGGATCTCTCTCATTTCTAAGTTCATTAGTTGGATACACGAAGGACATTGCCCCACCTGTATAGCCGTCTAAAAATATTGCCGGACTATGACCACCCACTTTACTAAACATATCCAAATGAGTAAATGCCATATGCAGGGCTACCCAGCCACCCATAGATAATCCGCCAATATATCGACCTTCTCTAGAAGAAATGGTGCTATAGTTTGTATCAATATACGGGACTAATTCCTTATAGAGATAATCTTCGTACATACCAATACTAAAATAGGTTGAAGTAATACCCCGTTCAACTGAATCCTTTGTAGAATTTATCCCATAACTATTATCAATTTGTGGAGCGACAATGATTAATGGCACAATCTCATTTCTATCTATCAGGGCATCTGCCTTTTTATCTAGTTGAAGATCAGGCATCCAGGAGTCTTCATTCCCTGTATATCCATGGATTAAATAAAGAACTGGGTACTTATTCTTATCACTATATCCTTTTGGCAGATAAATATTGACCTTCATCTCCTTGTTGAGTGCCTTGCTTGAAAAAGAGATTTTTGTAATACTTTTGGAAACATTTTGAGTATTCTCAGAAGTTGCTGTTGCTGCTGTTCCGACGACGCCCTCTTTTTGACTACATCCAATTGTCATGCTGACAAGTATAATAATTAAAATAAATATACTAATTTTTTGTAATATCATAAAGTTTATCTCCTCAAAATATTTTAGTCTTACATTAGCCATTTACTGGAGCATCAATGAAACTTAATTTTTAGGCACATCTATATCTAGATCCAGAATTCGTAAACTTTTTGAAGCATTAAGTTCCAAAGAATAGGAAAGATATTATTAAAATTCTGATTATAATTTTTATTTTACTCACTATGTACCTCCCTGAAATTTAATAATATATTTTTTTAATACCATCCTTCTATTTTACTACATTTATACATATTTGTAACAAACATTTAAATTACCCATATAGAAAGAGTTTTCTCATAAACAATAGTCTCCATAAAATAAATTAAGGTTGAAATCTTCTTCTTACAGGCAAATAGCCTATAAGTATTATTTGAAGATTTCAACCGTTTGAGTTTTTAAATATAACAAGGTATAATGTCGAAAAACTTATAAAAAGCTACTTATAAATTCATTAATAATACTTTTATATTTTTCATTTTCATCCCAAAAAGCACATATATGTTCTGAGTTTTCAAAAATAATCAACTTTTTATTTTCATGAGTAATGGCTTCAAATAATTTTTCACCCATAAATATAGGACATTGCTGGTCAGCCTTGCCATGTAAAATTAAGGTAGGAATTTTACTCATCTTAAAATCAAATTACCCTAGGTTGGTCCACTTTTCTGTTGACAAAATTAATATATTAAATATAGTTCTCACTCAGCCATCGTGCAACACCGTCATCATCCGCACTTCCAATTACTTGTGTAGCAGCTTCAATTAATTTAGGAGTTGCATTAGTAACTGCATAAGCCTCATCTGAAATTGAAAACATTGGAATATCATTTGTACTGTCTCCGAAACATACAACTCTTGTACACCCAGTGATTTTCTTAAGCTTCTCTACTCCTACAGCTTTAGTGGCATCAAATTTTTTAATTTCAAGCCAATATTCATCTTTATACAATTCTCTTTGAAATGTAAAAGAAAAATAATCATTTCCTTCAAATAAAGGTATTAAAGATTCTAGCTCTTTCTTAGTGCCTATTGCAGTTAAATAAAAAATATCACCAACAAATAAATCTTCAGGCGTATTGACAGGCCTCAATCTCCTATCATTTCCTCTGGATTTTACATAATCCTTAATCCCCTCATTCTCATAGCCATTAACCCATGATACTTTTTCTTTTCCATTTATAAAAGCATAAACAAGAGGATAAATTTTAGCTTGCAAAAATACCTTCAACGCATACTCAGACTTGTCTTTTTCAAGACAGCCTGATTCAACTATTCTTCCACTAATAGGATCAATGATAAAGGCACCATTATATGTAGCGACTGGTAAAGTTAAATTCAAGTCCTTTACTAACTTTGAAGCCGAACTCCAAGAACGGGCAGTAGCAATAGTAAATTTCATGCCTTTTGACATTAGTTCTGTTATTTTAGCCTTACTATATTCAGAAATATTAGAATCCTTGTCTAGTAGCGTGCCATCTAAATCTGAGACATAAAGTGTATTAATCAGGATTTCTTTATTTTTCTTATCTCTCTGCAAATTCTTAATCCTCCCACAAAACTATTTATTAATAAATACTTCAATCATTATCTTCCTTTATGCTTTAGCTTTTTCTTTTTCTGCTTTAATTCAAATTGGAACTGTTCTTCTTCCTCTTTATGTTTCTGCCTTTCTTTTTTATGATTCATTTTATTTTCTTCATGTTGGAGTTTCAAAGCCTGTTGAGACTTTGTTCCGATTCCATGTGTACTAAGTTGTTTTTTTATCTCTCGTTGCATACGCTTTGGATTGATTTTAGTATCTTGAGTAACATCAGCTTTTGTTGGCAAGCTAAATCTTAGTGTGTACCAATTTTTGAGCAAGAATTCGTAAACCTCATAATCTTTTGGTTCAGAACCGAATGTAATTTTGCATACTTCTAGCTTGCCATCGAAAATACGCTCATAGACACCTACCCAAAAGGGAGTATCAAAAAAAATGGTACTACAACGTATAACTCTGGACATATACACTTTTACAAAATTACAACTGGACCAAATATTGAAGTTCCAGGCGGACACTATCATGAATATAACGGAATAACTACAAGACAAGATAATCACATTCATAATATGTACGGAAGAACATCGGTAGATTAGTTGTTGGAACTATATGCGCGGTTACAGCAAAACTGATCTAACAGGATAATGGTAAGCGCACCGTAAAATCAGATCCTTCACCAATCTTACTATCAACAAATATTGTTCCTTTATGTTCAGTTGCAATCATTTTTGCGATAGCCAAACCTAATCCAGAACCATCAGGGTTTTTTTGTCTTGATTTTTCTCCTCTATAAAAACGGTTAAAAATCTTCTCCATTTCGCCCCTATTAATTCCTATGCCGGTATCTGATATTTTGATATTTACATCGTCCTCATTTAAAAAAAGAGAAATTCTCAAATCACCGCTATCCTTGTTATACTTAATAGCATTGTCCAGCAGAATAATTAAAAGCTGTCTTATTTTATCTTTATCACCCTTAATAATAACTCCATTTGTTATTGAAGATGTCAATGAAATACCTTTCTGCTTTATAACAGCGTCATAAGTAGCTATAATCTCTGCAAATATCAACGATAAGTCAAAAACTTTTTTTTCAAGAGTTATTTCATCTGTATCTGCTCTTGAAAGGAACAATAAATCAGAAACAAGGGTACTCATTCGCTTATTTTCAATTTCTATATTTTTTAGCCATTTCATTTGACTTTCTACGGTTGTGGCTGGATTGCTCATAACCACATCTAAATTGGTCTGAATTGTGGCTAATGGTGTCCGTAATTCATGAGAAGCGTCTGCGGTAAAATCAAGTTGTTTTTGCCATGCAGCTTTTATCGGGGATAATGCAACTTTGGACAGCAACCAACTTCCAATAAAAACTAGCCCTATACTGACTAAAACCGTCAATACCATTCTGCTTGTTTGCAATGTATTACGTTCACTAAAGCCAACCATAATTGCAAGGATAACCATAATGCAGGATATAATAAGCATATTGAATAAAATAAATCTTTTTCGCAGCTGCTTCACCCCTCACACCTCCTTTAAGCGGTAGCCAATACCACGAATAGTATCTAAGGAGGTGCCAAATTCAGAGAAAGCGATTTTTTTACGCAGGTAAAAAACATAGAGTTCAACATTGCTTAATTCAGCCTCCTGATCAAAACCCCACACCCTGTCAAAAATCTGTTCTTTTCCCAATGTTTGATTTTTATTGCGCATGAAATACTCTAACAACTGTGCTTCTTTCGGGGTTAATTTGATTTTCAGTCCATTATAAGAAACCTCATGCAGCTGCATGTCTAAGCTAAGCTTACCAACTGTTGTAATATTGTCAGGAAAAATTTGAACAGATCGCCTGCTTAACGCTCGGACACGCGCTAATAATTCGTTGTTATCAAATGGCTTTATTAAGTAATCGTCCGCCCCTGCGTCCAGTCCCTCAATTTTATTGGATATAGTATCCTTTGCTGTTAAGAATATAACTGGTGTTGTAATATTTACTGCTCGTATTGCCTTTAATAAATCGACCCCTTCAAGATCTGGCAACATTCTATCCAAAATAACAACATCATATATACCTGTTTCAGCCATGTCCTGACCTTTGCAGCCGCTATTAGCTATATCCACATGATAGCCTTGAATTTTTAGCAACTGCGCTAAAGCGTCTGCTAATCTAATTTCATCTTCAACAAGAAGAATATTCATTGTGAGTATCACCACCTATATATAATCTAAATTCTAACTTTCTAGTCTTTGAATTAGCTTTGAAAAATAATTTTTTATCCCAAAGCAAATTCAAAGATACCCATAAGATAATGATTTTAAACATTTCTTATGGAGGAATTAACATGAAAACAAAAAACTCTGTCGCAAAAGGAACCTTTTGGGGCGCACTACTATTCTATTTTTTAATATCCTTTGAATTTTTCTATATGGCCGGGCCGTTCGCCGCATATTTCTACTCGGCTTATGCACCTACTTTAAACTTCTTCAATGATATTCCTATTCTATCATGGCTTGGTAGTTTTTTTCTACCTCATGCAGTTCGCGAAACATCATCAACACTTATTAACGCTCATGAAATAATAGGAGCAGTCCTTACGATAGGTGGATTACTCGCTTTTTGTGTAGGAGCTTGTCAGGTTTATTATAGCAAAATTGCAAAAAAGGGTGTTGTCACCGGCGGCATTTACAACTATGTCCGACATCCACAGTATATATCTTTTATGATATGCAGCTTAGGGCTATTAATTTTGTGGCCGCGCTATATTGTGGCAATTATGTTTGTGACAATGATTTTTGCATATTACCTGTTGGCTAAATTAGAGGAAAGGGAATGTAGTACAAAATTTGGTCAATCTTATGTTGATTATAAGAGTAGAACAAATATGTTCTTTCCATTTGCAATAAAACCTTTAAAGAAAGTTCACCTACCCAAAACCACAGGCAAGAAAATTGCTGCTTTATTCACCGTATATTTGCTATCCTTATTTATTGTGTTTGGGTTAGCAAAAGGGCTTCAAACACTATCAATCAACAGCCTGTATTCCGTATACACAAACAATAGTGCTGATATTTCAGTTTGTGAACTATCAGATGAAAAAATCAATAACATCATGGATATTGTAAGGTCAGATGATAAAGTGACTGCCATTCTTTCCGGTTCTGGTGAAAACACTAAGTATATAAATTATATATTGCCTACCGAATGGTTCGCTGCAGAAATCCCCATGAACGGCTTGGAATTGAAACAGGGACACCGCTCACCAAGCGATTATGACACAAATCTTTTTAAAATTATTATTACAAAAGCCGTAACCAGAAACAATGATATTGTTGCAGTTGAAAATTTATTGGAAAACTTATATGCAAGAGAGGCAATTGTTGAAATATGGATTGATTTGTCCGAACAAACTGTAACTAAAATACTGGACATGCCGGAAAACATAAGATATGAGGGGGTTCCGGTATCAGTATATTAAACAACGCAATTTGGTAAACCAACATTGCTTATGTTATCAACGTAAGTTGGTAAACCAACATTGCTTATGTTAATTAGAAAAAAGACGCTACAGCCTATTTGATTTACTACCTTTATGGTAAACACAAATCAAAGTTAAGTTTGTAGCGTCTTTTTTGTATAAACTTAGGGTTATTATTCCACCGACTTCAGTGACTCAATCATGTCAATTGTCCTTAATTTGTAATAGGTAACAATCTGCATAAATACAGTGAATATCATTGTAAGCAGACCTGCCAGAACAAAGCTTGACCACTTGATGTGTTTGAAAAAAGTTGTATACCCATCTATAACATCAATAACAAAACGATGTAGAAAAATACCCATAATCAGGCCCATTCCGATACTGATTAAAGTCAAAATAAAGGCTTCACGGTAAATGTAACCGTTTGTTTCTCCATCTGTAAAGCCCAGCACTTTAAGGGTAGCAATCTCACGAGTTCGTTCACTGATATTGATTGATGTCAAATTATAGAGAACAATGATTGCCAAAAGTGAAGCAACTGCCACAATTAAAACAATAATACTATTTAAGCTTTCATTACTGTCAAGGACTTTTTGCACAACATCACTGGTAAAGACCACGTTTAAAACTAAACCACTGTCAATCAGATTCTTTGCTAAAGCTTTTTTATCTGAACTATAATCCGATAAAACCACATTATAAGAAGCTGCTTTACCAAAAACCTTACTATACTGGGCATTGTTCATGTAAATATAATTAGAAGTATAGTTTTCGGCCACATCGCTGACAGTTAACTGATAGACATTATTATCAGCATCTTTTACAGTGATAGTATCACCCTTATAAACCTCGAATTCCTCCGCAAGCTTTTGTGTTATAATAACACCACTGCTGCTTAAGGACAAATCACTTCCAGTAGCCTTGCCTTTTAGATTGTAATATTTATTAAATAAATCCTCATTCTCAGGCACAATCAAAAAAAGCTCCAGTGCTTTGGCTTCTGTTTCACACTTAAAGGCAGCTTGTTTGAGCAACAGAGGTTCTTGTACTTTCTCCGTTGTTAATAGCCTTTCCAATTCTCCTTCTATATTTTTTGTTTCATCTTTAAGAATTATCATGTTATCATAACGGAAAATGTCACCATACTGTTTTTCTGCAACACCATTCATGCTATCCCTCAAACCGAACCCTACAAGTAATAATGAAGTACAGCCTGCCACTCCTATTATGGTCATCAATGCTCGTTTCTTGTAACGGAACATATTTCGCATAGTAACCTTCCATGTAAAAGAAAGGTGTTTCCATATAGGTGTGATTTTCTCAAGTAAAATTGTTTTCCCCTTTTGAGGTGGAACTGGACGCATTAAAGCTGCCGGCTTTTGTTTTAACTCCCTAAAGCATGCAACAACTGTCACCAAAGTCATAATGATTAAGGTAACAACCAAAATAATCAAGAATAACATCATGTCAAATTTAATTATAAGGGGTGGCAATATAAACTGAAAATTTAAATAGATAAGCGGCGGTATTATGCTACACCCTACAAAAAATCCTGTTACTGCACCCAAAATCGAAGCAGATAGAACATACAAGAGATATGTTGTAATTATACTGTTATCTTTATATCCCAGCGACGTTAATGTACCCAGTTCACTGCGTTCCTCGGCTATCATTCTGGCCATTGAATTGGATGTCATAAGCACCCCAATAAGTATGAAGAATATAGGAAAAACAGCAGCAATCGAGGTAATTATATCAAGACCTGTTTGTAAGTCACTGTAGCCGAGGGCCCCATCCCTGTCAAAAATAATCCACTGGGGTTTTTCCATATCCGAAAGATCCATTTTTGCATCATTAAGCTTAGTCTGCGCATCAGCTATTTCGGAATTGAATTTTTCTAAGTTCTTGCTATATTCATCATATCCATCATTCAATTTTTTCTCATTTTCAGCTAATTCAATTTTACCATTTTCTATTTTTGTTTTTGCTTTTGCCATTTCAGAGTTGAAAATTCCAATACCTTTGTTCAGCTCTTCTTCGTTGGAGGTTAATGTATCAATGGATTCTTTAAGCTTAACAAGTCCATTATATAACTCTGTATATTGCTTTAAGGCTGCACTGAGCTGAGAATGTTCCTGACTGTCAGCAGGAAGCTGATTAAGCTGCCCCTTCATAGCTTCGATTGATGAGTTCAGCTCATTGATTTTTGTATTGAGTTCTTCTTTTTTAATACTGTTTTGAGCCAGCGTAGCGTTTATTTCTTTCCACCCTGCTGCAATTTCAGCTTTTGAGGCTTCAAATTCCCTGTTTTGCTTATTAATATTTTCCTGTAAATCCCTTTCATTTCTGACAAGCTCAGCTTTTCCGTCTTTTAGTTTCTGTGCATTATTATCAAGCTCGACTTTTGCTTCGGCCAGCTCTTTTTCTCCCTTTGACTTTTCATCATGCAGTTTTGTTTCACTCTCACTAATTTCTTCATTAGCTTTGGCGTTAATCTCCTGATACCGTGCATTTTCCCTAGATGTCTTGATTTTTACCAGTTCATCATTAAGCTTCAGCGCCTCATTTTCATAATCTTTTGAATATGCAGTAGTATTTTTTGTGTCTTTAGCAATAAGATAGATTTCGGTGTAAGCATCTAAAATAAAATTCTTACTATCTATAAAAATAAAGGAAGACAACTTTCCATCACCAACTGTGGTGTTTCCGTAATCATCTGCAATATATAATACCGATTCTGCCGTACCAACAACAGTAAATTCGTCATTCTGCAATTTCTCACTTACATCACTTGTGATTTTAATTTGATTTCCTATTTTATAGGTTTTACTATCGGCTATACACTCTTTATCACTTTGAGGCATTCTTCCATCTATTAACTTAACGGTATTGACCGTATTCTCAATTGCATGAATCCTAATGGCCTTTTCCTGATTTAAAACATCCAGCGAATAACTTGGAATAACAGACTTTACATTATTCAATGCCTTAAGTTCATTGACATCGTCGTCGGTCAGACCCAATGTGCTGACAATTTTAAAATCCATTAAATTATTGTTACTATAATAATCATCGGCAACAGCAATAACGTCAGGCACAGTGGCCTGTATCCCTGCAAAAAAGCCAACGCCTATCATTACAATCATAAATAGTGATATATACCTGCCAAAGGATTTTTTTATTTTTATCAATGTGTTTTTATACAGCACATCCATCACCACACAATCTCTTCGGCTTTTTTAGGATGTTCATTGATAATAACATCTTTGACTGTACCGTTTTTTATTTTTATTATTTTGTCTGCAATATCGGCAATTACTGCGTTATGAGTGATTAATACAGTGGTCATCCCCATATCTCTGCAGGTTTTTTGTAGAAGTTCAATAATCATTTGTCCTGTTAAGCTGTCCAATGCACCGGTAGGTTCATCACACAAAAGCAGCTTTGGATTTTTTGCAATGGCTCTTGCTATAGCAACACGCTGCTGCTCTCCACCTGATAATTGGGAAGGAAAGTTATTCATACGCTCCGATAATCCAACCTGGTCTAAAATCTTTTCAGGTTCAAGGGAATCAGGGCATATCTGACAGGCAAGCTCAACATTCTCAAGAGCAGTTAGGTTTCCCACAAGGTTATAAAACTGAAATACAAATCCGATATCATTACGTCTGTAATTTACAAGCTTCTTTTTATTATATTTATGAATTTCATTTCCGTCTACTTTAATACTGCCGCCGCTTGGGCTGTCCATACCACCTAGCAGATTAAGTACTGTTGTTTTTCCTGCCCCCGACGGACCCAGTATCACAACCAGTTCACCTTTCTCTATTGAAAAAGAACAATTATCAACTGCAGAGATCTTAACATCACCAATAATATATTCTTTCTTTATATTTTCAAATTCAATAAATGCCATTTTTGCCTCCAATTTTTATAACACATGTGTTAATTATTTAACTTAAATATATTATATCGGCAATAGTAAGTATATACAACAACTCAATAAATGTAAGTTTTAAGCAGTTATTAATATAATGTTGAAAAATTAGCTACGCTTATATTGTGCCCAATTTTTTAATGGCAGCAGGCATGTCATTCCTAGTCATGACTATTTTTTATAGGAGGCTGCAGACGGCAGATTAGGCATATATATGTACCTCGCTCCCACATCTGCGAATAGAGGAACAGTGGCCGACTGAAATACAAGCGTCTTATCATCCATAATTTTGAACCTGGCGATAACTTCCCCACTCTTTATGCCGAATAACTCGTTTGCTATATCCGCATGAATTAGCAATTCATTGTCTGTGATTGTCGAATAGCAATCAGGCAGAGAAAAGCTGCTGATTGGCGGCGCCATGAGCCATACCCGCCCATCAGCATACAGCGTCACAGATGCCAACCGCTCCATCTTCTGCTTATCGGTTGGGTTTTCTAAATAATACGTTCCGCGTGTCAGAACAGTAGCTGAGGATATGTGGTCGTCCTTTACTTCCCTGTTTACCGCAAGCCCTACAATCAGCACAGCCACCAGCGCCACAGCAGTAACGATAATTATACGCGAGCGTTTCTTGTAATTCAACACGTTTTTAATCCGCTCTTTCATCCCGCCCTCCCCGAAGGCCAGTGGACTGCCGTTAAAAATTTTACGCCCCGCCGCCACCCGGACAAGGGACAGCGAATATGCTCTTTTGATATCCCCTCCGAGCTCTTTCATCACACGCTCATCGCAGGACATCTCCATATCCGCGCCCATCAGGATAAACGCGATCCAAGCTAGCGGATTGAACCAATGCAGGCATAGCACAAGATACGCGAACATCTTAATGGTGTGGTCATGCCGCCTGATATGGGTTTGCTCATGCAGAACAATGTAGCGGCGTTCCGCACCCGAAAGACCTGCCGGAATATAAATCTTCGGTTTGAAAAGCCCGATGACAAAAGGTGTTTTGAGGTTGCCAGCTTCATAGAGATTGCCTTCAATAATAGTCGCGTTGCCAAGCCTCCGTTTTATTAGAACAATGGACAAAAAGCTGTAAATTAACATAACAATAACGCCAGAAAGCCAGATGTAAGAGCCGATTGTGATAAAAACCTGTATCGGATTCACACTTGCAGCAGGAGTGGTAACCGGTAACACTGTGTTGATGGCGTTATCAACAATTTTTATTCCGCTGTCAATATGCGGCACGGCTTGCATTGCTATGTCCTGAGGGATAGGCGTAGCTTTGAACGGTAAAAGGCTGAATGTACCTTGGATTGAAAACGGAAATATAAGCCGAAATCCCGCAACCGCCCACAGTAAGTATGAAATAACTTTCGGCGTTTTTTTAAGCGCCAACCGCGCTATGCAGATTGCCGCGATGACAAACGCTCCGGTTAGGCTCATATTGAGGACAGTAAGGTAAATTCTCTCCATAGCTCAATCCTCCTTATGCTCGTTAATCAAACGCACAAGTTCTTCCGCCTGTTGGTCGGACAGCTTTTTTCCACCAATGAATGAAGTAAGAAAGCGCGGTAGGGAGCCTTCAAAGGTGTCTTCTACAAAACGACGACTCTGACCCTCAAAAAATTCATTGCGGCTAATCGCAGCAGATACAACTGCGCCCTCATTTTTGAGAATTCCCCTATCACACAGCCGTTTCAAGATTGTGTATGTCGTGGACTTTTTCCACTTCATCACTTTCTCTGATAACCGGACAAGTTCGGTTGAGTTAATGGGCTCGTTATCCCAAATCAAGTCAACGAATTTTGATTCCATTTCACCTAACTTATAATCGACCATAGGGTTTTGCCTCCATTCTACTATCTGTAGACCTTAATAGTAGTTTACTTCATGTAGACCTAGTTGTCAAAAGAAAGTTGGGGCGAAAAAGCACTTTTTTATTTAAATAAACATATTATGTAAATAAAGTAATTAAGGAAGTGATATTATGACTCCATGCCCAATGGGAACATTTCGTTATACAGTCCGACCAGGAGATACATTATGGCTAATAGCTCAGCGGCATCATACTACCATTAATAGCCGGTGAAGTACAAGTATTATAGCCAGCAAAGCAACAGGACGTAGCTTTGAGTGTAAGCCGAGACAGGATGTCGAGTGTTACACGTCCGGCGATAATGCTTGTGCTAAACCATGCCTATTTCAGCATTTAATTTTAGGAGCAATCCATTGATATATACTGTACGGGAGCACTATTTTAGCAGTTTACTCTTGGATATATAGCATATCCTGTTTTACGACAGCCCCTCACTTTCAATTATTAGCTTTGGATCATGCTTACGTTCCATCTTGTGTCTTACTTTTCTATTTTCAACTGTGTCAAATATAATTGAGAAATCATAGTTTTCAGGATAAAGCTCGCTCGATGGGACCTGTAGCTTTAGCCTCTTGTGGTTAATCAGCATCTTTTTCTTATGAATCTGCACACCAACCTCTCCCCTTTCATTTGCTCTTTCATACACTATACCTATCACCTTCTGAGGATAAACCACTACACTATCACCAATATTAAATTTCATACTCCGAGGGGTATTAGGAGCTTTCTTAACTTCCTGTTTTATAACCCTCTGAGCAGGTTGTTGCTTATTAGCTATGTCAATTGCTGGTACAGTGTGGTTTTTACTGATACTAGACTTGATGTTTATCATATTACCATATGCGGCAATACTCGCTCTTTTAATCATTCGCTCTGGTAAACCTAAACGCTTAGCAATATATAATGCACAGCTTTCTCCCGCTTCTCCGATTTCCAATTGATATAAGGGCTGTAGGCTTTGGCGATCAAAAGCCATTCTTGCATTAACCAACCCTGGTACAGAATTTGCATAATCCTTTATTTCAGGATAATGGGTGGTAGTTACAAATAAGCATTTTTTATCTTTTAGCTCTTCTAAAATTGATATAGCTAAACCCATACCCTCAGCTGGGTCTGTGCCTGATCCCAGTTCATCTAGCAGGACCATTGACTCTTCATCTGACAATCTCAATATTTCTATTATATTAGTAATGTGAGCTGAAAATGTTGACAGGTTTTCAGTAATACTTTGTCCATCTCCTATATCACAAAGTACATAATTGTTCATTGTGAAGCATCCATCTGCAGCAGGAACATGCAGTCCGCTCTGAGCCATTAATGATAATAACCCTATGGTTTTTAATGCAACTGTTTTTCCTCCCGTATTTGGACCAGTAATAATCACACCCTGTACTTCTCCTCCAATCTCAAAATCAAGAGGAACTACAGTTTCTGCTTTTAATAGAGGATGACGTCCTTCCTTAATCCTTATTTTTCTTTGCGTAATAACCGGAAGAGGAATAGCCCTCATTGCTATGCTTAGCTTAGCTTTAGCAAAAACAAAATCAAGGCTTTCCATAGTTTCAATATTTATATTTATAAATGCCAAATGTTCTTCAACAAGTGCGGTTAAGGAATATAGTATACGCCTGACTTCATTTTCCTCCTCAAAATTCAGAATTGACATTTCCTCCTGCAATCTTCTTGCAGCTGAGGGCTCAATAAAGTAGGTACCTCCGCTTTGAGAACGATCAATAACTGTACCCGTAACTTGGTTTTTATATTCTCGTTTGACAGGTAAGGTATAATGTCCATTTCTGACAGCAACAAAGCCCTCCGAAAACCAAATTTTATTATTCCTTAAAAGTGAATCAAGTTTTGATTTTATTTGTACTCCTGCATTTGCAAGCTTTCTCCTAATATCGGCAAGCTGTGGAGAAGCTTTATCATCAAGTTGACCTCCACGAACAGTTCTATTTATTTCATCTTCAATTTCCGTTAACGTATAAATTGTGTTACCATAGGCAGCTAGTGATTGAAATGAACTTTCAGCCTTCTTGAGGTATTCTTTGAGTCTCCTACATGCAGTAAGAAATTGTGCAATTTTTTCTAGTTGTTCAGGCATGAGAAAAGCACCCTTACCTAGCAATACAAGTGATTTTTTCAGTTCATGCATGGGTGACAGCGGAGGACTTCCATATTGTTCAATAATCAATTTTGCTTGAGTCGTCTCATCTAAATGTCTAGATACTTTCTCTTGGGACAGATATGGTTCAAGCTCCCTTATTCTAAGTTTAGCCTCGTCAGAGAGAGCATGCTCTTGAAGTATATCAAGGACTTTATTAAATTCTAGAATCTCATACATTTTTTTCATCGTTTTAACACTCCTCATCATAAACAACGCAAGTTGGCAAGCCAACATTGCTTATGTTAATTAAAACCCGCAAAAGGACACACCTCTCCTATATAAGGCAGAATGCTCCTGCGGGTTTATCGAAAAATTAATCAATTGTATTAAAACGGATAAAATATGTTTGCCTTCCACAAAGTTTTTGTGCTGTCTAAAGCCTTAGCTACACTCATACTTTCATAAGGTATAAATAAAAAGCCCGACAAACACACCTTGTCGAGCCATACATTAATAAATCCGGTATTTTAGCAAATGAATCCGAAAATAGTTTTTGAGCAGTCTGTAAGGTAATGCCTTTTTAAGAACACAAATAATAAACAGGATAATTACCTGTTTTACTACTTATGAACTTTCCAACTGTATTTAGTTGAAATTCACCATTACAAAACTTACCGACATCAATACCTTCCTTTCAATTGCTATGATATATTTAAAATATCATATTTATTCAATGCAGTCAACAATTGGCTGACTCTATCAACCTTCTTTCTTAATTGTGACACTTTTAGCAAAGTCACATAATGTATCAGGAGTCACATGTAAATCAAACTGTTGGATTTCATAATACTTCATCGCTTTGCCATCTTCTGAAATTTCAAGATTTCCCTTAATAAGCTTAGCCGCCTCCAGCTTTTGTAAGTGCATATACAATAAAGGTCTGCTTATATTGACTGTTCTTGCAAGCTCACTTACATATTGTCTCCCTTGAGCTAAAACGCCCATAATTTGAATTCTCATAGGGTGAGAAAGAGAATCAAAAACTTTTACTAGCTCGTCTCCAGAAGAAAAACTATTAGGCTTGTCATTACTTGAATGTTCCATTTTTATTCAACTTCCTTAAGAATTTTCTCAATCGAACTAACCTTATCTTTTAAATCGACTAACTCCTTACGCATATCTTTGTTTGTTTCTTTGAGCTCATTTGCAAGTTCTTTAAAAGAATTATATTCTAATAGCTGCTGATTATTTGGTTTTTTTGAAATCTTAACTACAATTATTACTCCTATTGCAATTATAGCCACACAAGCCATAACAGTAACCAATATTAGTCCAAGAAAAACTATGTTCATAAAACTACCCCCATAATTTATTGTTAATACACTATTCAATAATTTTTTAATTTAAACAAAATGCTACAAGTGCTAATAAATATATTTATAATCTATCAATTAATTCATCACTTATAACTTTCTTTCAAGTATATCACAGCCTTTCCAATATCCACAACACTGGAACATTCTGAATCTTTCAACGTAAACGGATCCTTAAATGACATTTTGTAGCTTGTTTTTTTCAAAATATCTCTATATTCATTTGGTGAAAGCTTATTATTTACACTCTTTAGTATAGCTATAAACCCTGCTGTGACTGGTGATGTTGATGATATTGAAAAGTATGGAATATTTTTACCGCCACTAATATTATTTCCCAAATTCTCGTACTTTTTATATTGGTCCATAAATAGCACTTTGTAATCATAGTTGAATATGTTGAAATCTGGTTCTCTATTATAACCTTGATTATTATGAGATGACATTATGTTAGGCCAAATATTATTTGGATTATCATAATGTATAAAAGTAGTTATAACATTGTTTTCCGCAGCTTTATTAACAGCTGCATCAAACCTCTGTCTATTTTTCTCAGATATTGGTGCTTCAGAATATGTCAGAATATCAATTTTGTTTTCTATTGCCCAGTCTATGGCTTTTATCATTGCCGTTACTTTTTTATCCTCATCTTTGGAATCCAACGTATTTATAGCATAAACATCACATTCCGGAGCAATTTCCTTTAAAGTAGTTGCCATCCAATAACCATGTTCACTAATTTTATTAAATGCATCAGAATCATCAAGAAAATCAATGGTGCCTTTATATAAGTCTTCATGCGTTTCACACCCAAAATAATGGTCTAATATCCCAACTTTAATTCCTTTACCCTTACTTATGCTTTGAGCCTCCTTAATATTATGTATTGTAAAAAATGTATCTCTTGAATTTGCATTCATAAAATCGATGTGCCAAGGCTGTTCCTGTACTTTTAAAAATAGAACTACATTAATTGCTATTGAAAATAATAATATAGCAACTAACAAAATCTTCATAGGTTTAATTTTCACAATAAAATCCTCCAGTAATATTTTTGTAGCTATTACAATAACCTTCTCAAATATATATTTATACCACATGTAATGATTATATTACATGTGGTATAAATCGTCAACATGTATTTTATAATTTATTCCATATTTGAATATAAACTACAACATTTCTATTGTTCAAATTTAGTATACAAAAAAATCATGCCATTAGTGTGTACTTTTAACAATAGTCCTTGGTTCTGTTCTGAAAATTTATGTAGAATTATGATGAATATTATTGTAAATTGGTTTTTAAAATTCACTCTTATTTGACAAAAAAAAATTCATTTGTTAGGATTAATATAAATAATAATAAAGAATCTACCGCACTATATTTAAATTTCTTGGAGAATGAATTACTATGCAGCTTATTGCAAAGAGAAAAATGATGAAGTGGGTTGAAACGATATTTGACTTATTATATCTTCTTACTGTGTTTATAGCCGCAGGATTGCTGTATAAGAATGCAGGAATTGGTAGTCTGAGATGGCAATACGCACTTATGTCTTTTGTATTAGGAATTGGAGATGCCTTTCATCTTATTCCGAGAATCTATGCAATTACAGATAAAAAAGAACGTAATCATACAGTTTCATTAGGAATAGGTAAATTTATTACTTCTATAACAATGACTCTGTTTTATCTATTTTTGTGGGAAATTGGCAAAAGCTACTACTACTTCAATGCTGACAGCTATCTACACATAATTGTTTATGGCTGCGCAATATTACGTGTCCTGTTATGTATTCTTCCTCAAAACTGCTGGACGGCGAAAAAGCCTCCGCTGAAATGGGCAATCATTCGGAATATTCCATTTTTTGTTTTAGGAATGACTGTGATGATATTCTATATGACAAGAGCATTTATAAATGAAGGCAGTTTACCATTCCTATGGCTTGCAATACTAGTCAGTTTTATCTGCTATTTGCCTGTAGTATTATTTTCTGGTAGAAACCCTAAGGTTGGTATGCTTATGCTCCCAAAAAGCTGTGCATATGCTGCCATAGTACTAATGGGGTTTTCACTTAATTGAGTATGAAGCCAGCCCATTCATGTAATTGAAGTGCTGTAATTCATATAAAGTAAGCTGTTGCATTGCAAAACAACATTAAATTTAAGGAGGTATTATGATGGACGAAAGAAAGAAACTGACAAATGAAGTCGGGGCGCCTATACCTGACAATGAAAATGCCATAACAGCTGGTTCAAGAGGTCCAGTTGTTATGCAGGATGTATGGTTATTGGAAAAAATGGCTCATTTCAATCGCGAAGTTATACCAGAACGTCGTATGCATGCGAAAGGTTGGGGGGCATATGGAAATCTAACAGTAACTGGTGACATATCAAAGTATACAAAAGCCAAGGTTCTTCAACCCGGTACAAAAACTGACCTTTTTATTCGCTTCTCTACTGTAGCAGGTGAACGTGGTGCAGCAGATGCAGAACGTGACATACGTGGTGTTGCTGTTAAGTTTTATACCGAGGAAGGTAACTGGGATCTTGTTGGAAACAATACTCCTACTTTTTTTATTCGTGATGTTCACAACTTTTCTGACCTTAATCGTGCAGTAAAGCGTGACCCAAGAACTGGTATGCGTTCGGCTCAGAATAATTGGGATTTCTGGACATTACTTCCTGAAACCTTCCACCAAAGAACAATTGTGATGTCAGACAGAGGAATACCAGCATCTTTCCGTAATATGCATTTTTATGGAGAGCATACATTCTCTTTCTACAATGATAAAAATGAACGCGTTTGGTGTAAGTTCCATTTCCATACTCAACAGGGAATCAAGAATCTAACAAATCAAGAAGCGACCGAAATTTGTGGACGAGATAGAGAAAGCCATGGAAAAGATCTTTTTGAGGCTATTGAGCAAGGCGATTATCCAAAATGGACTATGTATGTTCAGATTATGACAGAAGAACAAGCAAGGAATCATTATGAGAATCCATTTGATATAACAAAAATCTGGCGTCACAAGGAATTCCCACTGATAGAGGTAGGCGTTCTTGAACTTAACCGTAATCCTGAGAACTATTTTGCTGAGGTTGAACAAGCAGCCTTTACACCTGCGCATGTTGTTCCTGGAATCGGATTTTCACCAGATAAATTTTTACAAGGCAGACTTTTTGCTTATGGTGATGCACAGAGATACAGACTTGGTGTTAATCATAATCATATACCTGTTAACCGTGCAAAATGTGAAGTTAATGAATACCACCGAGATGGAGCTATGCGCGTAGATGGAAACTATGGAAGGGCACCTGCATATTCACCAAACAGCGAAGGCTACTGGTCACCGCAGCCAGATGTGGCAGAACCACCACTTGAACTTGAAGGTTCTATGTATAGATTTGATCCGAAGGATGATCCAACAGATGATAATTTCCGTGCAGGAGGAGAACTCTATCGGTTAATGACAGAAGACAAACGTAAGCTTCTGATTGAAAATACAGCCGCTGATATAGCTCCAGTAACAGACAATGTAAAATACCGTCATGCTGTACACTGTTATCTTGCTGATACTGAATATGGAGAGCGAATTACTGCAGCTATGGGTCTCGATTTGGAAAAAGTAAAAAAATTATCAAAGCTAGATAACAATGGACTGATTGAGGCAACATTAAAGCCATGAAGCTGAATAAAAAATTAATAATTGTTTTAGGGTTTGTTTTCCTTTTGATTGGAGCAATTGGTTTATTCTTTCCCATATTGCCCACAACACCCTTTGTCCTTCTTGCTTCAGGGTGCTTTGCCAGCAGTAAAAAACTATCAGATTGGTTAAAGAAAAGCAAACTATTTGGAGAATATATAACAAATTATAAGGAGAGAACCGGACTAAGCAATAAAACAGTTATAAGAAGTCTGAGTTTTCTTTGGATTATGCTGACAATCTCTGTCATAGGTACTCATGCTTTGTGGTCAGCAATACTTATGCCATGTATTGGGGTTGCTGTAACTACTCATATTCTTTGGATAGCAAAACCTAAAGTAAAAAGAGAGTCAAAAGAAAATTTTAGGATGGATTGAAACTTGAGTAAATAGACCAGGGGCTGTTGCAAAACAAAATACAATATACGTGAAAAACTTTTTGCTTTAATAGTACGTGAGTATAACTTATATCAATGGGAAGCTCAGCTTGTATCAGCGCCATAGGCTTGGCACAAGCTAAGTTTTCTTTATGGGCAATCCATTGATATAAGTTTGTACGGAAATACTATTTAAACATATTTTTTAACTATATTGTATCTGACATAGTTTTGAAACAGCCCCTATTTTTTAGAAACTATGAGCAGTTTAATAGTTATATGGTATGATTTTACATGTAAAGTGTGATTAGTTGACAGTGCTACTAAAATCACGCTATAATTTATGAGATTATAGAACAAGAATCCCAGTTCCAGCAACTTGTAGAGTCACGAAAAAGTGATTGAGAAACTACACTTGCGGGAGGTAAAATAATGATTTTGGAATTGGTAACGGGATTTGGCATGATTATCGGATATTTTTTAATATGTGCATCATGCGCGTTACTTTTCAGGCGTTTAGTTAATTTTCTTCAGTGGCGGTGATACTGCCACTTGTTCATTTGTGGGGAGGATAATCGTAGGAGGAGAATCAATGAAACAAAAATCTGGTGAGAAAACACTTCTTGCCTCTGTAATACTTAGTTCACCTGGACCTATTGTCGTTGGTATCGGTCTTCTACTTGGAAGGTCATCCACACAGCTGGCGGACTTTATACGTCGGACAGCAGAGCTTGCTGCGATAATTGTGTCGTGGGTGGTGTACAGAATTACACGCAAAAATTCAGAAGCTGATGCAGGGCGTAAAGTTCGTTTGGAATCCATTGCTAATATTTGTGTGGGGTTAGCTATGTGCATTAGCGGTATGGCGATGCTGCTAGTGTCATTTCTATTTAACAGTGGTAAAAAGGGTAATGTAATACCGGGTCTTGTGATTGCAATCCTTGGGGTTATTACAAATACATGGTTTTGGCTCCGATACCGCAAACTTAACAAGGCTAACCCGAACGCAATCCTTGCTACACAAAGTAAGCTTTATCGAGCAAAGTCGTTGGTAGATGCTTGTGTAACTATTGCGTTGGCTGCGGTTGCAATCTCCCCTACTTCTGCTGCTGCATATTACATAGATGCCGCAGGTTCGGTAGCCGTGGCTGTATATTTGATAGTCAATGGTGCAATTACTATATTCGGCAGAAAATAATTCAAAAGATTTACCAGTACAGTGGAATCTTAGTAAGCCCCTTTTAGAGAATAGCGCAAACCTATTATAGTTTTATTAGTTATTTACTGCCCAATTTATCCATGAGTCTTTTAATAAGTCACTTAATTCTAGACTTGCCGGATTACTGGTTGGATAAGTCGATGGCTCTAATTCTATGTCAGGATATGTACCAAAAATGTGATTAGGCTGACCTTTATCATTAAAGTTTAATTCAACATCCATTCTTAAAATAATTTTGCTATTAGGCAAACAAATATCTATTGGTGACATAAACGCATCGCCAGCGCCTCCTGTATTAGTTCCAACAACTGTACCAAGCTGTAATGCTTTTACCGCTGCAACAAAAGAATCTGCAGCTGAAAAAGTATCTCTATCTGCGAGAATATAGACTTCCCCATTAAAAGGAAAGCAATTATGAGGTTCCAATTTCTTGGTTATTTCAAATACATCCCAATCATTTTCATTTAATAGATTAATCTTTGTTTTTTCTATGCTCTTAATATGATTCAGGTTCTTTTAGCTTTGGAGTGATTACATATATTCTTATTCAATTTCTAAACAAAACACGCGAAATAGAATAATTCAGATATTGAATTAGCTCTTGCATTTATTACAAAAACTATATAATATAAACAGAGTTCTTGGCTTCAGGTGGAGTTTTTACCCCATCTGAAGCTTAGAAATCGTTATCCAGTGTCGTAGCAACCTTTATCCCACACTTATAGAAGTGGGGGTATTAGCGGCGGTAGACATCGGATAAATTCGGATTAATTGCTGAACTAGACTAGGAGAAAGTATATGAACCTTTTATTGGCCCCCATTCAGGGCATGACTATAGCTAACTACAGGAATGCATTTGCAAGGATTTTCGGTGGAATAGACACATACTACTCACCTTTTATAGCCACTACTGAAGCAAAAAAAGTAAATACTTCTCTATTGAAGGACCTACTACCTGAAAATAATAACGCTAGTATTAAGCTGATTCCTCAGCTTCTCAGTAATAATGGAACTGATTTCAGGGTGTATTCTTCTGCAATCACTGACATGGGATACAACGAGATAAACTGGAATATTGGATGCCCCTATCCCATGGTGACCAATAAAAAAAAAGGGTCAGGTATTCTGCCTTTTCCTGATATGATAAAGAAATTTCTTGATATTGCTTGTGCTGATAATTCTTATACCTTAACCATTAAGATGAGGCTGGGATTAGATGATTCTGAAGCTGGAATTCATGTAATTGAACTGCTTAATGATTACCCATTGGGTGGAGTGATTATACATGCCCGAACTGGTAAGCAAATGTACACCGGTAATGTTGATTTGAATTCCTTTGAAGCTCTTGCATCGGCTTGTAAACATGAAGTAACCTATAATGGTGATATATTCACATATGATGACTTTATGAGAATCAGCCAGCGTCTTTCAACTATAAACAACTTCATGCTGGGCAGAGGAGCTCTTAGAGATCCATTTCTGCCAGCAGCCATCAAAGGTCATTTAACTCCAGCTTCCAACAAAAAAAACATGATTAGGGCCTTCCACGATGAAGTTTTTAGCTATTATAAAAATATACTTTCTGGTGAAAAACATTTGTGTGACAAAATGAAGGAATTCTGGGTATATCTATCGGTCCACACAGATAAGGATGGCAGACTCATGAAGAAAATCAAGAAATGCCATACCTCAGCTAGCTATCTTGGAGTAATAAATCAAGTTCTTGATTCTTCTGACCTATGGATTGATTCTCCTATATCCTAATCAACTGTATAAATTTGTCAAATGATTTTTATTTCAACTTTGTATTAATTCCTATCTCTTGTAAATACTACTGAATAATACTTTTATACTAGGAAATTTAGTTTATTATCAGTATTTTTTAAGGAGATAGTTAATGTTTAAAAGATCTAAAAATAAAAAATCAATATTAAATGAACCCATCAAGGATAATAATAAGCCTAAAGATTCTAATCTGAGTAAATCCTTAAAAGATAATATTTCAACCTTTAAAGATATTTTTAAAGACGATGACACACTTATTGTCAGGCAGTTTGAGAATGCCCAAAATACTGATATTAAGTGTTGTATTATGTATATAAATGACATGATTGATAAAGCACTTGTTACTGATAATGTAATAAAACCAATGTTACTAAGTACTTCTCTTGATAGTAAAACTAATGCAATAGATAAAATAATGAATCATGTTCTGATGACAAGTAGTATTGAAAATACTACCTCAGTTGACAAAATAACACATGCAATAATAATAGGCGATACAGTTTTATTTATAGATGGTTTTAATGAAGCCTTAATTATCAGCTCAATTGGCTGGCAGACCAGATCCATCAGCGAGCCTGAATCAGAAAGGGTATTACGCGGACCAAGAGAAGGTTTTACAGAGTCGTTAAATATGAATCTTACTATGATAAGGAGACGATTAGTTACAAATAACTTGAAATTTAAGTTTAGATTTCTTGGAAAAGAATCAAATACAAAGATCTGTATATGCTATATTGATGGTATCGTAAATAAGCAAATTCTGGATGAGGTCAACAGACGATTAGATGCTATAAATATTGATGGAATTTTAGGCACAGGAAATATTGTGGAAATTATAAAGGATAACACATATTGCCCCTTTAAAACAGTTGGTGGAACAGAAAGACCAGACGTTGTAGCAGGAAAATTATTAGAAGGGCGTATTGCAATAGTGATAGATGGAACGCCTTTTGTCCTGACTATACCTTATATTTTTATTGAATATTTTCAATCTAGTGAAGATTACTATATCAATTTTTATTATGCATCTATAAATAGAATTTTAAGAGTATTGAGCTTTATTATAACTATTAGTGCTCCTGCTATATATGTTGCAGTGACTACCTTTCATCAGGAAATGATACCGACGGCCTTTATTAAGAGTATAGCATCTGCAAGACAAGGCGTGCCCTTTCCAACTTTTCTTGAGATGCTATTACTGTTGGTAGCCTTTGAGCTACTAAGAGAAACTGGTATACGTATGCCATCATCTGTTGGTACAGCCATAAGTGTGGTAGGCGGTATAGTATTGGGGTCGGCAGCCGTTGAAGCAAGAATTGTAAGTGCTCCTGTAGTTATTATACTGGCAATAACCGCAATCACAGGACTAACAACCCCCAAAATTAAAGGTCCAGAAATAATTATAAGGTTAATCTTTTTATTGTTATCATCTTTGCTTGGTTTTTATGGTTATATGTTTGGGATAATAGCATTACTAATTCTCTTATTTCAATTGCGTTCTTTTGGGGTTCCTTATATGTTGAATCTGACAAATATAAATCTGGATAATTTAAAGGACACAATATTAAGAGCAAACTGGAATGATTTAATTTATCGTCCTAAATATATAGCTCCTAATAATCGAGTTAGAAATGATCCTGGAGGCAAAAAAAATGGAAAAAAAAATACCTAAAAAAATAATACTACTTGTCATATTAATTTCTGTTATTTCGGTATCCTTGTGTGGCTGCTGGAACTATAGAGATCTAGAAAAAATGTTATTAGTATCAGGCTTTGCTATTGATAAAAACGAAGCAGGTGACAAATATTTGCTTACTATAGAAGTAATTGATTATGAAATGTCAGGAGTACAAGCAAAGCAGAGTGCAAAGCAGATTCAATCAGAAGGCAAAACTATATTTGAAGCTATTAGAAATGTAATCAATATCATTGGCAGAAGATTGTATTGGGCTCATGCCAATATGGTCATAATAAGTGAAGACATTGCAAAAGAAGGGATTAATCCGACACTAGATTTTATAGCAAGAGATGCAGAACTAAGAAGTGAAATGTATGTATTAATTTCAAAAGAAAAAACTGCAAGAGATGTGTTACTACAGCAAATGCTTATTTCACAGACTAGTTCAGATAATATTGAAAATATGCTGGTTGAGCAAAAGGATATAGGCGACGCTCCTGATGTCCATGTATATGATTTTATGGAAAATCTGCACTTAGCTGGTTCAATAATACCTGCAGTTCAACTTATGGAAAATATGGGTATAAAAACAGCAACACTTGCTGGAACTGCTGTATTTAAGGGTGATAAACTTGTTGGATATTTGAATTTAACAGATTCAAAATTTCTCATTTTTACAAGAAATGAAATCAAAAAAGGATTAATTACGGTTAATGAGAATCCCGAAAATAAAGTAGATAATATTACATTAGAAATATTTAAGTCCAAAACAAAAATTAAACCTAGCTATACTAATAACAGGCTAACTATGAATATTGATATTTCAACAGAAGTGTCAATTGCAGAAATGGCAACTAGTATAGATTTTTCTGATAAAAAAAACATAGGTAAGCTAAAAAAGGATGCTGAAGATAAGGTCAAATCATCTGTAGAATCTATAGTTAAAAAAGTTCAGCAGGAGTACGGTATCGATATTTTTAAATTTGACAAAATAATTAAAGCAGAGGAACCTAAGCTTTGGAAGCAGATCGAGCCAGATTGGGATAACGTATTCAAAGAATTAAATTGTAATGTAAATGTTAATATTAAAATAAGAAACTGTGGTTTCAGTTCAAAAGCTATAAAAGAAGGAGCTTAGCATGTTTATAATTCTAGTTTTAGCTTCAGTTACTAGTTTTTTATTTATATATTTTGATCTTCTTCCTATATTTCACCAAAAAAATTGGAAGGTGTTTTGGTTATATTCAATAATCTTATTTTTTGCTTATTTAATAGTGATTTTATATTTACTTGAAATTAAAGTACCAAGCCCTGCTAAACCATTAAAAAAGCTAGTATTTTTTATATTCGGTTTGCAGGACTAAAGGAAATGGGGAGTAATAATGAGTATAGAAACAATTTCAAACAGACAGGGCTTTTTTTTGATATCAATGCATTTTGTTGGCAGCTTAGTTATGATTGGTGCAGATATTGCAGCAAAACAAGATGTCTGGATATCCGTCATACTATCACTAATATTATCAATTCCAATGCTTTATATATACTCAAAACTGCTCATGCTATATCCTGGCAAAAACTTGTTTGATATAGCATTAGAAGTATTCGGAAATATCTTCGGTAGAATATTATCATTGCTATTTATTTGGTATGCCTTCCATTTGGGAGCATTGGTTATACGAAACTTCTCAGAGTATATTAATGTAGTCTCTCTTCCGGAAACCCCGCAGACTATGAGTATATACTTTATCGGTCTATTATGTATATGGATGTGTAAAGCAGGAATTGAAGTGTTAGGACGCTGGTCCTCCTTTACTATTCCATTAATCTTGTTCATACTCATAATTACAATTATTTTATCTTTAACAAAAGCACATTTTATTAACTTAAAGCCGGTTATGTATGAAGGAATTAAACCAATCCTATATTCTTCATTTTCCTTTCTTGCATTCCCATTTCTAGAAACAGTGATTTTTACAATGCTGTTTAACAATATTAAGAATAATGATAAAATGTTTAGGCTTTTTTTAACCAGTGCAATTATGGGTGGAGCCGCGATACTGTGTGTTTTAGTAAGAAATGTACTTGTTATTGGCGCAGAGGGTGTTAATCAAGTTTATTTCCCATCAATGCTGGCAGTTAAGACAATAACAGTAGGGATTTTCATTCAGAGAATTGAACTAGTAGTGTCAATTGTATTTATTTTTGGAGCATTTGTAAAAATAAGTGTTTGTCTATTGGCCACATCCATTGGTGTATCCAAGATTTTGAAAATTGATAACTATAGAAATATCGTTGCCCCCTTGGGCCTTCTTATGATGAGTCTGGCACTTATTGTTTATGACAACTTAATGGAGATGTTTAATTGGGCAAATAATATATATCAATATTATGCTATCCCTTTTCAGTTTATACTGCCAATTGTTTTACTGATCGGTGCTAAAATCAAAATAAAGCTTCAGGCTAAAAAGCAGAAAAAAATATCAAGTGGATAAGAGTGTACTAATTTGCATATTATAGGGTTATTGACACAATAGGTTTATTGTGATAAACTCATTCTATTAGGTCTATCAGAATAAACTTATGGAGTTTCTATAAGTGTGAAATTTATTACAATAAAAAAGGGGGATCGAGTCCATGCCAGTACTTTAATGGAGTTTTGTGTCAATTGCGGGGCATGGGCATAATTATGGAGCAGTACAAATTATTTGATGCAGAATATAAATTTGCTAGTATAATATGGGAAAACGAACCTATTAATTCAACCGAACTAGTTAAGCTTAGTTTTGAAAAACTAGGTTGGAAGAAGTCTACTACATACACAGTATTAAGAAAGCTTTGCGAGCGTGGGATTCTTAAAAATGAAAATGCTATAGTTTCAGCACTTATAAAAAAAGAAGCTGCACAGAAATATGAAAGTCAAACAGTTATTGAAAAATCCTTTGACGGGTCTCTTCCACGATTCTTAACTGCATTTTTAGGTGAAAAGAAAATAACTAAAAAAGAGGCAGAGGAATTAAAGCGTATCATTGAGGAGGCGACAAAATGACAGATTTATTTTCAGCAATACTCAATATGAGTTTAACTGCCAGCTATGTGGCTCTAGCAGTTATTGTAATAAGAAGCTTCTTGAAGAAAGTTCCTAAGCTTTTCTCTTATATTCTATGGCTTCCAGTACTTATACGCCTTGTTTTTCCGTTTAGTTTTAGCTCAAAATTCAGTTTTATAAGTATTCTAAGCCTTTTGGATAAATCAAATACAGCAATATCGGAATTAGCTTTAGATAAAGTAGCACTAAATCCTACTGTTAATTACGGATTAAATATACTAAATAATGCTGTAACTACTACTTTCCCATCTACTACACCAATTGCTAGTACTGGGCCTTTGCAAATTGTAATGGGAATTGCCAGCTATCTTTGGATTATAGGTATTTTAGTATTGCTTATCTATAGTATAGTTTCCTATATAAAAGTAATAAAAAATGTAAAAACTGCTACTCTTTTAAAAGATAATATATTTGAAACTGACAGAATTACAACACCTTTTGTATGTGGATTTATTAAGCCTAAAATATTCATTCCTGCCGGAATGGAAGATAATGAGCTATCTTATATTTTAGAACATGAACAAACCCACATAAAAAGATTTGATTACATAATAAAACCATTTGCTTTTTTAGTGCTGATACTTCATTGGTTTAATCCATTAATGTGGTTGTCCTTTACATTAATGAGTAAGGATATGGAAATGTCCTGTGATGAAAATGTTATTAGTAAAAAAGGCAATATCATTAAGGCTAGCTATTCAAAATCTTTGCTCTCCCTTTCTGTTAAAAACAGTGGTTTGATAATGGGTAGTCCTCTTGCCTTTGGAGAGCGTCATATTAAATCAAGAATTAAAAATATACTAAACTACAAAAAGCCTGCTTTTTGGGCTGTTGTAGTTACAATTGTTATAACTACAGTACTAATTGTTGGATTTACTGCAAATCCTGAGAATGAGCAGCCTGCAGCGCAAACTAAAACTACTTACTCAGGCTACGATATTGAGACTTTAATTGCTAATAAAACTCCATATGTAGGCAACAACGGTAAGGTTGTTAAACTTATTGATGCCATGCCATTACCAGAAGGTATTACACACGATACAGTTGAACTCCATACAGAAAAAGAGCCATATGGAATTACAATTAATTTAATTATGAAGGACTCTTCCAGTGTTAAGGTAGACGGAGCAATATCTCCCATTCCATTTTACCCGAATTCTATTTTACTTTTTAGCTTAATAGACAATCTTGATTTCTTAGAATATAAAATATCAGATGAAACTGGTAATTATGATGGGGCAATATATACTCAGGCTTTTGAAAGACAAAACACTGTGGCTTTGATGTATGGGGATGTCCGGAATTACGTAGAAAGCGTTCAAACTCTTAAAAATCTCATTAATAAATTAAACAATATGTTTTTTATGCCACAGCAATCGACGCTAACTAGTTCGCCACTTATGACTACCCAAACACTAAAAAATGACGAAATCGAAAAGTATCTCGAGTCAATTATGTCATCGCCTAATACAGCATCAAACCCTGGGGTCTATATAAAGGCTCATCCAAAGGAATACGAGAGTATTATATTAATGAAGGATGAAGCTCTTAATTACCTGCTTATTCAGTTTGAAACAGGTAACAACAATGACCTGAGAGGTCATATTATGATGGCGCTTTGCAAGGAGCTTTTAGGTGACAAAAACCATGTAAATGATGAGAGTTTATCTCCACAGGAATGGTACTCACAGTATTCAAAAAACAGATATCAGAAACTCCAAAATACAGCAATAAAGTTCATTGAAAGAAAAGGCTATAAAATTATAGTAAATAGTGGTGTTGCAATGCAATTTATTCTTCCTCAAAATTTTACTGAAAAAAATGGTGAGATGGAAATAGGTCAGTTCTTTTATGAGAAAAATGAGCAATCTAAGAAGATGGGATCTGATTTTTCAAAAGAGCTGGGCAGGCGCGTATATCTATTTGGATATGAAATATCAAAAAATGATGTCAGAGAAGGCTTCATATTCATACTCTTTAATGATGATAATTTGATAGCATCGTGGATTGACCAAAGTAAAGAACAAAGTGATTTAAAAATAATTACACATAATTATGAAATGTATTAAAGCCATCTGCCCCACTGTTACCCTATTTTTATATTGAATCGGATAGTCGGTCAAATAGGCTATTTGACCGACTGCCCCAACCCTAGTTTCCTAAGCTTCTTAAGCTTTAACGCTATCATATATCTTTCTTGCGAAAGCCTTTGCTGCCTTTAATTCTTCACAGTTTGGATTTTTTCTGTTAAAGAATAAGAAGTATTTTCCTTTGCAGGAAAACGTCTCATCAATTACATTTATTCCCTTTTCCTTCAATAGTGACTTAACAGTTTCTATCGCTCTATTATCGTTACCACCCTTTGTACCAAATACCACTGCATTTTTAACTCTATTGTTGTTCAATGTCCTTATAAACTCAATCATTTTAGGATCTGGCTTTCCGGCATATACACCTGTTCCAAGGAAGAGCAGCTGAACATTCTCTGGTGGATATGCTGGAGGTACCTGCTCAGTCTTTGGTACTGCCAACTCCTCTGCTATTGCCTCAGCAATTTTTTTCGTATTTCCACCCTTACTGTAGTATAAAACCCATGTTTTCATGTTATCCTCCGATTAAATAGTATTAATTTAAACCTAATATTGATATAACTAATATTATACAGGTTTTTTCGCAAAAAAATAACTATTTTAAAGAAAACATTATCAACATAACTTTATTGGATAAATAATCACTTTTCTATATTGGAGAATGTACCCTTATATAAATCGAGTACTGATAAAGACTTAAAATAAGCATCTATTAATCATCGCTTCATAATATTATTGAATTATAGATTTAAATTGTAAGTGGCGATAGCAATCAATACAGAAGATGATAGTTGTTTGACAGAAGATTTAGAAAGAAATATTGGCATTACATTAATTACGCAACACCAATGGTAATAAGAATATTTGCAAATACTCTCTGCTCACCTGTAGATATTGCAATTTTCACGTTGTCCTTTTTGCAGGCATCGTAAAACTCATATCGGCCAAGTTTATTGAGCTTAACACTATCTGGGAGTAATTTTTTAAAATCCATAAAAATCTCAGGTTCATCTCCGGTTTCTGGTACCATGACTTCTGCATTTTCAATAGATATAGTCTTACCTATTACCTCCAGAACCTGTGTAACCAGAGGTATCCCATGAGTAAGGCCTAAATACATCTTTTCAGTAGTATCACCAGAATTTGAATCAAGGGGATAGTTACCATCTGCTATAAGTACTTTGTCTCCATGTCCACATTGAGCAAGTAAACCTATTAAATCGGGATTTATGCAAGCTGTTTTAAGCATAATTTCTCTCCTTATTTTTCCTTAAAATATCTGCTGAAATTTGTACACTACAGAGTATATGAAATACATTTACCTAATGTTTAGAGCCACTTAATACTTCCACCTCTACAAGTGTTAGATAAGTGGCTTGCTCAGTAGTTACTTATTTCGTCTCATCACTTCTCAATTGCCCTAGAGCTCCACCTGGATGCCACTTCACATATTGCGTTGGAGTTATTCCCTTTGTACATTGAAGTAATAGACTCAGACCTTGAAGCACAAAAACTTCTGCAAGTATTGATGCTCTCGGTGCTCTATTAAGTGGGTCTCCTTCTTTATTAACGCCTGCATATAGAAATGCATCACTATTTTTAGCTAACCAGGATTCTCTTTTACCAGTAACACCAATAATTTGGGCTCCATTATTCTTTAAAGTTGTTACAGTTGCTTTAAGTTCAGATGTTTCACCACTATTTGATATAGCTATAACTACATCTCCAGGTTTTACTTGTCCTGATGATCCATGTACTGCTTCTGTTCCATGTAACTCATAGGTAGGTGTACCAGTAGATGATAGTAGAGAAGCAACATAGCTTGCAACATGTCCCGGTTTACCAATTCCAGTAATATGAACTCTGTTGCCAGAGTTCTCTGCATTTAATATTAAGTCAACTGCTTTTTCATAAAAATCCAGGTTTATTTCCTTAAAAAGTTCTTGCATCTCACTGCTAGAAATATTTATAAAATCCGACAATATATTGTTTAAAGACTTATCCATTATTATGTCCATGCCCCGCATTTAGCACAAAACTCCATTAAAGTACTGGCATGGACTCGGTCCCCCTCGTATTATATAGTCATAGCTTTTCTTTACCTTTTCTAGAGGTTAAGCTATGCTGTTTTAAGATACTGTGGATTAGTTAGTCCCCCCTACCACTTGATGGTTTAAAAAAG
>JAEZOA010000083.1 GCA_023441625.1 Bacillota bacterium
TATCATCTCCTATCAATAGAAGATTAGGGCTCATTGATAATTTGCCATCTGAAAGCTTAGTTGGTTATGATTTTTTACCATTTAAATAACAATAAAAAAATGAATTTGTCCAATTATACCTAAAAATGATAGGAGGCTAGTTAAATGAAAAGGAGCAAGAAAATGATTTTATGTATTTTGGTCTTAATGCTTGTAATTTTTATAATATTAGATTTTATACCTATCAAAATGGCTGTTAATATTGATACTGAAGATTTAACAAAGTTAAAAAAGACTGAGGATCAGAAGGTTTATATTTGCGAGCACGTCCAAGTAACCGGGTCTATTTGGCAAGCTATTGGCGATGAAAAAGGAGTTAGAGAACTTCTTGATAGTGGGGTAATATACTTAGCTGAGCCTTTGAAGGGAAGAGACCCGTTGATGGAACTTAATTACGCATTTCAAAAGGTTTATGAGCCTCAAGCACATAATGGATTTGTTTTTATTGGTAAAGAACTTAATGTTGAAACAGTTGGAGATATAAAAATTGATGGAGTACAAGAATTAACAGTAGATTTCAATGTTGATGATTGGAGAATAATTTCACCTATTCGTCGAGATTCTTTTAGAGATATATATGCTCCTAAAAATTATTTGACAGTTTATGACTTTATAAAATTTCCATAACTATACATAGCAGGTACATTGTATACTATATTAAAAGTATAGTTAGAAAATAATGATGTTCCGAATATTATTAGTAAAGTTAACATAGTAACAAACCAGTTGGTCAACGAGAAAACAAGAATCTTGTTGGCCTTTGGTTTTCTAATTTACATTAGGACGAAAGTGGCGCAAGTATCTACACCTATGATAAGTCCAGCAGAATGGAAACAGTCTCAAACGATGGAAAAACCACCACCTACACCTACGATGAAAATGGCAGAAGGAAAGCAATAAATTATGATGGGGGTGTAAGCGAGCAATACACCTACGATAAAGATAATCAATTAAAACAATTAACAAGCGAAAAACCAAATGGGGCTATCATATCAGAATATAACTACACCTATGACCTTGCAGGAAGACAGCTATCAAAAACAGATAGCTATGGCACAACAGACTATGAATATGACAATGCGGGCAGAATAACTAAGGTGACAACACCGGGCAAGACCACAGTATATTCCTATGACAAAGCAGGAAACAGGCTGTCACTTAATGAGACCTACACCTCACCACAGCCAAGCGAATATATTGACGAAGCAACTGGAAAAGACATACAATATATATTAAAGAAAAGCATTACACCTACTCAAATTCAAACACACTATGTATATAAGTATCCAGAGAATTTAGCTAACGATGGTAAATTAAAAACAATAAGCCATATTTATATTTCTATATTGTGTGGTAGAAATTCATTTGCAATTGGAAAACCTGATGATACTGTATTGTGGTCGAAAGGCTCTATTCAGTACGAACAAAATTATGGACTTGATATTGATGGAGATGGTAATATTACTAAAGAAGAAGCTACTCAAAAGGTTATAGAAAGAAGAAATACTTATAAGAAAAAATAAGATAGGGGGTAGTAAGATGAAGGTGTGGCGTAGAACTATATATTATATTTCTGTGTGTATAATGTTTATAACACCATTTTTAGGGTGTTCGGATAACAGCCAGTCTTAGCATTAATAATGTTAATTTAGATGAATGGCTAGGGGATTATGAATTTTATGAATTTGCTCCACCAGATGAAAATATGTACTATATAAATAATATTTATAAAGAAAATGGTAATTATTTTGCAAAGATATATATAGATGGCTTCCAGACAACTAGAAGGATCAAAGCGAAAGTTCAAAGTAGGCAAGATAGCATAGATTTTGTTTTTGAAACGTTTTTACCTGATAATTATTTCGAGGATTTAAATAAAGGTGAAGGGATAAGGTATACAGTTTAGAGAAGGTTTCGCTCCCATTCTTCTATCATAGTGTGTAAAAGGGCTTTTATGGCTTGTCGGTTTGCAAATCCTAAAGCCTGTAATCAATTCAGACAACAAAGCAGAAACCTACAATTACGACTTATCAGGAAACACAGCCTGTGTCACAGATAAAAACGGCAACAATATCGTATACACCTAAATACCCAAAAGCATATGTTAATGGCATAATTAAATCATATGAAACTCACAAAAAGGTTAACGGAAGATTTGCACTGGATAACGGCGGATAAACAATTGACTACGGACATGATTTGTTACCAGGTGAAGATTTCAGTGCTGGGTTAAGTGAGCAAGAAGCTTTAGATTTATTAATTAAAGATTTAGATAAAAAATATGCTTCTATTGAGGGGTATATAAAGTCGCTAAATTCAGGATATGGCTACAATATTAATATAAACAAGTTTAGTAAAAATACAAAAAGTGTATTACGAAGGCTTAAAACTTAGGCGAATGGATGAATATGAAATCTATAAATTTGGAGATTTTGTGAGGGTTTATGATGTTAAAAGAGATTATACAAAACAAAAAAATTAAAGTAGTTATTGTTATCGTGATTGTGATTTTTTTATTCACAGTAGTTTATTGTGTTATGCAACCAAAGAAAGAAAATAATAACCTTATTTCAAAAACTGCGGAATCCGAGGCAATTTCTGCTACTTATGGCGAATGGAAAATTACGGAGTATTTAGGTGAAAGTATTGAATATCACGGAGCTGAGGCGACTACAAAAGCTGAAAAAAGTGAAAATGAAAAAGTAATTAAGGAAATAAAGGAAAAGTACTTGTATAAAAAACTTTATATAGATTCAAAAAATATAACAGCTTTTTCACCTCCGACCGAATTAGGCTATAACGTTTTGACATGGGATGACTTATTCTCGATATATAGGCAGCCATCAGATATATGGGATGGCATATCACCACCATTTTTATGTATCTCATTAAGCCTTAAAGATTACGAGGATTCTTTTGGTTTAGTCGTAGACACTAATGGTATTGCAACACTAGTGGTTAAGGGGCAATTCTTTCGCTTGGAGAAAACTGTTACAGACGAGTTGACTTAGAAATAGTATACAGTCAACACGCCAGTACACCTATTCGTACACCCCCAAAATATTTAATCACAGGGCATGAGTTAATTTCACGACCACCCACTCTACACACAACTGGTCATTCCGACCACCTATGCAAATGCCGCAGCCCGCATTGCGGGCTGGTGTGATCCGAGAGGGGACACAACGCGTCCACCTCTCTTTATCCCGGTGTGTCGTGTGTCCAGCAAAGCTGGACCACGCCAGTCGGTGTAAGTCCGACCACGGTAATCACCAGTGAGCCGTGTAGCTAAACTCGGTGCGTCGCAGTAATGCGGGGTGCCAAGCGGGATGATGAATCATTGTCATGAGTCGACAAAGATGCAGGTTGTAACATCAAGTGAACACTGCCGTATCAAAGTAGTATGTATGCTACTAGCTGGAATTGCATTCTTTGGGGTATCATTAGCAACGTATATAAGCAGCTATTATTTTAAAAATGGTCTAATTATTACTACGATAATATTTTCTGTTTATGCTATTAGTGAAGCACTGTATTATAGATATAGGAATACATATGGATTTGCTGCTTTATCAATAATTATACTCATATGTTCTATAATTATTTAGTTTAGGTCTAATTTTTTATTACCAAATTTTATAACGATGCTAAATCGAATAGTTTTTTATGTTAAGGTCAAAATAGTACCATAAATCAGTTTAAAAAGGTTTCATTCAAATTTGCGAATTAATTCGACAAGGACTAACAAGTCATACAACAAACATTTGAAAGGATGGATCTGATGAAAGCTGTTATTATGGCGGGTGGTGAAGGGTCAAGATTAAGACCGTTGACCTGTAACCGACCAAAGCCTATGGTACCAATTGCCAACAAGCCAGTAATGGAACATATTATAGAACTATTAAAAAAATATGGTATAAAAGATATTGCTGTTACACTTGCTTATATGCCAGAAATAATAAAGGACTATTTTAGTGATGGAAGTGAATTTGGAGTAAACTTAAAGTATTTTATAGAGGATGTACCGTTAGGAACCGCAGGAAGCGTAAAAAATGCAGAGAATTTTTTAGATGATACCTTCATCGTTATTAGTGGTGATGCATTAACAGATATAAATTTAGATAAAGCAATCGAATTTCACAAAACAAGTGGTGCAATAGCAACTCTAGTACTAAAGAAAGTAGAAAATCCTATTGAATATGGCATAGTAGTTACAGACCAGATAGGTAGAATAACTCGTTTTCTTGAAAAGCCAAGCTGGGGCGAAGTGTTCAGTGATACGGTAAATACAGGAATTTACATTTTGTCTCCTGAGGTCTTAAACAATATAAAATCTAATCAAATTTTTGATTTTAGTAAGGATTTGTTTCCTATTCTTTTAAATCAAAACAAACCCATATATGGTTTTGTTTCTGAGGATTATTGGTGTGATATTGGTGACTTAGATGCTTATGTTACTGTGCAAAGTGATATTTTAGATAAGAAGGTAGACGTAAAAATTGATGCAAGGGAAATAAGACAGGGGGTATGGGTGGCTGATGGTGCGATTGTATCAAAGGAAGCAATAATAAAGCCACCTGTTTTAATTGGTAAAAATTCAGTAATAAGAGCTGGCAGCACTGTTGGAGATTATTGTATAATTGGAGAAGCAAGTCAAGTTGACGAAAATAGCACTGTGAAAAAAAGTGTTTTGTCAAAGGGATGTATTTTGAAAAGTAAAACTCAATTAAGAGGCTGTGTACTTTGCAATAAGGTCCAATTCAAGGAGAAAGCTTCAGCGTTTGAAGGCTCAGTAGTTGGAGATAATTGCATAATAGGAAAAAACTCGGTTATCAAACCTGGGATTAAAATATGGCCAAATAAAAACATTGATTCAGGTACAGAAATAAATTCAAACTTAGTATGGGGCTCAAAGTATTCTAAAAACTTATTTGGCAACAGAGGTATTTTAGGTGAAATAAATATGGATATTACTCCTGAATTTGCTTCGAAGTTAGGAGCTACTTATGGAGCTATTTGCAAAAGAGGTTCAAAAATTGGAGTTTGCTGTGAGGATATAGATGCTTTGAAAATGCTGAAAAATTCGATAGTATCAGGCCTAATGTCTGCTGGAATTGAAGTTTACGATATTGGCACCTCATTATTGCCTGTAACAAGATCAGCTATTAGATTTTACAATTTAGATGGTGGAATTCATATCTCTGCATTGGGAAAAGAAAAGGATATGTTGGTTATAGATGTCTTAAACAAACAGGGCAGCAATATAAGCAGGATGGAAGAAAGAAAAATTGAAAATTATTTTATTAGAGAAGATTTTGTCCGCTGTTCAACAAATGAAATTAAGCCAATAATATCTATTCCTGAACATAGCGTGTTTTATATTCAAACCATTCTAAATAGTTTATTGGCAAAAGAGCATAATTTCAAAATTGCCTTGATAACAAAGTCAAACTATTTAAAAAATATAGTTGAGAGGATATTAAGTGAGCTAAATTGTGAATTTGTATTTATAAACTCAAGTAGTGATGGCATTCATAAGAAAAAGGAGAGCATGTTCTCTGATATTAAAACACTTACAAATAGTGTAAAGCAGGGTAAATATGATATTGGAGTATATTTTGAAAATTCTTATGAAAAAATGATGTTAATAGACACAAAAGGAAGAGTTATAGCAGATGATTTATATATGGCCCTTATATCCTTAATACATTTGAAAACTAATAAGGGCAACACTGTTGTTGTACCACTAAATACAAGCGATGTAATTGAGAAAATTGCAGGGCAAAATGATGGAATGGTTGTTAGAACTAAAACCTCTACTAAAGAAGTAATGAATAAAATGCTTTGTGAAGAGTATAAAGAGAATATAAATGATTTTTTTGCAATGAATTTCGATGCAATTGCAGGATTAGTTAAAATAATAGACTACATGGCTATCAATGATTTAATGCTTAGTGAAGTAGTTGATATGGTACCTGATTTTCATATTCTGAAGAAGGAAGTAAAGTGTCCTTGGTCAGCAAAAGGGAAGGTAATAAGAGCCATTATTGAAGAAAATGACAGTTCAAAAATAGAAACAACAGAAGGAGTTAAGGTTTTCGGTGACAAAGGTTGGGTATTGATTCTACCAGATGCTGAAAAACCAATTTGTAAGGTGATTAGTGAGGGATACTCTCAAGAATTTGCTAATGAGCTGACAGATATATTTGTTGATAAGGTTAAAGCAATTAGTCAAAATAATTTGAGCGATAAATAACTAAATTCTTAATAATCTATATAGTGGAGGTGACTCCACTATATTTTTATATGACATTAATTTGAAAAACTAAACTAAATTAGTTATAATTGAGAAAAAGGCAGGCTTATTTTCTGTCTTGTATTTTGAATTGGAGTTGATAAGATTTGAAAAAACAACGCAAGTTGGCAAGCCAACATTGCTTATGTCAATTAAAAATAGTGCTTTTACTCGTACTTAGCATAGCATTTCTGCTTGGCATAACTAAGTTTAATTATGTACCTGAGGCCAATGCTGCTGCAAAAATTACATCTACATATGTAGCTTTAGGTGATTCCATTACAACAGGCTATGGTTTGGAAAACTTTAATGCAAATGACATAAAAAACATATCAAGTCCTGAAAATTTTGTTAATAAGCTGAGCAAAAAGCTAGGTAAAAAACCTGTAAATTTAGGTGTTGAGGGGATTGATTCCATGCGACTTCTAGAAGCAATCTCCAAACCAACAACAGATGAGCAGAAAGCTGCTATAGAACAAATTAAGAATGCAAGTGTAATTACTATTTCTATAGGTGGAAATAATGTTATGCTGCCACTTCTTGCTTCTTTAAATGAAAAGCTTGGAAAAGACAAGAGTATATTTACTGCTAGTGAACAAGAAATACAATTAGCGGCTTTTAGCCTAATTATTGATTCGGCTGCAAAAGAACGATTACAGAAGAATGTAAATGACGCTGCTATAGCATTTAATGGAGACACAAAGCTAAAGAAAGTAGGAGACTTTGCTAATATTATTAGTACTATAAAGAAATTAAATCCTAAAGCTCAAATAATTGTACAAACAATTTATAATCCATATGATTTGCCCTTTACTGACTTTTTTAATATAGCCATAAAATCAATGAATACTAAAATAATTAAAGACTCAGCAAATGGAAAAAATTATAAGGTTGCTGACGTTTATTCAGCCTTTTCAAAGGCAACGGCAGGGACTGAACTAGTAAACGCTAATACAGGAAAAACCTTTGATCCTCATCCCACAGCAAAGGGACATAGTGTTATATATACCATTGTAGCTGCTGCAGCACTAAACAATAATTTACCGTATAGTGTGAAAGCAACTATTACTAAAGGGAAGCTGACAACCAGGGTTTCAGACGGAGAGTTAATTTTAACTATTACTCCTAACAAAGGTTACAAATCTCCAGAAAGTATTTCAATAACGATTGGTAAGGGCGCTAAAAGGATGTTGACTTTGGTAAATAATAAGGCAGCAGTACCAATAGCTGATGTTGATGCAGACATTGTGGTAACAGGGGTATGCAGTAAGTAGTGTGGCGGAAGTTGAAAGAAATTATAAAAATAAAGGAGAAACCTAGCTCATGCTATTTTTTCAATAAATGCACATTTCATTTGATGTTCTAGTGCAAAATGCTGGGCATGGACATAGAGATGAGAGTATTTTTTGCAATTGAGTTTGAAGAGGAGCTAAAGGAGTATTTGTATAACATACAGGAAGAGATTAGGCAGTATTGTATGGCTGGAAAATTTACTTCTAAAGAGAATTTTCATTTAACATTAAGGTTTATTGGTGAACAAACTCCGATTCAGATAACACAGCTAATAACAGCGTTGAAAGAGAGTGCTAGTGCAGTTTCAGCAATTGAATTGATACTAAATAATTTAGGTAAATTTGATAAAGGAAACAAAAAAATTATTTGGGTTGGTCTCAAAAAAAACCAAGAACTTGAGGCTTTGTATTCTAAGCTTGAAACCTCATTAGTAAAATATGAGTACCAGAAGGAGGACAGAGGCTTTAGCCCTCACATTACTTTAGCTAGAGAAGTGAAAATTGAAGATTTTGATGAAGTGGCAAATAACATAGCAATAAATAATTTAACTTTCAAGGTCAAATCAATTTCACTTATGGAAAGTAAACGTATTGATAACAAGCTATGCTATGTACCAATAGCTAGTGAGAAATTTTGAATGAAGGAGAATTTCAATAGGGTGAAAATAAGAGATGCTAAAGAGAACGAACATAATATTCTAATGGAATTAGCTTATAAATCCGAAGCTTATTGGGGATATGACTTAGATTATATGAATAAGTTTAGGTCTACTTATAGTGTCAGTGAACAATTTATAAATAGTAATCCAACAATTATTTTAGAAGAAGATGATAATATTATTGGATTTTACAGTGTAATTGTTGATAAGAGCGAGACTTCCTTAGAGTATTTCTATATTGATCCAAAATATATTGGTAAAGGTTATGGAAAAACACTTTGGAACTATTTGATTGAGGATTGCAGGAATCGTGGCATAAAAGAATTTAGCTTAGTTACAAGTCCGCAGGCTAAGGAGTTTTATATTAGGATGGGAGCGTTTATATGCGGAGAAGTAGAATCACTTCTTAAGAAAGGACGTATAATTCCAAAACTAAATTATATAATAGAAGGCTAAAATTTATTATAGGAAGGTCATATTTACAAAGTTGGTCTAGTGGACAACTATAAGAATTATTTTAGATATACAATAGAGGAGTATAAGTGATGAATATTTGTAAAGATTTAAATGAGGTTAGAGAGAATATAGATAGGATTGATAATCAAATTGTTAAGCTAATTGCTGAGAGAAGTTATTATGTTAAACAAGCTGCTAATTTTAAAAAAGACAGTGAAGATGTAAAAGCACCAAATAGAGTAGAAATGGTTATTGAAAAAGTTCGTAAAATTGCAGCAGACAATAATTTAAACCCAGATATAATTGATATAGTTTATCGCAATATGATAAATTCTTTTATTAATATGGAGTTAGAAGAACACCGTCATATCAAGAGTAAATAATCTTTATGTCCATATTATCATTATCAATAGTTTTTATATTTTGAGAGTCATTACTACCGCAAATTCAGTAAATAGGGATTGCTTTTTTGTTGCACGAAATAAGTCTATTGCGAACCTAACCTTCGAAAAAGTTTTATAAAAAAGTTAAATATTTTTGAAAAATTAAATATTCTTGAACCTATGAATCTTGCTAGTATTGAAACAATTATACCAATTATTAATAAATATATGATGCTGACTATAGTTCCAGTTGCCATTTAAATACCCCTTTATAATAGTTGTTAATATAACTATAATTGATAATTTTAAAAATAGCAATATAAGGTTATGGGTGAACTTGACATGGATATCTTCCAGATGTAGTATTATTTGTAATAAATCACTTTGAATCAGTATTGTTTAATAAAACGAACAAATAGATTGAAAAGATTGGAGAAAAAATAATGAAAATTGAATTGGATTCAATTGGGTTGATTAAAAACAATATAGAAATTAAAAAGGATAAGGATTGGGGGAGCGATGATTCTAA
>JAEZOA010000144.1 GCA_023441625.1 Bacillota bacterium
CTGCAAGGTACTTAGTTCTGGCTTATGTGAGTTATATATAAATGTATCAAACCATTGATTCCAAGAACCTACCGCTACGAATAGTGCTATTGTTGCAAGACAAGGCTTACATAGAGGGAATATTACCTTAATAAATATTCTAAAATCTCCCGCCCCATCTATTCTTGCTGATTCTATCAAGCTTTCAGGTATAGTTCCAATATAAGTTCTGATAACAATCATATTAAAGGCTGAGATAAGTGTAGGAATTACATAAACCCAAAAACTTCCATAAAACCCCAAGCCCCTTAACAACAGAAAATTGGGTATAAGGCCTGCATTAAAATACATTGTGAGTACAAAAACAACGGTTATTGGTTTTCTAAAAACAAATTCCTTTCTACTTAATGTGTATGAAAGCATTGTAGTAAGAAATAAATTTAATACTGTTGAAAGAACTGTTCTAGCTACTGAAACAAAAAAAGCATTATAAACTGTACCTGAGAAAAAAACAGCCTTGTAATTTTGTAATGAAAATTCTCTTGGCCATAGATAAATTCCGCCTCTGACGGTATCAAGTCCATTATTAAAAGATACTGCTATTGTATTAAGAAAAGGATATAGTGTTACTACTATCAACATCAGCATAAAGGTTACATTGAAGATATTGAATGCTATGTCACCAATCTTTAATTGTTTTCGTATTATATTCATAGTATCACCTATACAATCCTTTCTTCTCCAAATTTCTTTGCTATGAAATTAGCTATAAACAGAAGTGCAATACTGATAACACTCCTAATCATTCCCGCTGCTGTTGCCAACGAGAAATTCGATTGCTCTAATCCATATTTCAGTACATAAATATCTATTGTTTCTGCCCAATCTATTGTCAGACCATTACCAAGTATATACTGAATTTCGAAACCTGCATCCATAACACGAGCAATATTCATTATAAGCAATATTATAATTGTAGGTTTAATACCAGGAAGCGTAACGTTCCACATCTTTCGGAACCTTCCTGCACCATCCATTTGTGCTGCTTCATATAGAGCGGGGTCTATTGCGGCTATCGCAGCTATATAAATTATTGTGTTCCAGCCTAATTCCTTCCACACATTAGTTGCACCGACAATGCCCCAAAAATACTTCCCTTCACTTAGCCATAATACTGGTGAGTCTACTATTCCTATAGCCATTAGCACTTCATTTATTATACCGCCTTCAGTAGACAAGCATGTTGCAGCTATACCAGTTACAATAATCCACGATAAAAAGTGAGGTAAATAGGAAATCGTTTGAATAGTTCTCTTGAAGAATATATTTTTTACTTCATTTAAAAGCAATGCGAAAAGAATAGCTGTAGCAAAGCTTAGCACAAGGTTAATAACGCTCATGGCAAATGTATTTCTGAAATCTCTTAAAAAATTTGGATCACTAAATAGGAATTCAAAATGCTGTAAACCAACCCACTTCTGCTCAAAGAAAGTCTTTGCTGGTTTATAATTCTGGAATGACATAAGCCAGCCCCAAAGAGGAGCATAAGAGAAAATTATTATATATATAAGCAAGGGTACAGACATAAAAACCAGTTGCTTTTGATTTTTTAGCATCTTCCACTTACTAGTCTGCACTTCTATTTGTTTTCTTTGATTTTTATTGGTACTTAAAGCAGTCGAATTATTAGCCATACTGCCCTCCAGTCAATCTAAAATAATTATATACAATTCAATTATATATTTATTGGAGCATATTTGCATATGCTCCAATAATTGTTTCGCTTACATGCCTTCTTATTACCAGTTATCTTGTCTCCACTTAAGCTGATCATTAATTCTTGCTAAGTAAGCATCAATATCACATTTATGAAGCTCAGCAACATATTCATCCCAAACCTTATCAAAGTCAGCTGGTTTTGATAGAATTGCCTTTGGTAGATATTTAGTACCTGTTTCTCCGATTTTAGTATTGGCAATACTTGCAGGAGAACCGTCAACTAAGTCTATTCCCCATGCTGGATATGATTTTCTATTCTCAGGAGGATCATTTAGGAATTGTGTCCAAGTCTCATATCCATATGCCTTCAAGAATTCCTTATCATAATCAACGAGTGATTCATAGAATTCTTTTGGCTGGAATCCAGGAGAACATGCATTTCCGTCTGAGAATGTGCCTTCCATTTTTGGTCCATAGAACCATAGTGTATATGCCATATTCTGAAGTCTCCAGGATTGGTTTTCGTAGTTAGTACGTTGTTCTGGAGTTCTGACAAATTGACCATTTGCGTCTACGGAGTAATCTTCACCTTCAATCATCCAACCTAGTATTTTCTGCCATTCCTCAGTCATTAATGCATCAAAGAATTTAATAACTCTTACAGGGTCTTTACAGCTTGATGTTATAGCAAATCCAGTATTAACATTTAATGCAGGACGATCTTGATAGTAAGGCTTATAGCTACTATCTAATGTTATAGCACAAGGCGCCCATGTTCTTTCAATTTTCTTTTGCTCTTTAAGTGTTAAATCAGCATTGCTGAAATTCCAGAATTGGTCAAAGGTACCAAGAACTCTACCACTTGATAGCTTAGCCATGTACTGGTCATAGTTTAAAGTAAAGGTTTCAGGATCTATTACACCTTTATTAAACATATCATTAAGCTTCTTGTAGTATGTCTTTGAATAATCCTTATCCCAGAAAAATTCAGCTACATTTGTTTCAGGATCAACAACTACTTGACCGTCATTTGGATGTCCGATTAGGTGCTCAGGAGGATTCTTCAAGCAGAAATCTCTCCAGCCGTCAGAAAGAATTTCAAAACCTATAGTAGGCTGACCATCGATTTGTGGATATTTAGCTTTGTATTTTTCAATTAAATCAAAATACTGATCAAGAGTTTCAACCTTAGGATAACCAAATTCTTTTAATACTGCTTTCTGTATCCAGAAGGCAGGTCCTTGCCATATATTTGTTTTAAAATCATTATAATATACACCATAGTCAGGCATTGTATAGAAATGTCCATCATTAGGGTCTTTAACCTGTTTTGCAAATGGTGCATAGTGTTTTTTAAGATTTGGTGCATGTTCTTCTATTAAATCCTCTAGTGGGATTAATGCACCAGCTGCTGTAAACTTAGGGTTAGTAAAGGTATCAACAGAAAGTACATCTGGATATTCACCACCGGCAATCAATACACCAATCTTTTGATCCTTATCGCCCACCAGGAATTCAAACTTACACTTAACTCCAAGCTTTTCTTCAATCAATTTGTAGATCTTGTTATCTGCTGTTGGTGCTTGACCAGGGTCAGATATAAAAAAGCTTATTTCTATTGGTTCTAAATCAGCGTCCTTTGATGTAGCTACTGTTGAGGTGTCTGAGGTTGTAGCTTTGCCGCTATCAGTATCTCCCCCACATCCAGCTACTACAGAAGCCATCATTGCTAGTACTAATAATAAAGCCAAAATTCTTTTTCTTCCTAACATTTATTGTCCCCCTTAATTTTTTATCAGTATTATCCTTTATAGTAATACTGTGTATTTATTATCCACTTATTGAGAGGAACATTCAATTAGTTAAAATACAGATATAGTACCTAAAAAGTTTAGTTCTTTAATTAAACATATTTCTATATTCACTTGGCTTCATTGAAAACGTCTTTGTAAATTGTTCAAGAAAATTGCTATAAGAGGAGTAGCCCAAATACTCAGCAATTTGGATGGCCTTTTGATTTGTATCTTTAATGAGCTTTTCTGCTTCCTTCATTCTAAGGTTATGCACATAGTCGTTAAAACTACAACCAAACCATTTACTAATTTGACTTCCTAAATAAGTTGGATGAATGTAAAGTTTACTTGAAATTTCTTTAATAGTTAAGTTTCTTCTATAATTTTGATTAATATACTCTTCAACCTTCATCTTATCTGCTTGCTTATATTTATTTTTTGCACTTTGAGCATAATTACAGAACTCAATACAATATTGACTTATAAAGAGCTTCATTTCATCTATAGTTTTAGCTGTACGAAGTAATTTGCTAACATTGTTTACAAATGGTATATCATCATTATTTTCTTCTATTGCATTTAGAATGGTTAAACTCCTGTAAATAATGCTATTTAAATATATTTCAATCATATTATGAGCTATATGTTCATGAATAAAAAGTTCAAAGACTTTATCTATAGCTGCTAAGATTCTATCCTTATTAATATTTTCAAATGCACTCCTTAATTCCTCCATATATTCAGTGTTCTCAAAGCTATAGCTTAATGAATATTTTGAACAATCCTTATACTGTAAAATACTTCCAGTAGGGCTATAAAAACGATAACTCATGGCAATTTGTGCTTCCCTCATAGACTCTCCAATATATGAAAAATCGTTATACACATTGCCTACAGACAAATAGAAGCTATCGATGTATATCTGCTGTAATGCTTTATGTACAGATAGAATTATATACTCAATTGCTGTTTTTCCCTCAGAGCAAATAATAAATCCTTTAACGCTGTTATTAGAAAATGCTGGATAGATGAGTATATCTTTTAACCCCTGAGCTATTAATGAAGCCTTGACTTTGTCGAAAATTTTAATGCCTATTAAAGAGTCCTTGTCAAAATCATCCCTGCCAAAATTATAAATAGCTTCAATACCCGTAAAAACCCAAGAAGGATCTTTCCTTATAATATGATTATGCAGCACAGATCCCAGGTCCTCTTTACTTATCGTTCCTGCCAAAAACTTTTCAAATAAAATACCAATATCGAACTCAGTATTTTTGGAGCAAATGTTTTTTATTTTTTTATTTTCCTCAATACTAGGCAGTATTTGTAACAGCACCTCAGAAAACTCATCCCTAAAAATGGGTTTTAAAATATAATGCTGAACGCCTAGCTGCATAGCACCTTTTGCATAATCAAATTCCTCATAGCCACTGACTAATATAAACTTAATATTTGAATCAACATCTTCAATTACTCGCTTCACAAGCTCTATCCCATTCATTACAGGCATACTTACATCTGTTATTATTATATCTGGTCTAAGTTCATTTGCACGCTTTAAAGCCTCTTCTCCATTACTACATTCTCCACATATGAATAGGTTGAGTGCCTCCCAATCAGCAGCTAACTTTATTGCTTCTATTGACATTGGCTCATCGTCTACAATTAAAACCTTAAACATATAATCCTCCAATTAGTTTTAATAATAAATGTGAATACGGCAAACTTACAATTTTATTTTTTCACAATCTATTAAGAAGTACACTTTAGTACCTGCATTTTTTCCACTCTCAATGTTAAATGAAATACTATCTCCATAATAAAGTCTGAGCCTTCTATATACGTTTCTAAGACCTATATTTGAGCTAAGTTCTTCATTACTAGTAACATTGTAAATTAGCTCACTAAGTTTTTCACTCTCCATACCTGCTCCATTGTCTTCAACCCACACTCTCAGGTTGTTTTCATATATATCGGCACATATTTTTACTATACCCACCTCTGTAATTGCTTGAATTCCATGTTTGCAAGCATTTTCAACAAGAGCCTGTAAGCTCATTTTAGGTATTTTATAATCCATAATACCTTCGTCTATGTTAATATAGTATTCAATTTTGTCACTAAATCTGAATTTTTCAATTTTCAGATACATTTCAGTAAAAGAAAGCTCTTCTCTTATTGTAACTAAATCATCCTTCCAGCTCAGAAGCCTCCGTAACGTTTTTGAGAGGTACTTTATAATATCAATTATAGCTGTATATCCATTTTTAGTGCTGACGACTAATATAGCATTTAATGTATTGAACAGAAAATGTGGGTCCATCTGGCTTTGTAAAAAATTGATTTCAGCACGCACTCTTTCAAGCTCAAGGTCCTTTTTCTGTATCTCAAGCTTATATACATCATTTATTAATGAGTTGTTTTTATATGCCATAAGGTTGAAGCTTCTTATAACTTCCCCTATTTCATCAGCCCCCTCATTAATCTGAATTAAGTCTATTTGTCCATCCTTAAATTTAAGCATATGCTTTGAAAGCTTCTTTAAACGGTAGTTGTAGGAATTAGTCATGATAAAAATAAGCAAAGATGATATAAGTATACTTATCCCAGCAAAAATGAATACAAAACTTAAGGTTTCATTTATCTCTTTCTCCATTCGTTCCTTATTTGTAACGCCAACTAATCTCCATCCCTTTAAGTATATTGAACCGCTAAGAGGTGTTTCAAATAAGGTGTTATCCTTACCAAAACTTTCACTATTATATTTATCAAAACTATACATATATTCAAAATCATTCGATGATGATGATGAGCATATAATATTATCCTCGGGATCCAGTAAATACAGATTTAAAAAACCCTTCTCTCTTTTAAAAATATCAACTAGCTTACCAATATCTATATCTACTTTAAGCACTTTCTTTTTCTCGTATTCAGAGGATGGATATGAGTTTAAATTTCTTGTAATACAAAGATATCCTATACGTTTAGTCGGCAAGTTCTTGGTATATCCTAAATAAGAACTTATATCAACATAGCTATTAGAACTATAAAGCCTATTAAACCATATAGACTTTTTAATCTCATCATCTATGTACTTATAAGTCCCTCCACTGACTATGGTTGGGTTATCAACATAAACTTCTATACTACTTATATAATCGTAAGCTGACGAATAGGTATTGAGTCTATTTCTAAGCTGATTGTCATAGACATCATAGTAATGTAGTCTATCCTTATAGTTTGCTTCAAGAATATTATACAACATTCTGTCTGATGATATTGAATGGCATACAGCTATACCTCCTTCAATCATTGTATTGACATCAACTCTTGTACGTTCCATGGATATTCTATAGTTATTTTCCTCTCTATCTTTTACTATTCCTGAAAATCTATTAAGAAAAGAAGCATTTATTATAATTATTGGAATAAGAAGACAAACAATATATACTATTAAAAACTTGAAGTTCAGAGGTATATCATTTGTTTTGTAAATAAACTTTGTTTTAGTATTCATTCTTTTTTTCCTTTAACATTATATTAATTTCATGCTTTAAAAGATGAAGGTGAATGATTTGTGATAGACTTGAATTTTTGTAGAAAGTACTTGGGATCTTTATAACCAACGGCTTTCGATACTTCAATAACCTTCATATTGGTCTGATTAAGCAGTTTTTTTGCCTCCTCAATCCTTATCGTATTTAGATAGTCATTAAACTGCATACCAGTAATCTTTTTAAACAACTGCCCCAAATATATAGAGTTCATATAAAATAAGCTTGCCACTTTTTTTAGCTTAATATCTTTATAATAATTATTATTGATGTAGTTTTTAATTTCGTAAATTATAAATTGTGAATCATTTTTTTTCAAATTATCAATGTAATTTGCAGCGTAAATACACTTTTCTAAAAAGGCCTGTGATAGATCGTTTATGTAAGTATATCCCAAAAAATTATCAAACTCTATTATCTTTTGAAGGTTGTTTTTGGAAGCCGCATCAAATTCCTTTATGACACTTATAACTTCTAAGAGAAAGCTGTTAAAATAATTAATTATATTTTCGGGAGCCGTCAGTCCTTCACTAATTTGCTCAAATATCACCTTAACACCCTTCTTAATTCCATTTAAATCATTTTTTCTTATACAGTCGATTAATCCGTCATTTTTATTAGGAATATATATATGATAATTTAAATTTTTATCTTCCACATCAATAAAATTAATAATACTGTTTTCACCAATATAAAATTTAAAACCCATTGCATGTAAAGCCTGTCTATAGGTTTCGTAAAGTCTACTTACTCCATTTGTAGGAGAACTATATGACAATGAAACACAAGACCCAGTCAACTGCTTCAGTTTTATCTGTAAGTCTGACAAGAAGGCTTCAAGCTGTGAGTAACAGAGCATTTTTTCGCATATAATCAAGCAGAATCTACCCTTATCATCTTCAAATAGATTGTATTGATGCTTTAGACCAAGTTCAAATTGCAGTAGTTCAATTACTTTTTTTCTCGCTTCAATATCAGTTTTGTTTGTTTCGAGTATAGAATTGTTCAGTTTATCTATGTAAAGCATTATACATCTATATTCTTGGGCTTCAGTAAGATTAAGCAGTATTCTTGTTCTCTCTAAAAGTGTATTCTTATTTTCTCCATGTAAAATTCTCTGGATACATTGGTTTGTTATGAATGTAAGCTGTTTATTTATGTTTTCAGCTTTACTGCGCTCATCAAGTATTTCAGTTGATAGCTTTGATATTATTTCTTTTAGTTCATTATCATCTAATGGTTTTAATAAGTAATTTTTTATTTTATACATCATTGCCTGCTTAGCATAAGAAAAATCCCCATAACCACTTAGTATGACGATTTTCGCTGTTGAGTGAAGCTTTTCGCAAGCTAACCGTATTAGCTCTAGCCCATCCATTTTAGGCATTCTTATGTCAGTAATTATAAGATCAGGGTTGCTCATTTTTATTATTTCAAGAGCATCTTCCCCATTTGTAGCCATGCCACATATATTAAAACCATATGCTTTCCAATCAACCATCATCTTTAAGCCTTCAAGCACATATGGTTCATCATCAACAAGTAGTACCTTAAGCATTATATTCACCTCACTAACATCTATTATTTACTTCTCAAGCTGACTGCTAGCTTTACCTAAAGGATTATATATTACTTTTTAGTACAACAGTTTTTCCGGGCATCAATTCTACTATTTCTTCGCCAAAGCCTAGCCATACTACTGTGGCCGATGGGTTATAAACCTTAGTTTTATTAACATCAAAAACTAGATTTCTTAATGCACATATGTAATCCTTTATTTCAATGTTAGTGGCATACCATACGTCAGAATCATATGCTGCGGCTTCACAAAATTTTTCAATAATATCCCAATTATTCTGCCTTTGAAATTCATAGCTATGTCCCCATATATAGAACAGTGGCAGCTTTGACCATAGAGCTTGATTTTTAAAGGCCTTTAGCTTATCTATAATTTCATTATTATGATGGCATGTAGGCTTCCACTCCAAAAATCTGCTTGGTAATGAAAAATTGTTAGTTGAATTTACTGTTCTGGAATACTCTATTCCCAAAACTTCTAATGCCTTTATACAAGTATTGTCATACTCCCCAAAAGGATACGACATACCCCTAATAGGATAACCCGAAAGTTCCTCAAGCTGTCTTCTGTCCTCCCAAATCTCCTCCACTAGCTCTACTCTAGGCAATTGGGTCAAATGTGGGTGATTAACACTGTGGCAGGAGATTTCATGACCTTTATATAAGGCTTCCACTTCATTTTTACTTATAAACCCTTCGGTTCCTATAGTCCCTGAATTTAAATGAAAGGTAGCTTTTAATTGATATTTATTAAAAATATCTACAAGCCTGCGGTCATATATCTGACCATCATCATAGCTAAAGGTTAATGCCTTTTTCTTTCCATATGGATAGTAAAATTCAACAATTATTTTAAACACCCCCATTAGTTATTAAATAAGGCTTGGAATATCTACTATATCAAGTATATTTTATTACATTCTGGTAATATGTGCAATGCCATCTATTGTTATACCTATTTGTAACTAGTTGGGTTTCCACCTGCTAATAATAAAAAACTATTAAATTACATCCTTTTTAAATAATAAACATTGACAACTAACTTTTTTATGTATGGTTTTATTTCTATTTTACAGATTGCGCCCATGCTGGGCGCACGGCGCACGCAAAAAGAGATTGTCGCATGCGACAATCTCTTAATAAATTTGTATTAGTACTATTAATAATTTTTCAATTAGATTATATTCTAGCTACACCAGATTTTCTAGCTGCTTCAGCTACTGCTGCTGCAACTGTTTTTGCTACTCTAGGATCAAATGGAGCAGGAATAACATACTCTGCATTTACTTCTTCTTCGCTAACAAGACCAGCTATTGCATAAGCAGCAGCGATTTTCATTTCATCATTTATTTCACGAGCTCCTACATCAAAAGTTCCTCTGAAAATACCTGGGAACGCAAGTACATTATTAACCTGGTTTGGATAGTCTGAACGACCTGTTCCAACAACAGCAGCACCAGCCTCAAGAGCTTCTTCAGGCATAATTTCTGGAGTTGGGTTAGCTTGAGCAAATATAATTGGGTTCTTAGCCATTGACTGAACCATTTCCTTAGTAACTGTACCTGCAGCTGAAACTCCGATGAATACATCCGCTCCAACCATAACATCCTTTAATGTTCCTCTTTTACCCTCAAGGTTAGTTATCTTAGCCATTTCAGCCTTAATAGGATTGAGGTTATCTCTTCCTTCATATATAACGCCCTTTGTATCGCAGAGAACAACTTTTCTCAGACCCATTGAGAAAAGAAGCTTTGTAATAGCTATTGCAGCTGCACCAGCACCATTAACAACTATTGATATATCTTCCATCTTCTTTCCAACAACCTTTAATGCATTGATAAGACCTGCTGCAGTAACTATTGCAGTACCGTGCTGATCGTCATGGAATATTGGAATATTAGTTTCCTTCTTTAATCTTTCTTCTATTTCAAAGCATCTTGGAGCAGCAATATCTTCTAGATTTACTCCACCGAAGCTGCCTTCAAGCAATTTAACAGTATTTACTATTGTATCAACATCCTTTGATCTAATACAGAGAGGGAAAGCATCAACATCTCCAAAAGTTTTAAAGAGACAGCATTTTCCTTCCATAACAGGCATACCAGCTTCTGGACCGATATCACCAAGACCAAGAACTGCTGTTCCATCAGTTATAACAGCAACAAGGTTGTGTCTTCTAGTATATTTGTATGAATTTTCAACGTCCTTCTGAATTTCTAGACAAGGCTGAGCAACTCCAGGTGAGTATGCTAATGAAAGGTCTCTCTTGTCCTTTAATGGAGCCTTGCAAATTACTTCTATTTTTCCCGCCCACTCTTCGTGTGCCTTAAGTGAATCTTCATAAATAGTTCCCATTTTTATTCCTCCACCCTTTTAAATTAATAAACTAACAGCTATAAGTATACACTATTGTGAAAACTTTAACAACTCTTTATTTCAAAATTTAATCGGAACTTGTAGTTCCGATTGAATTTTTATAAGCTTATATATCTTTAACTTCGTTTATAACTGCTCTAACCTGTTCAGCTGAATGTCTCAATAATTGTAATTCTGCGTCAGAGATGTTTAATTCAAGAACCTTTTCAGCTCCACTGCCACCAACTATTGTAGGAACATTTACCAATACATCTTTTAACCCGTATTCTCCGTTAAGAACAGTACCAACAGGCATAATTGTGTTAAAGTCCTTCAATATTGATTCAACGATTCTGTTAATTGAAAGAGCTATACCATAGTAAGTTGCGCCCTTATTCTTGATAATTGTAGCACCTGCTGCTTTAACTTCGCTAAAGAGTGCTTCCTTATCTATGCTTAAACCATTTGCTTTAATATAATCATCAAATTGTGTACCAGCAATATGAGTTGCACTCCATAATGGCAACTGTGAATCTCCATGTTCACCTATAATATAACCGTGAACGTTGGCAACGTCTACATCTAATGCTTGGCTAATATGAGTTCTAAATCTTGCACTGTCAAGAACAGTACCTGAACCAATAACTTTGCTTGCTGGCAAACCAGACCATTTTTGAGTCATGTAAGCCAAAACATCAACTGGGTTTGATACACTTACAATTACGCCATGGTTGTAGTACTTCATAACTTCTGCAACAATACTCTTCATTATTGAAGCATTTTTCTTTGCTAGGTCTAGACGAGTCTCACCAGGTTTTCTAGCGGCACCTGCTGTTATAATTATAACATCGCAGTCCTTAACATCTGAATAATCTCCTGCATAAATTGTCATGTTACCCGCGAATGACAAGCCATGGCTAATGTCTAAAGCTTCTCCATAAGCCTTTTCCTTGTTTACATCAATTAATACTAATTGTGATACTAAATTGTTTATGGACATCGCATAAGCTGCTGATGCTCCAACAAATCCTGCTCCTATAATAGCTACTTTATATCCCATACAAAACCCTCCATTTTTTTCGCAATTACAATTAGCGTACCACATTACATTGAAAGTTACAAATGCAAAATTCGGTTTAATGCTGATGTCAATCCCTTTTACACCTTATTTTTTTAGAATATATCGTTGATCGTACCTCATTCTATTTATTTTGAGCTGATTTGTCACAAATGTATACAAAATATTTATGCATTCAACCAAACTTGCCAAAATAGCTTTTTTATTCACCTTTATATTATATAAAATAGTGCAAAAAATATAAAAAAAGACGAATAATCGTCTTTTTTTATATTGCTAACATAAGCAATGTTGGCTTGCCAACCCATGTTGTTTTTATGTTTTATTTCGTTCATATACAATTCTAAGTCCATTAAGTGTCAAAGTAGAGTTTACTTCTGATATGGATTTGGATTCATCGGCAATTAGCCTAGCCAATCCTCCTGTAGCTACCACCTTTACAGTGTCTTCCTGCATTTCCTGCTTCATTCGATTAACTATATAATCTATTTGACCAACATATCCATAAAACAGTCCTGACTGCATACTTAATATGGTATTTTTCCCAATAACACTTTCTGGTTTTACTAAGTCGATTCTAGGTAATTTTGCCGCCTTTCGATATAGAGCTTCAGCACTTATTTTTATCCCAGGGCATATCACATTACCCAGATATTCACCCTTCTCCGAAATAGCACAAAAGGTTGTAGCTGTACCCATATCCACAATTATAAGTGGTCCTCCATACATTTCAAATCCAGCGACTGCATTTACAATCTTATCCACACCAACTTCTTTAGGATTTTGGCATCTAATATTTATGCCAGTCTTTGTTCCTGGTCCAATTATCATTGGGTCCATTTTAAAGTACTTTTTTATTGAATGCTCCAGTGTGTACATTATTGGTGGAACAACTGATGCAATGATAACCGCATCTATTTTCTCTACACTCAGCTTTTCATGTCCAAAGAAATTTAACAATAGCATACCTAACTCATCTGCGGATCTCTCTTCTATGGTACTAAGACGCCAGCTCGCCAGAAGTTTTTTGCCTTCAAAGGCACCTAAAATCATATGTGTATTGCCAACATCTACTACAAGAATCATATCAACCTCCATCAAACCCAGAACTATACTCCAAGTCTCAAGCTCTTTATCTCCTTCAATTCTAGCTCTATTTCCTTTTCTATCCTGCTTATATCCATAGTTATATCTTCAACAGTCTCTTCAGCTTGAGGTTTAATGGCTGTTCTCTGGTAGTGCTGTCTATATGGCTCTTTGTTTTCTCTATTCTGATTTGTATTTTCTCTATGATAATTTTTTTGGTTATTTTCCCTAGAGATATTATCTCTCTTTTGAGCTTCTCTTTGTTGATATACCTTTTGAGAATTATTATCTCTGTGTTGATTTTCTCTAGGAGGGCGATTGTTTCTAGTATTATTTTCTTTGTAATGAAATTCTCCCGACTTTTGCGAAGTATTTGCAGCAACAGGCTCACTTACCTGTGCACCAGTCTTTGAAAAATTGGTTTTCCTAGGGTACTCATTTTTCTTAACCACTTATAATTCCTCCTACGCTTTATTTGCTTAACTTAAATCATAAATATCCTAACAGGCCTCTAACCTGTATTTCTCCTGCCGATATTTCTCTAACTACACCATCCTTACATTCTACCACAAGCTTTCCATCTGGAGTAATGGCTTTTGCCAATCCATAATACTCAATGTCCCTAATTAATATCTTTACTTCTTTTCCTAATGTTACGGAATATCTGCTCCATCTATTTACAATTTCTTGTGTATTCCCATTTAACATAATATTGTATATATCTTCAAACTTTGTCAGGATTTTTTCAAGCACTCTTACTCTTGAAACTGGTTTTCCAGTATGTATTTTTAGTGAAGTCGCCTTATTCCTTATTTCATCATCAAAGCTTTTCAAATCCTGATTAATATTAATACCTATACCGACTACAACGTAATTTACATGTCCTGGTTCTGCAGAGAGCTCAGTGAGAATTCCAACTAATTTACAATCACCTAGTATTATATCATTTGGCCACTTGATGGTGCAAACTATTCCTTGACTCTCGAATATTCCCTCAACAACAGCAACTGACGCTGCCAATGTAATAAGCTGAATATTTTCAGGCTCCATGTCAGGTCTTAGTACGATTGTAAACCACAATCCCTCATTATTATTAGATTTCCATTCCCTGCCTACTCTTCCGCGGCCAAGTGTTTGCTTTTCAGAAACAACTACTGTTCCATGAGGACAACCCTCATTTGCTATTATTTTTGCATAGTTGTTTGTAGAATCTATCTCCTTGAAATGTACTACTTTGTTCCCAATTAACTGTCCATTAGGTATTTCTATCTCTCTTTCATCCAATAAATCAGGTGTTCCTGTTAGTCTATAACCCTTTTTTGAGGAAGATTCAATAGTATAACCTTCTTTTCTCAATTCATTGATATACTTCCATATGGCAGTTCTAGATACACCCCATATTTTACTTAATTCTTCTCCAGAAATATAACCGTTTTCCTGCTTTAATTTTTCTAATACCTGGTTTTTCAAACTTTCACCTTCTTAAATCAGAGTTTATGGTGCTATATATCGGACAACCTGTCTAAATCAGGTTTTTTTATACAATAAGTCCTACCTAATTTATTTTTAAAAACCGAGGTACCTGTATTGCTGTTTTCTATTTTATCAAGTTTTCCCAAATCTGCAAGGATATCTAATAAATAATAAAGTAGGGGATCATCTATTTCTGCATACTTTTCTCTGAGTTCTTGCAAAATGTTATTTATATATAGCTCCTCTGAATTTGAATACAATACCGGTGAATCTATCCTCTTGTCCAGAACAGTTGACTCTCCAGCCAATATAGTTGTAGTTATAAGGCACTCTGGAAGTCTGTATGTTCCAAACATATATTTCTCTATAGGGATTATAGTTTTATAGTAGAGCTCTATGTCCTGTCCCCCTTCGGAGGCTTCATAAATAAATCTATCTGCAACAAAGCATTTCTCACTTTTAACCTGAACCTTCAAACATTTGTGAGAGTCAGAATTATATAGTTCAAAATCATCTCTAGGGTTAATTAGTCCGGAAAAACACAGCTTCTTTTCCCCATCTATTATTACCTCTTTGTTATAAAATGTAGATAACTTGAGTCCACAATCGACTATGTTTGGTACATTTTCAGACTTTACATAATAGTAAACCTCAGGCATTTAACCCTCCACTAAACAATACTAATTCAAAAATAAAAGAAATTAGTTTTATACAGGCTAGGATAAGCTGTTTTTCAGAATAGAAAACAAATCGTCCTTTTTAACCTCTCTAGCGTTTAAAGATGTACTCCTCTGTTGCATTGCAAAGTCTGAGTACTTATAAAGCTCTTCTGTTGAATATTCAAAATCATTCTTAATGAGCCTTGAAATAGCAATTCCGAATTCCTCAATATTATCTAACCCCATTATTGAAAGAACGTGGTCTATTTTTTCCTTACAGGTCTCATAGTTAAACCTTAAATACTCCTTCAAAAACAGTCCATTTGCTCTCCCGTGGGGAACATTTTTAAAATATGTAAGAGAATATCCTAAAGCATGAACCATGGTAGTACCAGTTTGAGCTATTGCTATTCCTCCGTGCATTGAGCAATACAGTAATCTGCTTCTTGTTTCATAATCCAAATTATAATCCTGCAATGCTCTTAATGCAGCAGCGAATCCCTTTATACATTCTTTTGCAAAAACATCACTCATAGGGGTGCTTCTAATGCTTAGATATGCCTCGAGACCATGAGAAAATGCATCAATTGCAGTGTCCACAGTAACATCTCTATTTAATGACATTGTATAGGTTGGATCCATAATAGCAAGCTTTGGAAAAGTATCCACATTACCAAAGCTTCTTTTGGTTTCAAGATCCCTTCGGGTTAGTACAGAGTAATGGGTAACCTCGCTGCCTGTTCCAGCAGTTGTTGGAACTGCTAGAATAGGCAGGGGCTTATTTTTAAACTTATTTGAGAATAAATCTATAGGTTCAATTTCATTTGTAGCAAGTACGGCTATAGCTTTTGCAGCATCAATAGGAGAGCCACCTCCCACTCCTATTACAAAATCTGCTCCAAAAGCCCTTGCCTTCTCACCTGCGAGCCCAACATTTTCTAAATCAGGGTTGTTCTCTACTTCATCGAAAATATAATATTCAATGCCACACTCATCAAAGATATTTGTAATGTCATTCAGAGCACCGCTAAGTCTCCCGGATTTGCTCCCAGTGGCAATAAAAGCCTTTTTACCAAAACTTATAATCTCATCTTTGTTTTCATAAATACATCTTTCCCCAAACAAAATTTTTGTAGGCAGTGAATATTTAAATGTCATAGTTTAATCCCCTTTTTAGATTATTATAGTTATTATAAATGTTTGTAAGTATTAAATAATATTATAATACATTTGCTTGGATTGTACCATACAAAAGGATAAAATACTCAAGCTAGCCCCAATCATCTTGTTGGTTTTAAGGAGTGACTCACCATATCTTTTGTCTGGACTATATTGACAATCAAATTATTATCTATCAGTTGACTTGTTGTCTCCTGCTCCTTTTTGATTTTAGTTATCATTTGAATAACCGGCTCCAGCTCTTCATAAAATAACGCTATCATATCACCTGGTCTTGCATCGAGCATAGCCTTTTCAAGTGCTTGAGTTTCACTTAATATTATTTCTACATTCTCTCTTTTTGCTCCGGCATTTATTATGCTGGCTTCAAGTATTTCGGCAACCTCTCCTCCTCTACGCCCTCTTAAATCAATATCCTCCTTTATATAAATTCTTTCAAAGGATTTTGCACACAATTCCCCAACTTCCTTTATATTCGAATCCAGTCTATCTCCTGGCATTCCAATAATCCCTATTAAGCGTTTTGCTTTAACCCTTTGAATAAACTTTATAACTGCGCAGTATCCAGCAAGATTGTGACTATAATCTATCATTACCTTAAAATTACCCATATCAAATATGTTAAATCTGCCAGGGTTTAGTACTACATCTGGATGGAACGAACTTATTCCTTTTTTTATTGTATCCATTGGAACCTTCAATCCAATTAATGCAGCTATTGCAGCTAGTGAGTTCTCAATATTGCACTCCACAAGTCCCCCATAGGTAATAGGTATTTCATCAACCGAAATAATTGGAATTTTTTTTAAGTTCTTCAGCATCCATACAAAGCCGTCCTTCACAAAAACAGCAATATTATTGGGATTCTTGCAGTGCTTTTTAAATAATGGGTTTGTTATTACCTGACTAAACATTATTACATTACTATTAATTCTATTTAACATATATGGGGTCATACAATCATCAGCATTTAATACCGCATACCCATCAGGCTTAACAGCTTCAATTACTAACGCTTTTGTATTAGCTAGCTCTTCGAGCGTATTAATTCCATCAATTCCCAAATGATCCTCGCTAATGTTAACTAAAACTCCAACATCTGCCAAGTCATATCCGAGGCCCTTTCGAACTATTCCACCCCTTGCTGTTTCCAACACAGCAGCATCTATAGTTTTATTAGATAGTATTAGTGATGCACTTATAGGTCCAGTAAAATCTCCTTTTTGAATACATTTGTCTCCAACATATACTCCGCTAGTAGAAGTCATTCCAACGTTTAGTCCCATTATTGAAAGAGTATGCCTAATAAGTCTTGTTGTAGTTGTTTTTCCATTTGTACCTGTAATCGCAACTATTGGAATACTATAGCTACTATCATCTGGATACATCATATTAAGTATATCTTCCGCAACATTTATTGGTTGGCCTTCACATGGATGGAGGTGCATTCTAAGACCTGGTGCTGCATTTACCTCAATAACTGCCCCTCCATTAATATCTATGGGGCATGATATATCATCTGTAGCAAAATCAATTCCTGCCACATCTAAACCCATAGCCTCCGCTGCAGTTATAGCATAATATATGTTCTTAGGATGTATTTCCTCAGTACAGTTTTTTGCAGTTCCACCTGTACTGATATTCCCATTCTGCCGCAGGTTAATACTTCGTCCAGCCTCTAAAACACTTTCAATCGAAAGTCCTTGGGCTTTAAGATAATTTATAGATATTTCATCGAGCTTTATATATGTTAATGCTTTATCGTGGTCTTCACCTCTTAATGGATTCTCGTTTTCCTGTTCAACCAATTCTGCTATTGTACTAATTCCATTACCAATAATTTTTGGAGGTTTTCTCTCAGCTACTGCACAAACTTTACCACCTACAACCAGTACCCGATAATCCCTTCCACTAACACATTTCTCTATAATCACTTTTTTTGAGTACTTTTTAGCCTCAAAAAACGCCTGATTTATTTGACTTTCAGACAATATATTTACAGTTACCCCTTTGCCTTGATTTGAATCTAATGGTTTTATAACCATCGGAAATCCAACCTGTTGTACCGCAGTTAAAGCTTCACTTAGGTCTTGAACTACCACACCATAGGGAACTGGTATATTATTATCCATTAATATTTTTTTAGTTAGCTGCTTATCAGATGCAATGTCAACAGCTATACAGCTTGTACTATCTGTGAGCGATGCCTCTATTATCCTAGTTTTTTTGCCATATCCAAGTTTTAAAACACTCCCTGACCCAACTCTAGTGACAGGGATATTTCTATCTTTAGCTGCTTGATAAATTGCCTTAGTACTAGGTCCCATATCAGATTCTAGGGATAGCTTCTTAAGCTCATGAATTATTTTACTTATGTCAATAGGTAATCCCTTTGCAAAGGCCATGACTATTTCAATAGCTTTTTTACCACATTCTATGGAAAATATTTCATTAATATACTCATACAAAATAAAGTATTTTGACGAATTTGCTATTTGCCTAGTTTTCCCAAACTTTACAGGGTACCCCATTATATTCTGAAGCTCTATTATTAAATGCTCTGCAACATGACCTATATACGTTCCTTCTATTAATCGTTCTCCAAAACCACCTGCATAACCAAGACCACAAGAATGCTCAGCTAGCTTAGGAAAGTGTTCAAGAAGTTTCTTGTTGAAGCCGGGTATTTCTCTCGTGGGTCCAGACTCATATATTCCTATATCTACTACTAAACGAATTACTGGTTTATGACTATATATATTTCTACCTTGAAAGCAATGAATGCTTTGAATTTGCACGCGAAAAAACCTCCTAATAGATTAGATAACTTCACTTACTGTCCTTTTATTTAAATCAAACCTGAAGCCACTCGGCAAGACATGTATTGTTACATTTGATAATGCTATTATCTCTTCTGGATTTAGCTCTGAAACATTTGATTTTTGAATTGTTGTACCATCAATTACAGTTACACAATTTGTCCCTACTACTTCAAAGGAGGTATTTGAATTTACTTTAATTGCTGTATCCTCATCAATTCCCACACCTAATATTGATGGATTCTGCGCTACTCCTACAAGTAACCTACCAAGTCTTCCCCGTTGTTCAAAATGCTGATCAATAATAACATGTTCAAGAAAGCCAAGTCCTGGTGACATTCCTAGTGTGCATTTTCTGGCAGCTGAATTACTGTTTCCGTCTACAATCATTGTACTGCTCATCGCAGAAGCTCCTGCACTTGTCCCTATAATCGGTATTCCCTGTTTATGCATATCTAAGAGAGTTTTGAATGTTTTAGTACCACCAAGTATACTAGTTATTCTCAGCTGATCTCCCCCAGTAAAAAAGACACCTGCAGCACCAGCTATACGCTGTACCACAGAGTCATTATTTGCATCATTTCTACTATCAACATTTAGAATATCTATATATTTTACCCCTAGTCGAGTAAATACTGCTCTGTATTCCTCTCCTACCTCCTGTGGTTTCTGGGTTGCAGTGGTTAATACAATAATCTTAGCCTCACCATCTCCACACATATCTATCGCATTTTTTAATACCGAACTCTGTCCCCATTTGTCTTCTGCTCCCCCAATTATTAACAGGTTACCATTAACAAGCTCACTCATTATTATGCCCATGCCCAGCATTTCGCACAAAAACATAAACAACGCAAGTTGGCAAGCCAACATTGCTTATGTTAATGAAATGTGCATTTCCTTAACAGAAATGACATGGGCTTGGTACCTCCTCAATTTAAAGAATCAAAATTAGCACTTGAAGTAGTTTATCTTTATAACAAACATATTTTTACACAAGTAAATTCTATTTATACATAAGACTATCTAAGTTTTTTGTTTTAAATAGACATAGCAGTTTTAGCTATGGTATATACCCAGGGTAAAAGCCTATTGCTAAATGCCAGTCCTATACCCATAAGCACAATAGATACAACAACTAAATAAACTCCAATCCTGCTTTTGCTATTCTTTGTGGCAAGAATTCCTGAAACCACACCTAACATTCCAAAAACAAACGGATAAATAAATAGTGATAAAAAAGCAGCTACCCATCCCATTAAAAGCAGCACTACCTTTTTCAAGCCTTCATTTTGATTAGTATATTCTTGAACATTATTCATAATACCCTCCCACATCATCCAATTACTTATAACTTTTCATTGCGTATTATTTACAAATTATATGGTTAATATTCACACAACAGGCTATTTTCACACTTAACCAATAAAACACAAAGAACCTCTAGAACAGATATAATCTATTCCACAGGTTCTTTACAGTTACTTTGTAAATTCTTTTTGAAAATTTATTCACTCAACTTTCCCACATAAAAAGTCTATGAGTGCTCAAGCTTATCAATGATTTGTTATCAAAAGGGATTTTATATTTACTACTCATTCAAGTATATATTCACCTTATCTTGTATGAGTTTTGCTGCCTCTTCTGCCGTTTTTTTACCAGAGAAAAATTCCTTTGCTCCCTCATCTACAATTTGACCAGCTGTTGTGTCAGCATAAGGGATAGTTTTTAACTCTTGTATCATTTTATTAACCATGTCAACATCTGCCTGGGTTAATGGTTTTACATTTCTCCCCTTATCCTTATAGGCTGTATATACATAATCCTGTGATAATTGGTTTTTTGCTTGCTCCTTTAGAGCATTATTGCTTATAGCGAAATCATACATATCAGAACTGCTCTGTATTTCATCTGAAAGCAGGAATTTAATAAACTCCCAAGCCTCTGCCTTCATTTTTGAATTATTGTTAATTGAATATGTTCTACCTGGTGTAAAATAATTAGAATTTCCTTTACCACTGATAGAAGGCATATTTAAAAACTCTACTTCACCATTATTTAAACACTGCGAATATATAACACCATGATATGTACTTAGATAATATTGATTGAACCCTATTGTGCCAGTATCTGTCATTTCCCATAGCTTATCTGCAGTATATGTTGGGCTAAATACATTTTTTGCAGAAAAATCCTTAGAAAATTTCAGTATGTTTATAAACTCTGGAGAATCAAATTTTGCTGTTTTTTTGTCATAGTCCACAAAATTGGTAAATTCATTAGAATATATCCATCCAAAGAGTTCCTCTGCCGTCATCTTTGGAAGGGCATATTGATCCTGCTTCCCATCTCCATCTGTATCCTTTGAAATCTTTTGTGCTATGGATAAGAATTCCTCCCACGTCCATTTGGTACTGTCTATATTAATTCCTTCCTTTTTCATTATGCTTTTGCTTCCTCCAAATGATTGAAAGCTGAAGTATATTGGCATTATGTATAGATTTTCCTTATACTTGCAGGCATCTAACAGATTCTGATTATATCTGCTTATATCAAAACTAGTATCATTTTTAATTAATTCACTCATATTAGCCAAAACATTTTTATCTATAAACTTTTTATAGGGTAGCCCGCCTATTTCCATTATATCAGGACCGCTTCCTGCCATAAGCTCAGTACTGATAATCTTCTGATAATCCTCTTCAGCCTTTTGAGCCCTTTTAAATTCTTCTTCATCAGGTCCTGCTGCACTCGTACTTATTACAGCTGCTGAATAATCCTTTACTTCTACATTAATTTCAGGATGTGCCTTCTGAAATTTACTAATAGCAGCTTCTATAAATTGTTCAGAATATCTTAGTGATATATTTAATGTATTTTGATTTTTTGGCTTTTGCGCATCTTTAATGGG
>JAEZOA010000085.1 GCA_023441625.1 Bacillota bacterium
CCTTCAGCTTCCTTCGGATTCCTCGTCGCCGAGGACACCCTTGCTATTGGCTAACGGTTGGCACTATCAACCCCCGTATCGGACTTTCACCGACGGGAAAGCGCCCATGCTGGGCGCACATAAAAAAGCACATCCGATTAACTGAATGTGCGGGATTCCTACTTTTGTAACTGAATCTTTTAACCAATCCAAACTCCAATATCTTTATATTGTTCAGCGACTCTTATTGCTTCTAAAGCATTATTGACCCTGAATCCAATGAAATCATCGCCTATTTCTTTACTTTTTAAAAATTCTATATTACTCACTATGACTTTCAGTTCATTCTTAAGCTCTTGCAATTTTTCATCAAATGCGTATATATCTCCATCTTTTAAAGAGTAAATTAGATCACAACCAATTTCTTTGATAATCTCATTACCCCATACCGATTGTCTATATCCTTCAAATCCAAATAAATTATTATATGGTTCTGGTATATACTTCTCTAGCTCTTCAGCATCAAAATTATTATCTTTAGGAATTAGAGATATTAATAAGCTCATTAAATCACACCACATTTCTATATTTTTTAACTAAATAGCACTGCTAATTAATATTATATCTAGAAAATACAAAATTCAATCTCTACCGCACTATTTAGTTATCAATGTTCGCATTTCTTGCTCACCTTCCCGCTATATATTGCGGACTAACTGCATAAAGAAAGTACACATTTCAGAATAGCTGAAAGTGCTGTACTCGATTTTAGTGAACTATTTAATTTTTATCGAAATTCAACACGATATGTAATATAAATTTTACAGAAACCTATTTAAAGATATGCCCACAATTCAGACATTTCGTTTGACTTTTATCATAATGAGAAAAACATATTGGACATTCGCCTTCTTCTGCTTTTGATGTTTCATAATCTATAGTTAAATGTTCTTGTTCGCCTTGTGTCTTTTCATAAATCTTTTCAAGATAATGCTCTCTTCCATCATCAATAAACCAAAAGATATAACCACAAGAATCGCAAACATAATTTATTGCACCTTGATTTGTCCAATCTAAGCCTAAAAATGTCATACCTCTTGAATTAAGTAGACTGCTTCTTTTAGTAAAGCTTTCTCTCTTACAAACAGGACATACCAAATCATACCCATTAACTTTTGTCATAATAGACCTCTTTTGTATTTATTCTCAAAATATTACAGTTCTGAATTAATAATATATCTGTCACTATGTTTAGTCAAGTATAAACCAGTACCGCACCACGGCTAACGCATGAAAATTATTCCTAAAAGCAAAATCCTATAAAGCATTTTAAAAAATATGCCATTTCAGCATATAATTATCAGAATTATGTTTTTTAGAATTGACCATTGGAGTTATTTACAACTGTTTTTAGATGCGTTCCAATGGCACCATGTATTTGGGGTATCACTTTAAAGCATAGTCAACCAAGCAGTCCTCCTGAGGATATGCCCAGTCTCTCATACCTTATCGTTTTACCTTACTTACACGGTAATTTATAACTTCGCAAACATTTTTTCTTCAAGAATTTTATTATTACGAGCAGCCGTAAATCTTTTTGTGGGATTGCTCATCTTCTTCCGACCTGTATATTGCTTCAGTTTATTTAATACAACTTTATTTAATAATGATTTGTTTTCAGGACCATTATTTTTTCTTTCTCTAGATGCATCTTCTTTTAGAACAACATCTAGCAGCCAATGCGTACTTTCTATTCCCCAATGACTTCTTACAGCCTTTGCAAACAGCTTTGCATCAGCTTTTATACTGCATATGAAATAACGTCTTTCGATAGTTTTTTTGTCACCTTCTGTAGACTCTCTTATAGCCATTCCAATACTTTTAAAGCCTCTCCAATTATCCTTGCCGTGAATCCAATCTATATCTTCAGAAATGTAATATTTTCTTCTTTCATACCTTCCATGTCCGTTGTCAATGGTTTTATGGCTATCTGCTTTGATTTCTTTAAATTTACTTTCTTCGGCATCGTTAAACCATTCCACTACGCTCTCAAATAGACTTTGTTGATTACCTTTTAAAGCAAGTACACAATCTGCCTTTTTATCAATAATCTTTGCTGCTATATCTTTCTGGCAGCCCATAGCATCGGTAGTAATTATGCAACCTTTAACTAACAGCATATCTAGAAGTTCTGGTATTGCAGTAATCTCATTGCTTTTTGCACTTGTTTTTAGCTGTCCTAATATTAAGCCATTAGTGCTTATCCAAGCGTTCACAATGTGTATCGCAGACTTATTTAATTGATTGTCAAAAGAACCTCTGACTGTTTTTCCATCAATGGCTATTATTGCATTGTTTGATCTGTCGGCAATTTCATTTGTCCAAGCATTAAAGGCTTTTGCAAACTGCTCAGGATCTATCCTATCAAATACCCTTTCGTAAGTATCATGCGACGGAATTCCATAATGTAGCTCAAGGTACTTTCTAAACCATTCCTCATTATCCTCAGCAAATATCTCTACTTGTGGCCAAGAATCTGCATTTGCTATTGTTGCAGCAACTGCAATAAAAAGTATGTCCTTAAGAAGGTGCTTAACTTTTCCTTCTTGTCTGTAATCGTCAACGTATTCACAGTATTCAATAAAGCAGCTATTTTTGTTTATGTGTGTATTTGCTCCATAAAAGTATTATTTATACTTATTTTATGTTATTTAGCATGTAAACACAAAACAAAAACTGGAATAATCCCTTTAAAATAGGCTATTCCAGCTAATTTTATCAAAAACATTTTCAAAACTATAAGTTTGACATGATTTTACACATTATGGTAAAATGATCTTGTTCACCGCCTCGTTAAGAGGCTTCTTTTTTTATATTCCAATATTTTGCTTCATGCGATTACCCTGTCTTCAAGTATTATCAAATCGCCAAGTAAGCTACCTACATCATTCGAACCTGTTCTTTCATAATACATTTCTAAAAATTTTACCATTGACATAAATACTTCCTTACTACTTAATTTCATACACATTACCTCAATATTTTTAGGTATAATTGGACAAATTCATTTTTTTATTGTTATTTAAATGGTAAAAAATCATAACCAACTAAGCTTTCAGATGGCAAATTATCAATGAGCCCTAATCTTCTATTGATAGGAGATGATA
>JAEZOA010000029.1 GCA_023441625.1 Bacillota bacterium
AGATAGTATAAATGAGGATATAGAAAGCGGAGAAACAGCAACAGAGATACTTGATGGATATCTTAAAGCATATAAAGAAGAGATGATTGATTCGGAAAAGTCATTAAGTTTAGCCATCTATGAATATGCGAATCTTGGCAATGAACATATCTTTGCTGCCGGAACTGATGCAGCTAGGAAGAGATGGAATAAACTTATTGAATATGGTATCAAAACAGGAGAATTTAGAGAGGTTAAACCAGAACAAATTACTGATGTAATGTTATTTGCTTATCAAGGTGTGCGAATGTGGAGCAGAGTAATACCTATGAGCGAGTCTACAGCAGAGCATGTGGTAAATACGATAAGGCAGTTATTGGTAAAGTAAGGACATTAATATAAGTCATTACATCATTAATAGCATTAGAAAGAAAGGTTGGTAAAGGTTATGTATAAGCACCATGAAGAATCAATAGAAATTATGAAAGATTATTTTGAAAAAAAAGGAGCGGTTGCACTTATATTAGGTGGTTCTGTTGCAAAAGGAAATGAACGTCCCGATTCGGATCTTGATGGAATGGTAATTGTCACAGATGAGGTTTACGAAGAACTGGATCAGAGAAAGGCAACGACGGATTACATTCCTGGATACTGTACGTATGAAGGAGGTTATTTTGATATTAAGTATATGACAAAGTCATATTTAAAAGACTTGGTGAATAAAGGAAGCGAACCAGCAAGAAGCGGATTTCGTTCAAGTAAAATATTGTTTAGTCATGACAACGAAATTAGCGAAATTTTGCCAAGAATACCTGTATTTCAGAGGCAAGAAAAGGATGAAAAACTTCTTTCTTTTTATTCGGATTTCTGGCTTAATTATTACTATTTTTTAAAATCGTGTAAAATCGACGGGTATATGAAAATGAGGACAATTGCAGAAATAATCTATGCTTTATACCGAATTATTTTGCAGGAAGCAGAGATACTTTTTGACTGTAATCGACGTTTAGAGAAACAGGTCGAAGCTATTTCCGACGATACCTCGCAACTCGTACTGATTGGTCATAAACTGGAGATTTCCCAGACGGTTGAGGATGCAGATGCATTTGTAAATAAGTTTTTTGAAATTTCTACATACAAAGCGCCATCGGATGCTGCAGTAGTGTTCACAACATATTCAAAGGATTTTCAAGAATGGTGGAGAGAATACAGACCTAATATTAATGAATGGTAATATTAAAAAAGGAGATACCATAAATGGAAAATGCGGATTCCGAAGAATCCGCATTTTTGGTATAATTAAGTCATACTGCATAACCCACTTTATATTTGCCACTTACAACATAGTTAGTCAAGCCCGTCAAACAAAGCAGTGTATTTATTGACCATATGTCATATATATACGTATTTTTACTCTGCGTTAAACTCTCTGACATGTGCAATGTCATTTCCCATGGAACAATGAGCCTGTGGTTCACAGACGATATCAATAACATAAGGCTTATCTGAAGCTTTTGCACGTTCAAGTGCTTTCCCAATGTCTTCTGGCTTGAACACACGCTCTGCATCGCAGTTGAGGCCCTTTGCTACGGTCACATAATCGATTTCGCCTTGATTCTCTGGCATTGCTACACCATACTCATAATTATAAGCAAATTTCTGATTCTGTCTGATGAGTCCAAGGTATGCATTATTTATGATACATACAATCAAAGGAATCTTATTCGTCGCTGCTGTAGCAAGCTCCTGTACGTGGAAGGTAAATCCAAAATCACCCATGATACAGACACATTTATTTTTGTTCTTGTCACCTAACATTGCTCCGATAGCTCCTGGAATATCCCAACCCAGGCATCCTGCTCCGCCAGAAGGGAAATACCGTCTTGCGGCATTGATCTCCTGCATTTGTCCAGACCAAATCTGTGTGATACCACATCCGGTTGTGAACATTGTATTATCGTCAAACGCTTTATTTAATTCACCAAATACACGGTGGGGATTAATCGGTACACTATCATGATCAGTCTTTCTCTTCAAACGTTCTCTCTCAGAAGGAATATTGGCAACACGTTCAGAGCCCTTTTGTTGACCAAGCTTCTTTGCAGCTTCTAGTAAATGGTCAACAGCATCCTTGGCATCTGCGGTAATTCCCAGATCTGCTGCAAATATTTTTCCAATTTCACTTGTTTCCACATTGATATGGATAAACTTGCGATCGCCTTTATAAACATCAATACTACCAGTATGTCTATCAGTAAACCTGTTACCAATGGCAAGTACAACATCAGACATTAAGAATGTTTTATTTCCCATAGGATTGCCACACTGGATACCAGGCATACCTGCATATAAGGGATGAGTTGTAGGAATTGCACCTTTGGCCATATAGGTGGTGACAACTGGGATGTTCATGATTTCTGCAAATTCAATCAGTTCTTTTTCAGCATGAGCTAAAACAACACCACCACCCATCAGGATAACTGGATTCTTAGCAGCGAGTAGCAAGTCCATTGCTGCCTTAATAGCAGCGGGGGATGCCTTCGGATTAGTTACCTGTACTGGAGTGTAAGTATCTGGGTCAAAATCTACTTCGGCCTTTTGTACATCCAAAGGAATATCTATTACGACAGGACCTGGTTTTCCGTTTTTTGCAAGGCGAAATGCTTCAATAACATCATCTACTGCTGTTTTAGGATTCGTAATACAAACGGCATGCTTTGCTACAGGACGAACGATGTCCGCTATTTCTACACACTGAAATGCATCTTTTCCAAGCTGAGCTCGAACCGCCTGACCTGTAATGGCAATGAGAGGAATGCTATCGATATTTGCAGTATAAATACCAGTTACAAAGTTAGTAGCACCAGGACCTGATGTACTGATGGCAAGTGCCATTCTTCCACTTGATCTGTAGTAACCGTCTGCTGCATGCACACAACACTCTTCATGACGCATAGTAATATGATGAATTTTATCTTCTACATCCTTTAGTGCATCATAAAATGCATTACATCCCGCACCAGGAATACCGAATGCATCTGTAATTCCTTCTTTTAGACAAATTTCAACGATTGCTTGTGATAAGTTCATTTTTTTCTCCTTTTTTATATGGTTTTATTGCTTTCTCTTGTGTACTTCTCTCATGATTTGATCAGGTACACAGTACAAGTAGTTGTTTCTTTTGAAATCTTCTTACTTGTTTTATTCTCATATTGATTCCCCCCTTCCATTGCATATGCTACAGTTGTACAAGGAATGTCACTATTTGAAATCGTATTTTATCTCTCTAAATAAATTATCACTAAAATGCCCAAAATGTCAATGGTTTTTAAAATTTTATATGTAAATTTCAATTATTGAAATTATATTACATCTTTATATCATTTAAATGATTCTATTACAAGGATTCTTGTATTTGTGAGGTAAATAGAATAAAGGGCGTGGAGCTATTCTGTATAGGCTAACAGAATAGTTCCACGCCCTTTTATATACGATTATTATGATATAGTCATTAATACAAGTTCATCCTATATCGTAGATGTATGTTTTCTTAATCCCATTAGGATTAAAATGCCTTATATCCTATTTTTTTTGAGATAGTGTCCACTATGTTTAGAAGACTAGGAATCCGAGGTTTAATAAAGGAATCCGTGAGACGATTGGCCGGACCCGTAATACTGATACCAGCTATTACCTTTCCGGAAGTATCATAGACAGGAGCGGCAACACAACGGGCACCTAGCTCACACTCTTCATCGTCATAGGCATAGCCTCTTTGACGAATAACTTCGATTTCTTCCCTTAGCTGCCATTTGCTTGTTAAGGTATGGTCTGTAAAGCGTGCCAGCCCTTTTACCTGAATAAGCTGATCCAGCTCAGCCTCTGTATAATTCATTAATAGAAGCTTACCAATCCCAGTACAATGCATGGGTGCAACATTTCCAATTCGTTGGGTAATTCGAAGGATCTGACCACTGCCCTCCACTACTTCTATATATACAACCATCTGATTATCTTCCACAGCAAGACATACAGACTCACCGAAGATTCTGGATAGTTCCTCCATATAAGGCTTGGCAATTGTTCGAATATCCATCTTAATACTTACTCTATTTGCAAGAGCGCATATCTTATATGTTAAATAATATCTAGAGGTTTCCTCATCCTGTACAGCATATCCTTTATTAACTAAAGCAGTTACAAAACGCAGTACTGTGCTTACGTTTACTCCTAATTCTTTGGAAATATCTAAAAGCCGAACAGGTTCTCTCTGACTAGCCAGATATTCTAAGATTACCAGCATTTTCTCAGTTGATTGGTTTGCTTTTGTTCCAGAGCTATTTTTTTCTTCCATAGGTGCTCCTTTCAAATTGTATGGATTTCTATTTTTGAAATTTAATTTTTATATGTGTGATTGTATCAAATCGAAATATGATTTGTCAATGCTAATACAATCTTAATTATTGTAAAATAATATTAAAAGTTTTCTGAAAATGGGATTGCAATTTATTCATAATCTTGTCTTTGACACCCAAAACAACAAAAAAGTCCTATAAGCATTGATTTTACTATCTTGTAGGACCTTCTAAAATTTTGATATTGCACGTTACACTCTCTGCTTTTTTCTTTACACCATCAATGGTAACATCGACTTTTTCCTTTATCCATCGGCTCTTATAATAAGTTTTTTCAAAATCTTTTTCGTCGTCAAGATTTTTCAAATCATACATTATCGACTTGTTTTCTCCGAAGCAGTACCAGCCCTTTGTAGAAAGAGTAATAAATATCCGCCGTTGAAGCAACGCTGGTCGTCTAATGTAAGATCTGTACCAGCATTTAGTTCAATGGAAAAAGAAGGTGTTTCTTCCTTTTCAGCTTCATCCATTTTTTGAACCTGCTCCTTAGCCCATGCTTTAGCGTCAGTAACACCATAAGTTTCGCAAATATATTTATCAGAGCCGAAATTTTTAACGATAAGAGTTTTGTTTTTGCCATCTACTCGGATTGTTTTTACTGCTCGATAAGTAGTTGAATATTTTCCTATAGTCCATCCAATCTCATAAGAATCACCTCGATCTATTATGACGTATTATAGTGGCACGTGCAATATAATATTATGAAATTGACAAAAAAATAAAGCCCTTGCTGGCTTTGAAGCCTATAATCAGATGTGAAGGTGCCAAACACCCGGTGCTCCTTTCAAATTGTATGGATTTCGATTTTTAAAATTTAGTTTTTATATGTGTGATTGTATTAAACCGAAACATGATTTGTCAATGCTAATACAATACTAATTATTGTAAAATACTATTAAAAGTTTTCTGAAAATGGGATTGCAATTTATTCATATTTATGGTATTTTAAATTTATGGCAAATATATAAAATCAAATTTTAATTATTGAAAACCAATGAGGTGTAAGATATGAAGGATTCAATTCAC
>JAEZOA010000042.1 GCA_023441625.1 Bacillota bacterium
ACGCCAAGTTTTGGTCGTACTAGACGGGGAGGTAGCGGTGCCCTGAACCTGCAATCCGCTATAGCAGGGTTGAATTCCTGTTTTAGGTTTATATATGTGGTGTTTGCCCTTTATAAGTGGCAATGAAAATTGGGTCTTGCGCAATAGAAGTCTGTGAACCCCGTCAGGTCCGGAAGGAAGCAGCGGTAAGCGGTAAATTCTGTGTGCCGCTAGGTTACCTGATTAGAGTTAACTGTAAAGGTAACAGCTATATATTTCTATCAATGACGGGTGTGCGGCCATTCAATTATAAATAATCAAGCCTGTTCATATGAACAGGCTTGTATTATATTGTTGTAAAACGAAGGAAGGATATATATGTCTTATACAGCATTGTACAGAAAATGGAGACCTCTTGTATTTGAAGATGTAGTTGAACAAGAGCATGTAGTTAAAACAATTAAAAATACTGTTAAATCAGATAGAATTGCACATGCATATCTTTTTTGTGGAACAAGGGGTACTGGAAAGACAACAATGGCAAAAATATTTGCAAGGGCAATAAATTGCCTTAATCCTAAAGAGGGGGATCCCTGTAATGAATGTGAGATATGTAAAGGTATCCTTAACGATTCAATTCTAGATGTTGTTGAAATAGACGCTGCATCAAATAACAGTGTTGACAATATTAGAGAAATTCGGGATGAGGTTATTTATGCACCTTCACAGACAAAATACAAGGTATTTATAATAGACGAGGTTCATATGCTCTCTGTAGGAGCCTTTAATGCTCTGCTTAAGACGCTCGAGGAGCCACCTGCCCATGTGGTCTTTATATTAGCTACTACTGATCAGCATAAACTACCGGCAACGATATTATCCAGATGCCAGCGGTTTGATTTTAAAAAGATTACACCTAGTAGCATAGCTAATAGAATTAAGCACGTTGCAGATTCTAGCGATATACAGCTTCAAAATGATGCGGCTTTATTAATAGCCAAGATGGCTGATGGTGCAATGAGAGATGCTCTAAGTATTCTGGATCAATGTATAGCTGTTGGAGATAGAACAATAACCCATCAGAATGTACTTGATATAATTGGAATTGTAGACGATGACTTTATTGCCGAAATTGTAGATTACATCAAAGATAAAAATGTTGAAGGCTTAGTTAATGGTGTTGAAAAGTTATCTTCTAATGGAAGAGATATTTTGAGATTTGCATCAGACTTGGTTATGTATTTTAGAAACCTTTTAGTATGTAAATTAAGCAAAAATCCTGGAGAAATTCTGGAGGTCAGCAGACAGACTATAGAAAAAATGGCATCTCAAGCAGAGAATTTCTCAAAGGAGAATATTATTGGAATAATAAAAGAACTATCGTCTTTTGAGCCACAGCTCAAATATGCCTTGAATCAAAGGGTATTTCTTGAAGTAACACTTATTTCAATAAGCGTAGGAAGCTATGGACAAAGCACAGACAATAGTGATTTACTTGACAGAATATCAGATTTGGAAAATGCAATACAAAAAGGCACCCTATTGCCGCAGAGCTCAAATAAGAGGGTGACTACTGAACACTTAGAAACACAAAGAGATTTACCGCAGGTTCCATCAAGCAATGATGGAGTGGGAGCTAATAATTCACAGCAAAAAAACAATAATGCTTTAAATAATAACAGTAATAAGAATAGCTCGCATAAGCAACTTGAAATTTGGCCTAATGTGATGGCAGAGCTTAAATCGAGCGGAAGAATGATGCTTGCAGTATACCTTGCATCAACGAGAGCTATAGCTGCTGATGAGTCAACAATTATGATAGTATTTCCATCAGGTATGGAATCATTAAAAAACAGCATTTCCAAGTTAGAGAATTCTGAAGTTTTGGAAGATATCCTTAGTAGAATGTTATCAAAAAAGGTTCGCGTAAAGTTTACCGATGAGGAGGACTTGGAAAATATAATTCCCAGTGAGGCTTCTGATAAGCAAAAAACACAGGAAAGTGATTTGCTTAAGTATTCAAAGGAAATTAGCAGTAAGCTCAACGTACACCTTGATATAATAGATGAATGAGATATAATATAAATGTTATATTCTAGATTTTAAAATGAAAATATAAACTATAATAGATAGGAGGAAGTAACGATGGCAAGAGGTGGATTTCCAGGCGGCGGCTTTGGAGGCGGCGGCTTCGGCGGCGGAAACATGAATAACTTAATGAAACAAGCTCAAAAGATGCAAAAGGATATGGAAAAGGCCCAGCAGGAGTTAGAAGGAAAAACAGTTGAAGTTTCTGTGGGTGGTGGTGCAATAAATATTGTTGCAACTGGTAAAAAGGAAATTAAAGAAATAACTATAAAACCTGAGGTTGTGGATCCTGATGATGTTGAGATGCTGCAGGATTTAATATTAAGTGCTGTAAATGAGGCTCTGAGAAAGGCTGATGAGCTTGCAAACTCTGAGATGGGAAAGATAACTGGTGGATTAGGTGGAATGCCAGGATTGTTTTAATGGGGGTTAATTAATGGATTATTATGCAGTTCCTATTGCAAAGCTTGTAGAGGAATTTCAGAAATTACCGGGTATAGGTCATAAATCGGCTCAGAGGTTGGCTTTTCATGTAATAAATATGCCTATTGAGAAGGTGCAAGGATTTGCAAATTCAATATTAGAGGCAAAGCAAAAGACAAAATATTGCTCTATATGCAGCAATCTTACTGATACCGACCCTTGTCCGCTTTGTAGTGGAACTTCAAGAGACAGGACTGCCATTTGCGTTGTTCAGGAGCCGAGAGATGTTGTGGCAATGGAACGTACCCGTGAATTCAAAGGACTGTATCATGTTCTGCATGGAGCTATTTCACCAATGCAGGGGATTGGTCCCGGCGATATACGTATAAAGGAATTGCTCATAAGGCTTGGAAATGGCGAGGTTAAAGAGGTTATTATGGCAACTAACCCAAATGTTGAGGGCGAAGCAACCGCAATGTATATTTCCAAGCTGATAAAGCCATTAGGCATAAAAGCTACTAGAATAGCTCATGGAATACCTATAGGCGGTGATTTGGAGTATGCCGATGAGGTTACATTGGCCAAGGCCTTTGAAGGAAGAAGAGAACTGTAGAGTAAAATCAGGAATTGTGAAATAAAATGTACAACCATAAAAAAGTCTTAACAAAGGTAACAAAGATTTGTCAAAGTTATAAAAATGGAAGTTAAAAAATTCAACTTACATCGTTTAGTCAGAAGCCATAGAGAAATTGCGAAGTAAAATTTCTAGAAATTTTACTTTTGGAAACGCAATGGAACTTTGGCTTTTTGTCTGAGAAAATTCCTATTATCCAGTTAGTATTTTATTTGTAATTAAATGGATTACAGAACCATTCTTTACAATCATTTACATACGTGCTATACTGATTACATAGACATTCTGCAGCATCGCGCTGCAGAATGTCTTCTTATATTTTTAGAGCAAATACCAATTAATGTAATTAAAGAGGAGGTAGAGAAAATGTCCAGAATAGTTCTCTCAAGCTCTATATTTGATGTGCTTGTTAAGCACCTTGTAGATATTGAAGAGGAAAAAGATAGGATTATGGATGAATATTATCCTAATTTAACAAATGAAAGAGATAACTTTAAGCAATTTATTGAAAACTATGTTAAAGAAATTGAGGGCTTTATTTATAATGCAAAAATTCAAAAAACGGCAAGTAATGATTGTCCATTCATAACTATTGGCAGTACAGTGGAAATTGAGGATTTGACCTACAATGAAATTGAAAAAATTAAGATTGTGTCACCTTTTACTAATAAGGTCAATATGGCTTGTAACTGTGCTTCATACTTATCTCCGCTTGGAAAGGCACTACTATTAAAGAAAGTAAATGATAGAGCGGATATTGAAACTCCTGTAGGTAGGTCTACTTACATTGTTAAAGCGATAGAGCTATCTTTTTAAGTTTAATTTTTATTATTAATTCTAATAATTGATTATTTTGCTAAATACTGTCGAACGAAAGTAACTAAAAATGTTAAATATATACAGCAAATTATTTGGATATGGTATATAATATAGTATATTATACAAATAAATACATTAAAAATAGTGTTGTAGGAGTGGTGAAGTTGCTAGATAATCAATTATTGGAATTTTATAATGGATTTTTAATCTCGATAATTATATGCTATATAATTTATATATTAAGTAAGGACCTAAAAAGGGCTTCAACTTTAAACTATATTCTTAGTAGTTTGTTTATTTCAATTACTGTTTTTTTATTAAATTATATGTATACAAATATGTTTAGAATGAATATGCTAATATTACTTGTTTTGGTCATTACTTTTGTAATTAAGTTCTTTCATAAATTTAACATATATGATTCAGCTTTAATTGCGGCTTTTGCAATGATTCTTTATGGTTTTTCAGAGTTTTTTACTACCATTGTATATATAATGCCTTTAAAAATACCAGCATTAGAATATAGGCGTAATTTATTACATATTTCAGTGGGCGGTGCATTATCGTTCGTATTTACATGTATAGCGCTTAGGTTTATTGCAGATAAATTTATTAAAATAAGGATACGAATATATAAGAAGTATAATAAGCTTATAGTTCTTCTCACAGCAAATATTATAACGGTATTTGTTTTAATGGTATTTATATCTAGTATGCTTGGCTTTTATACTGATTTTAAGAAGATTTTAACTAATACAAATTACACTAACATAGTGGTTATTTTTGTGGTTTTGATAGCCTCAGTGGTAGGTACAATATACATAATTAATTATCATATTTTAAATAACATGAAGTTTGATAGGCTGAAAAAGAACTATGTAATGGATACTATGACTGACACATTAAATAGAGGAGCTGGGCTCTGCTTTATTGAAAATGAACTTAAGAAGTGTAAAAAGCTTAATACAAACCTAACCATTTGCTATATAGATATTAATGACCTGAAAATTGTGAATGACAGCCTGGGTCATAAAGAAGGTGACCATCTGATTAAAGCTATTGTTAGAGCAATAAAGGAGAATATAAGGGAAACAGATGTTATATGCAGACTTGGTGGGGATGAGTTTGTTATTGTTTTTCCAAATTGCAATATAGAGTATGGAGAAAAGGTAATGAAAAGAATATCTAAACAAGTGAATCAATTGAAGCTATTTAAGACTGGTAAATTAACCAGCAGTATTAGTTATGGATTTTCAGATTACTTGAGTGATGCTGAGAATACGGTTGATAGCTTGCTAGATAAGGCAGACCACCAAATGTATTTAAATAAGAGGGCTATAAAACAAATTAGTAACGCTCTGAGATAAAGATGCTATTATTTATTGCATGCAAATGAGCATTAGTGTAAAATATCAGTATAATTTACGATTTTATAGTCAATAAATAATATAAGCAAACTATTGGAGAGTGGATGAGCTGATTTATATAACTGGTCACAAAAACCCAGATACGGATTCTATATGTTCTGCTATTGCATACGCAGAACTCAAAAAAAGACAAGCAGTCGATGCACAGCCAATTAGAATCGGAGATATAAACAAAGAAACAGAATTTGTTTTGAAGTATTTTGGAGTTGAAGTTCCAGAATTTAAAGAAACAGTTAGAACCCAAGTATCAGACTTAAATATGGATATTATTAATCCAATATCCGAGGATATTTCAATAAAAGCGGCCTGGGGGATAATGCAAAAAAACAATATAAAGGTATTGCCAGTAGCTGACATAAAGGGAAAGCTTTTAGGAATAATTACATTGACGAATATTACTAGCAGCTATTTAGATGCATTTGAAAATAGTATTTTATCTGCAAGCAATACTCCTTTACGAAACATAATAGATACACTTAATGCAAGGCTTATTTTTGGTAATGAAGATGCGTTCAAGGCCACAGGGAAGGTTGTAATTGCAGCGATGGTACCAGAAGATATGGAACCATTTATTGAAAAAGGCGATATTGTTATTTTAGGCAACAGGAAGGATAGTCAGATAAAGGCCATTAATATTGGCGTTAGTTGTATTATTTTAACCTGTGGGGGGCTTTGTGATGATGATGTTCTGCAGCTTGCACAGGAAAAAGGCTGCATTATATTAGAGACTGGTTTTGACACATTTATGACTGCAAGACTTATAAATCAAAGTATTCCTGTTAGTTTTATAATGACTAAAAAAAAGTTAGTTACCTTTAATTTAAATGACTTTACAGAAAATATTCAGGATAAGATGCTAAAAACTAGATATCGTAGTTATCCTGTTGTTGATGACAATGATTGTATAAAAGGATTTATTTCTCGTTATCATTTAATCTCTCAGCGAAGAAAAAAGGTAATTCTTTTGGATCATAATGAGAAGGCACAAACCATAGACGGAATAGAGCAAGCAGATATTTTAGAAATTATAGATCATCATAGAATTGGTGATATTCAAACAGGATATCCTATTTATTTTAAGAATGATGCTGTAGGTAGCACAGCTACATTAATTTCTAATATGTATTTTGAAAATGGACTCAATCCATCAAAAAGCATTGCTGGGATATTGTGTGCAGCAATTATATCAGACACCTTACAGTTTAAATCACCTACAAGTACTTATGCGGATGAATTAGCAGCTAGCAAGCTTGCGAAAATAGCAGATATAAATATAAAAGAATTTTCAAAAGTACTATATAAGGCTAGCGCATCATTAGAAGGGATGAGCCCTAAAACAATTTTAGGTTATGATTTTAAGGATTTTATATTTAATAAGTATAAAATAGGAATAGGTCAAATAAACTCAAGTGATTCAGAGGCTTTTGGTAAGGTAAAGGACAGTCTCTTGGCCCATATGAAGACCGTAAAGGAGAATAAGGGCTATAGATTAATATTGCTAATGGTTACTGATATTATAAACGAGGGCTCTGAGATATTATTTGTAGGAGATGACGGAGCACTAATTGAAAAGGCATTTAATATAAAGGGTAATGAAGGCTGTGCGTTTTTAAAAGGTGTTGTGTCAAGGAAAAAACAGATTATACCAATTCTTTCAAGCACGATACAAAGAGAAATGCTTTAGTAATTAATAAAAAGTGGTCACTCATTTGAAAAATCAATTGAGTGGCCATTTTTGCATATTGTACTAAAGTTTGGAACACATCTTTATCATTATTAAAAGATAATTCACAAGTTGTTCAAAATATCAACACATTTCTATATTATTATTTACTTATTGAAGTTAAGAGCAATTAGTAATAAGAAATACAGCTGCTCCAGCTAGTGAAGGTATCTATGCAAGTCTTCAAATATACAACAGGAGGTGATACAAATGAAAGGTCAAAAATTCAGGCACGAGTTAAAGCATACAATAAATTATTCTGATTATATTGCATTGAGACAGAGACTAAGGGTGATAGCCAAGCAGGACCCTCATGCCACAGAAAATGGACAGTATAGAATAAGAAGTCTATATTTCGACAACTTAGATGACAAAGCTTTGTTAGAAAAGATTAATGGAGTAAATAATCGCGAAAAATATAGAATTCGTTATTATAATGATGATTTGGATTATATTAAGCTTGAAAAGAAGAGCAAAATAAATGGACTTTGTTCCAAAAGGTCTACTAGGTTATCGAAGCAACAATGTGAAAGCATTATTGCCGGCGATATTCAATGGATGAGATACTCAGCTGAGCCGCTTCTTATTGAGCTATATACAAAAATGAATTTCCAACAGCTCAGGCCTAAAACACTTGTGGACTATATAAGAGAGCCGTATATATATGAGCCTGGTAATGTCAGAATCACTATAGATTCAAATATAAAAACAGGTTTAAATTCAAAGGACCTATTTAATCAAGACATAGCTACGATGCCAACAATAGGCAGTAGCATAATTATTTTAGAAGTTAAGTTTGATGAGTTTTTACCTAGTATAATACAAGATATAATACAAGTGAATAACAGACAGCACTCAGCCTTCTCAAAATATGCTATATGCAGAGTGTATGGATAAAGTCAATTACTATCCAAACATGTTCAGAGAACTCCACTAAAGGCGAAGGTTTTAGACCGTAATTGACTTATATAAATTTAATAAACAATAAACAGGAGGATTTTTTACATGACTTTTAATGATATTTTTAAATCAAGCTTTATTGAAAAGATGAATACTTTTTCACCGTTAGATATGATAATAGCACTTGGGCTTTCCTTTGTGCTTGGACTTTTAATTTTCTATGTTTACAAAAAGACTTTTAATGGGGTAATGTATTCTGCTAGCTTTGGAGTCTCTCTCATAGCAATGACATTGATTACCACATTGATTATCCTAGCTGTTACCTCAAATATAGTTCTTTCTCTTGGTATGGTTGGTGCACTATCTATTGTTCGTTTTAGATCAGCAATAAAAGAACCACTAGATATTGCCTTTCTATTTTGGTCAATTTCTGTAGGTATTGTTACTGGTGCAGGACTTATACCCCTTGCAGTTTTTGGTTCCTTATTCATTGGAATAATAATGGTAGTGTTTGTAAATAAAAAAAGTACAGATAATCCATATATACTAGTTGTAAGCTGTATTAATGACAAATCTGAGCAGCTTGTAACAAAGGCTATTGGTGAAAACGTAAGAAAGCATATGATTAAATCAAAGACAGTATCAAAGAATGGGATTGAGCTAACTGTCGAGGTAAGACTTAAGGACATGACAACACAATTTGTGAATCAAATATCTGATATAGAAGGTGTTTCAAACGCAGTGCTAGTTAGCTACAATGGAGAATATATGTCGTAGACATCGAGACATTAGAAGACCTCTGTGCAGAGTGAGGAAGCCCACTTTCGACAGAGGGGATAGGGAGGCTATATGATAACCAATAAGAATATAAATTTAATAATAGTTGGTGTCCTAATTGTAGCTATTATTTTTACTGGAATGCTTACCTTCTTCCCTGACATCCTTGGTATGGAAGTTCAGAGTTCACAGCCAGAGTATGCAACTAAATTATTTAATAAGGATGAAATAATTTCTATTGATATCAAGGCAGATGAGAACGATTGGAAAAGTATGTTAGAAAATGCTACGCAAGAGGAGTACATTTTATGTGATGTGACTATAAATGGGACTACTTTTAACTCAGTAGGAATTCGACCAAAGGGAAATTCAAGTTTATCTACTTTAGCAAATTCTGAATCAGATAGATTTAGCTTCAAATTTGAATTCGATCATTATATAGAAGGTCAAACTTGCTTTGGATTAGATAAAATGGTAATTAATAATATACAAGCCGACGCCACTTATATGAAGGACTATTTATCCTATGATTTAATGACGTTTATGGGGGTAAAGTCACCAATGTATTCCTACACAGAAGTGACTGTTAACGGTGAAGCTTGGGGATTTTATCTTGCTGTAGAAGCTTTGGAGGATTCATTTGCTCAAAGGAATTATGGGAGTGACCACGGAATGCTATATAAGCCTGAGAGCATGAATATGCGTGGAATTGGTAAAATGAACGAGTTTATGGATAATAACGTAAATGAAGATGCCAAGCAAGAAGAAAAATCAAATAATGCAACAGGAACCAATGAACAGAATAATCCGGCAGGAAATATAAAAAATAACTTTGGATTTGGTGGCCCCAGTGGATGGCCAGGTGGTGGTGCTGGAGGCTCAAGTGGTGGAACAGATTTGATATATACTGACGATTCTATAAGCAGCTATTCAAATATCTTTGATTATGAAGTGTTTGAGGGTACTGAAGCTGACTATAAAAGAGTAATAGAGGCACTTAAGAATTTAAATAGTGGTACGGAGCTGGAAAAATATATTAATGTAGATGAAACCTTGAGATACTTTGCTGTAAATACAGTATTGGTAAATCTGGATAGCTATTTTGGTAATATGAAGCATAATTACTATCTCTATGAAGAGGATGGACAGCTTACTATGCTGCCATGGGACTATAATCTTGCTTTTGGAGGCTTTCAGTCTGGTTCAGCAAGCTCAGCCATTAATTTTCCTATTGACACTCCTGTCTCGGGGGTTGATATGTCAGAGCGACCGATATTGGCAAAGCTTCTTGAGGTTGATGAATATAAGGAAAAATACCACGAATATCTGCAAAAAATTGTTGATGAATATTTTAACAATGGGGCTTTTGAAGAGACTGTTAACAAGATAGACAATCTCATATCGGAATATGTTAAAAATGATGTATCTGCATTTTATACCCACGATAAATATTCTGAGGCAGTAGAAATGATTAAGGAGTTTGGAAAACTAAGAGCTCAAAGTATACAAGGACAGTTACAGGGTACTATTCCATCTACATCTGAGGGTCAATCTGCAGCAAGTGATAAGCTGATTGATGCATCTAGCATAAACCTTTCCGTCATGGGAACTCAAGGTGGCGGAGGTAGAGACGGTGGGATGCAATTTCCAAATGGCGGTATGCAGCCACCAAATGGTGGAGACCTGCAGCAGTCTGATGGTATGCAGCCACCGAATGGCGGAGACATGCAGCAGTCTGATGGTATGCAGCCACCGAATGGCGGAGATATGCAGCCACCCGATGGTATGCAGTCACCGAATGGCGGAGATATGCAGCAGCCCAACAACATGCCTGACAGAGAGGTAACAATGAAGGCTATGCAGATTATCCAAGCTACAAATGGAGAAGAACTGTCAGAAGAACAATTGTCTCAACTCAGAGATTTAGGGCTGACAGATGAGCAAATAATACTAATTAAAGAAATGTCCAGCAGATTTGCACAAGGGGGCATGAAACAGGGCGGCGGAAAGCAAGGCTTCGGAGGACCAGGTGGTAATGGTCAAATGGGAGGAGCTCCAATACAAAGACAAATGGGTTCGGAGAATAATAAACTCACTTCAAGTAGCTTTCTCAGTAGCAATAATATAATAATTGTTATTGTAGCATTACTTTGCCTGGCAGCAGGATTAGTGTTTGTTATTAAATTTAAACGCAAAAGATATTAAAAAATTAAAACCGTAGGTATAGTACAAGGAGATGTACTGTACCTACGGTTTCTTATTAACATAAGCAATGTTGGTTTGCCAACTTGCGTTGATTGGAGAACCTAATATAATCCATAAGTCTCGTTTGTATCAAGAAGGAACATAATCCCATTACCGGGTTCATCAAGTTTTAGTTCTTCTCTAATTGAGGTAACGATTGATTTTGTTTGAATACTTTCTGCTAAGATTAATACAATTTCTTTTTCGGGCTCAATCTCCATTGAAAAGAGTTTACTTGTTTCGTGAATACCAGAGCCACGTGAATTGATGATAGTTCCACCTCTAGCACCTGACTTAGTTGCAGCTTCTACAACAGACTCGGCCTTACCATTATAT
>JAEZOA010000167.1 GCA_023441625.1 Bacillota bacterium
TCATCAGTGAACTCTTTCCCTTTAAATATCCCATAATTTGAGATACACTATATTTGGGAGGAATACTTATTAGCATATGTATGTGGTCTGGACATGCATTTGCCTCAATTATTTCTATTCCTTTCTGAGAGCATAATTTCCTTAATATTTGACCTATATCTGCTTTAATTTTTCCATATATTATCTGCCTACGATATTTTGGTGCAAAAACTACATGGTATTTACAATTATATTTTGTATGTGCTAAACTTTCTGTATCCACTTGGATAACCTCCTTTGTTTTTTTTAATGCGGTTGGCAAACCTGCAATTATTTTAACAAAGGAGGGTTTTATTTTCCACTCAAAGCTATAAGCTTTTTGGAACCACACGTAGAACGTGTGGTATTCGTTTCACAATAAAAGAATCATTAGAAAGGCATTTGCTTTCTAATGATTCTTTTATTTGGTGTGCCAATGGGGATTCGAACCCAAGACCTACGCCTTAGAAGGGCGTTGCTCTATCCAGCTGAGCTATTGGCACATATTAAGTTTTATGGAGCGGGTAGTGGGAATCGAACCCACGCAATCAGCTTGGAAGGCTGATGTTCTACCATTGAACTACACCCGCAAATAATGCTTATCATACTGGACTAAAGAGTAATTCGCCAGCCGACTTTTAATATTATACAGGGTACATAATACTTTGTCAATATATTCTGCAGATTTTTTTTAGTGTGTTTTTTAGTCCTGTGTTTTTTAGTCACACATGACTTTTTTCAGCCAGATTTAGTCTATATAAAATATATCTGCCTTTATATCGCCCTCATTAATATTTAAAATCCCATATGACTCTGGTCTGCTACTTCGAGACTCACTAATGCTTCCAGGGTTTACAATAATTTTATTATCAATATTGTCAACAACCGCTATATGTGTATGCCCAAACAAAATTACATCGGCATTTTCCTTCTCAGCCTGAGCAAGAATACGATCATAATTCCATTTTACAGAATATTTATGCCCATGAGTCATAAATATTCTTTTGCCCTCAACCTCAATGGTCTTTTCAGCGGAAATATCACCAATTCCATAATCACAGTTCCCATATACATATTCAAATTTAATATCTGGATATAAACGACTTAATTGCACTGCATCTCTGCAATAATCTCCAAGATGTAAAACCATCTCAATCTCAGAATTTCCATCAATTACTTTTCGTGCATTAAAAATATATCCATGTGTGTCGCTCAATACAAGAACCTTCAAAGTGTCGTTCCCCCTAAGTTGTAAACAATTATATATAATCTACTATTTTCTTTGCCATTTTATTTAATGCCTTTGCCCGATGACTTATTTTGTTCTTAACATCCATTTCCAACTCTGCCATAGTCATCTCATATTGCTTAACATAAAACAATGGGTCATAGCCAAATCCATTACTTCCCTTACATTCAAAACCGATAAAGCCTTCACAAGTATCACGAACAACAAAGGATCTTCCATCAGGAAAAGCAATTGCAATTGCACAAACAAATCGAGCTGTTCTCTTATCAAAGGGTACATCCTTAAGCATATTCAAAAGCTTTTCATTTCTATCATTATCAGTGGCCTCAGAGCCACCAAATCTAGCAGAATATATTCCCGGTGCTCCATCTAAATAATCAACCTCAATGCCAGAGTCATCTGCAAGTACAATTGAATTTGATACTTTACATATCTCCTGTGCCTTCTTCATTGAGTTCTCTTCAAAGGTAGTCCCATCCTCATTAACTTCAATATTTATACCTATATCACCCATAGATACAACTTCAAAAGGCATCCCTGACATCACTTTTTTGATTTCTTCAATCTTTCCCTTGTTTTTTGTTGCTACAACCAGCATTTTCATTTTGTTTCCCCCAAAAAAACATCCCATTGATTTATTATTGCATCCAAATCAATTAAATTTAACTATTTAAGACTTCCTTTTGAATCTGTATCAGTCTTTCTATACCTGATTGAGCTAAATTTAACAACACATCTAGCTGTTTTTTATTAAAGCTAGTCTTCTCTCCCGTTGCTTGAATTTCTATAAACTCGCCTTGATCAGACATTATTACATTCATATCAACCTCTGCCGAACTATCTTCAACATAGCACAGGTCTAGGAGTTCCTCATCATTTACTACACCAACACTTGTTGCAGCTACATATCCTATAACAGGCATCTTTGAAATCAAGCCATCATCTATTAATTTCTGACATGCATCAACTAATGCAATATAGCTTCCTGTAATTGAAGCAGTTCGAGTTCCACCATCAGCCTGAATAACATCACAATCAATAGTAATCGTTCTCTCGCCTAAAAGCTTAAGATTTACAACTGTTCTTAGTGACCTGCCTATCAAACGTTGAATTTCCTGACTCCTACCATTAAGTTTTAGTTTCGAAATATCTCTTGGATTTCTAACTCCTGTTGCCCTAGGTAGCATAGCATATTCAGCTGTTACCCAACCCTCTCCAGATTCCTTCTTAAATGGGGGAATTCTCTCTTCAACCGAAGCAGTACAAATAACCTTTGTATCCCCCACCTCAATAAGAGCAGACCCCTCAGCATGCTTAATATAATTTCTTATAATTTTTACAGGCCTCAATTGTGAATTATTTCTTCCGTCTTGCCTCAACATATTCCCTCCACAAATCAAAAACTACTCTCTAAATATATCTAAAATAAGCTATAAAAACATCTGTATATTTAGATAAAATAAAAGGTTAATAGTTATTGGTTTTGCATATATCATTTTCATTTCTCTTTACATTAAAGGTTCAGAGAGAATCCCCTCTGAACCTAAGAGCCCTTTTTTTCATCCATAATCCTATTAAAAGTTGTGGGAAGATTCTTTGTGACTGCTATCTCAGTACCCTCAGGAAGGGTAGTTTCTTTTCCAGCTATCAATATTTTTACCTTATTGATACCTTCTATCTGGTTAACTGTGTAATATATCTGATTTAGTAAACATTCTTCCTTTTCAGAACCACCATAATCACTAATCTGAGAAGAAAAATCTAGTATTACTAAATCCCCCTGCAAAGCACATGAAAGTAATTTTGTTTCCTTTTGAAAGGAAGTAAAATACTTAGAGTCACTTGGTTCTTTAATAAGTTCAGCAAACATGCTGATTGGAAATTGATCATCATCAGTTTTTTCAAGTTGTGTTGTTACTGGCACTAAATAATTAAAATTCTTGTTCCCATAACACATATAATATAAATCACACTTCACATAGCCTTCTTTAAGTTGTGTCTCCTCTGCGTTAATAAAAGTATTATTTCTGTTTCTAGTCTCTGATAAACTAGTTCCATTATTTAGTTTAGCAACAGTTTTTCCTTCAACCCTTATACTTACATTCGAAATTGTTTTAAACCCTGTTAAAGTATAAATTACTGAAGAAATTGCCATTTGTTCATCTTGTTTAGTTGGAAGGTTCATAAATTCTTTAGAAAAATCTATAATCGCTTCACCATTTTTAATACTCATACCCTTTATCTTTGTTGCCTGTGGTAAAACAGGGTAAAGTCCATAATAGTCAAGCTGCTCTCTAATAACTGGCTCATCCACTAAACCACTTATTGCCGCTTTTGCTAGCCCCTCTTGTTTCAATACACTTCTTGTAACTGGAATTAATAATCTATCCTTATTTCTATAATACAATGTAATAAGAACACTATCTTTATTATCTGAATTGGCGATGACACCCTCTCCAAAACCATTATTAATTATAATCCCACCGCTCCCAATATCATCCTTAATTCCACTACTTCTTCCGCTAGAAACAGATGATGTATCAATTACAGCGTTTGGGTCTGATACGGAAGCCACTGCGCTATTTGAGCTCCCTGATATAGTCCCATTGGCAACTTCAGTCTCATCATTCAATGTTTGCACAGCTTTTGGGATAATTGGTTCTGAATCTACTGCATCCTTCTGTCCGATAAAAGAGCATCCAGTGGTCAAAAACACTACTGCTAATACAATACTGACAACCCTTTTCATATTAAGTCCTCCTCATTTTTGAAAAAATTTCCATAAAATAATTATAGACTAAATATAAATTAATTATTATTTCCCGTTCTAATACAGCTTATTTTTGTGTATCAGTATTTTCTGTCTTTTCAAGCTCTGTATCAATACCTGTATTATTTGCTTTCTCTGTGTCGGCAGACTTTTCAAGCCCTGTAGAATCTACATTACTATTCTCCAGCTCTAAAGTAGCCTTTGCTTCTTTTTCTATTTTAATTTGTTCTAACGACTTAACTATCGCATCACATAAAGCTTTTGAAGTTTTTTGCTGATATTCCTCACTTAATAATTTTTTTGCTTCACTTAAATTTGTTACAAATCCAATTTCAGCAAGAGCTGAAGGCATTTTAGTGTATTTAAGCACCACTAGCCCTGGTCTTTCGACAGTTTTTCTATCTACTGAGTTAAGATTGCTGATTAATAACTCTTGAATAATCTTTGCAAACTTTTCTCCTGTAAAGAATGTGTCTCCTTCTTGTTCAGGATAATATAATGTCTCTGTGCCGCTAACTTTACTACTATCAATTGCATTATTATGAATACTAATAAAAAGTGTCGCATTTAATGCATTAGCGATATATGGTCTATCGTAAAGACCTACAAAGGTATCATCCTGGCGGAGCATAAAGGTTTTAATATTATTTTCCTTAAGCAACTTCTCAAGCTTCAAAGCAATAGCTAAGTTTAATTCCTTCTCTACAGCAGAATTTTTTGACGCACCCGGGTCTTGCCCACCGTGTCCGGCATCAATAACCACTAGTAATTCATCATCTTTTGCTGGCGTTAGCAAATTAATCTCAGTCTGATTTCGTTTTTCATTATAAGACGTAAAAAACTTAAATTCTTTTTTTGTATTAAACACAATATGAGTATCACTTGTTTCCTTATCTCTAAATACTTTAATAGAATTAACCAATGCATCGTTTATGTTAAAAGTCTCATCTACAAGACTTATAGGCGAACTTGCAGGAATAATCATCGTATATTTGTTGTTTTCAATATCATATTCATCTTTAAAATAATTTGTTATTGTTGAGTTTACATTTGCAAGCTTAATTCCCTTTAAAGAAAAATATACTCTATCAAAATTATTGGTATAACCAAAATCCGCATTTATTGGCTTTTGTACAATGATTTGACAGCCGTCTTTGAGCTTTTCAACCGAAAAATTCTCCATACCTTCTAGTTCCAATTCTATTCGAGTTGAATTGGTATCAACAGCTAAAACACTAATTCCCTTCACAAGGTTTAAATTTGTTTTAATTGTTTGAACTTCTTTTGAGCTTTTAACATTCTTAAAATCAATTACTATTTTGTTTGGATTTGTATGACGCTGCGCCTCATATCCCTTGAAATTATTTATTGTTATTGTAACAATATCTTTTTCATTAGAGTTTTTACTACTTATATTTTTTACAGACCCGATGGTGGATATGGTGATTGTTTTAGCTTTATCATCAGTTACTAAAGTGTGATCTGCGATATTCTTAAAAAAATCAGTTGGTATAACTAACCTATCGTTTATCTTCTTTGCTGGCGCACTAAGTAGTATGGTTTTTCCATTTATCTTTGCTTTATTATCATTGTTTTTGAATTGTAGCTTCATTTCATTATATGTAATATCCATAACCTGAGTTTTGCTATTCCAGGTAACCTTACCGCCTAAATGCTCAAATACAGCTCTAAGTGGAAACATGGTCACTTTATTGAAAACTATACCAGGAAAGTCTGTCTTAACTGTTTCACTATCAATAATTAGCTTATATTGAGTACCAGAATATTTTGATGTCTTGCCATCATAGTTTAAATTCATTGTTTGTGCTGCAAATACATTGTTTTGGAATACCAGTAAAGCACAAAACATTAGAATACAAAATATTGCTTTTTTCATGTTTAATTTTCTTATCATTAGTTCACCCCATAGAATTTTACCAATTTTGTCTATTATCATTATACTATTTGTTCTACACAAGAACAGTAAATAATGACAGTTTTAAAGTAAATGTAACCTTTTCGTAAAATTTATGGTAAAAAAAATGGAAAAATAATAATAAAATTTTAAAATCAATAGCTACTTACTATTTATTGATAAAATGCATCCACAGTACTTTTGTCGATATAGTTCCATTTCCTTAGCAGCCTGCTGTCCCTGTCTAAAACCCGGTCTGAAATCTCTATAAGCAAATTGAATCCCATACTTTTTTGCATAAAGCTCCCCAAGTTCTTTTATTAAAGCGTGTTTTTGATAAGGACTAACAAGAAGGGTAGTGGTAAAAGCATCATAGCCATTTTGGGTTGCATACTCTGCCACCTTTTTCAGTCTCAAACTATAACACCTATGGCATCTCTCATCACCAATGTCCTTCATACCTTCCCATTCATCCTGTCTAAACTCATCATCATATATAACAGGAATATTTACAATGCTGCTAAGCTTTTCTACATTCTCTTTTCTTCTATTGTGCTCCTCAATTGGATGAATATTTGGATTATAAAAATATCCATGTATCTGAAAATTTTCTTTAAAAAGCTCTTCTATTGGATATGTTGAACATGGCGCGCAGCACATGTGTAATAACAGCTTCATTTTTTTCATCCTCCAAATAACTTTTATTTATGCTTCCTCATAACACATCCCAAAATGCTCATATGCGTGTTTTGTTGCCATTCTGCCTCTCGGTGTTTTATTAATAAATCCCAGTTGTATTAGAAATGGTTCATATACATCCTCTATGGTACCAGAATCCTCACCAATGGAAGCCGCAAGTGTATCAAGACCTACAGGTCCACCACTAAATTTATTAATTATACTAAGGAGCATATTTCTATCTACACCATCTAGCCCTATCTCATCAACCTCTAGAGCATCTAATGCATGCTTTGCAACCTTTAAGTCTATTTTACCGCTACCAATTACCTGTGCAAAATCGCGTACCCTTTTTAACAGTCTATTAGCAATTCTAGGTGTTCCCCTTGACCTTCTTGCAATCTCTAAAGCACCGTTTTCATCAAGTTCTATGTTTAGTATCCCTGCAGATCGTTTTACTATTTGCTTTAGCTCTTCAGGTGTATACATTTCAAGCCTATTAATAACGCCAAACCTATCTCTCAGTGGTGCAGTAAGAAGTCCAGCTCGTGTAGTTGCGCCTATTAATGTAAACTTTGGAAGGTCAAGCCTTATAGAACGTGCACTTGGTCCCTTACCAATAATTATATCTAAAGCATAGTCTTCCATCGCTGGATATAATATTTCCTCAACACTTCTATTTAGTCGATGAATCTCGTCTATAAAAAGTACATCATAAGTACCTAGATTTGTTAGTATTGCAGCTAAGTCTCCGGCTTTTTCAATAGCTGGACCAGATGTTATCCTAAGGTTAACACCCATTTCAGACGAAATTATGCTTGCTAAAGTGGTTTTACCTAAACCTGGAGGTCCGTACAGAAGCACATGATCCAATGCTTCTTTTCTTCTTTTGGCAGCCTCAATAAATACAGTCAGATTATTTTTTGCTTTGGATTGCCCTATATACTCATCTAGTCTTTTGGGTCTCAAACTCACTTCATCAATATCATCAGTTTGAGTACCACTATTTATTAGTCTTTCGTCTTCCATCCTAACCTCCACGCCGACCTTTGGCAAAAATAATAATGAAATTTATCGTGGCGGTACGCGGTCAAGTTATAACTGCATTTTTTGATTCTTTCACGCTAACCTCCACGCCAACCTTTGGCTAAAATAATAATGAAATTTGATCTAAGAATCCTAATTAATCAATACCATTACCTTGAAAGAGACTTCAATGCCTTCATAATTAATTCCTCAACACCCATTCCCTCAACATATACACTACTTACTGAATTTGATGCTTCAAAAGAGCTATATCCTAAAACCATTAATGCACTCACTGCCTCAGATAACGCAGAGTCATTTCCGATTTCTACGCTTATTCCATCACCGCTAAGCTTTGTATCAGTAAGCTGTTCTTTTGATATTTTATCCTTAAGCTCTAAAATAATCCTTTGAGCCATTTTTGAACCTATACCCTGCGCCTTAGTCAGAGACTTGGTATCTTGAGAGACTACCGCAAGGGCAAATCTTGATGGAGATAGTGTAGAAATCATTGATATTGCCGCTTTAGGTCCAACGCCTGATACTGTTATAAGCATTTCAAACATGCCCAGCTCCTCCATAGTAGAAAATCCATATAGAGCCACAAAATCTTCCCTTACATGATAGTGTGTATATATTTTTACTTGTGCACCAATTTGCCCAATGCTATTAATGGTTGACAATGCAGTATAAATCCTATATCCAATTCCTCCTGCATCAACAATTATACTGTCATTGCCCTTAATTTCTAATGTTCCCTTTATGTATGCAAACATTATTCACTCTCCATCTATATATATTTGTAAAAACATATTAAAATTTATTGTTTCCTAGTATAGTGCCCATTCTGCACGAGTTCCCATGACATATGGCAATTGCCAAAGCATCAGCAACATCGTCTGGCTTCGGGATAGCACTTAAATTCAAAATAACCTTCACCATTTGCTGTATTTGAGCCTTTTCAGCTCTTCCATATCCAACTACTGATTGTTTTACCTGCAAGGGTGTATACTCATATATATCAACTCCCGATTTTGCTGCTGCGAGAACTGCTACTCCCCTACCATGTCCAACATTAAGGGCAGTTTTTATATTTTTATTAAAGAACAACTCTTCTATAGATATCGCATCTGGCTTAAACTTCTCTATTAATTTCTCCAAATCATTAAAAAGCACTAAAAGCCTTTGTGATAGCTTCATTGATGCTTCTGTTGTAATAGCACCATAGTCCAAAACCGAAAATTTGTTCCCTTCATATTTTACAACACCGTAGCCAGTAATTGCAAACCCCGGGTCAATCCCCATTATTATCACATTTACCTCCATGTTCCAATATGCCAAATGAGTCATTATACTTTCTTTTAAAACCAACCATTTGTATTTATTTTTGCAAATAATTTGTATAATTATTGATTTATATTGCATAAATATGCATATCGGTGTATAATATTTTTGATAACTTAATTACATAGCATTCTACGATTCTTCAGGAAAAAACCTTCCTATCAATCAAGAAATCGTATACCCGATGCCTACCACTGCTATGTTGATGAAAGCATTGGTACGGCCCTGGATTAACGTTTTCTAAGATTCATAGGTAAAACCTTCCTATGAATCAAGAAATCGTATATAATATATTTTAGCATATTTTTAAGTTGTTGTTTTTTTAATTTAAATAAGTTTTATAGCTGAATACAGCAGAAGGGGGTTATTATGAGTAAAGAAAAAGTTTTATTGGCTTATTCAGGTGGGCTTGATACCTCAATAATTATTCCATGGCTAAAGGAAAACTATGATTATGAAGTTATTGCTATGGCTGGTGATGTAGGACAAGGCGCAGAACTTGAGCCATTACATGAAAAAGCAAAGAATACTGGTGCATCAAAGCTTTATATAGAGGATTTAAGGGAAGAATTTATCACTGACTTTATATTCCCAACTTTAAAAGCTGGTGCAATATATGAAGGTAAATATCTTTTGGGTACTTCCTTTGCCAGACCTATTATAGCTAAAAGAATGGTTGAAATTGCACTTAAGGAAGGCTGCAGCGCTATTTGTCATGGTTGTACCGGCAAAGGAAATGATCAGGTTAGATTTGAATTAACTGTCAAGGCATTAGCTCCACAGCTAAAAATAATAGCTCCTTGGAGAATATGGGACATTAAGTCAAGAGAAGAAGAAATAGATTATGCTGCAGCAAGAAACATTCCTGTTCCTGTTACAAAGGAAGATAATTATAGCATGGACAAGAATCTTTGGCATTTAAGTCACGAAGGTATGGACCTTGAAAATCCTTGGAATGAACCGCAATATGATAAAATATTACAACTTATGGTTTCACCAGAAAAAGCTCCAGATGTACCAACATATGTTGAAATTTACTTCGAAAAAGGTATTCCAAAGAAGGTTAATGGTGTTGAGTACACTCCAATTGAGATGATGGACGTATTAAACAAGGTTGCTGGTGAAAACGGAGTTGGTATCGCTGATATAGTTGAAAACAGACTTGTTGGTATGAAGTCAAGGGGCGTATACGAAACTCCAGGTGGAACTGTTCTATATGCTGCTCACAGAGAATTAGAATTACTTTGCTTGGATAGAGACACATTACATTACAAGGATATTATTTCTCAGAGATTTGCTGAGTTGGTATACTTTGGACAATGGTTTTCTCCTCTTCGTGAATCCTTGTCAGCCTTCGTTGATAAAACTCAGGAGACAGTCACTGGCACAGTTAGATTGAAGCTATATAAGGGTAATTGTATGCCAGCAGGAGCTAAATCAGAATATTCATTATATAGTGAAGAAATTGCTACCTTTGACAAAGATGAAGTATATAACCAGAAGGATGCTGAAGGCTTTATAAATTTATTTGGCTTACCAACAAAAGTTAGAGCTCAAATGCTAAAAGACAAGAATAAATAATAATTAATTTATTTTTCTGTTTATGGGGACAATCTGAAATAGACTGTCCCCTTTAGATTAATTAATGAGATTGAGGTGTATGTTATGAAACTTTGGGGCGGTAGATTTGAGAAGGGAACTGATAAACTTGTTGATGATTTCAACTCTTCTATCAGGTTTGATTGTAGAATGTATAAGCATGATATCTTGGGAAGCATTGCCCATGCAAATATGCTTGGAAAATGTGGGATAATTTCTGCGCATGATAGCTCCCTTATTCAAAGTACTCTAAAAGACATTTTAAATGATATAGAAGCTGGAAAAATAGAGTTTGAAGTTGATGCAGAAGACATTCATATGAATATTGAAAAAATTCTCATCTCAAGAATTGGGGATACAGGAAAGAAACTGCATACAGGAAGAAGCAGAAACGATCAGGTAGCACTTGATATAAGAATGTATCTTAAGGATGAAATTTCAGCAATTAGTAATATGATAATTTCACTTGAAAATACAATCATTAAAATTTCAGAAGAAAATATAGATACAATTTTACCCGGATATACTCATTTGCAGAGAGCTCAGCCAATAACCTTCGCTCACCATATGATGGCCTATTTTGAAATGCTAAAACGTGATTACCAGCGCTTAAGTGATTGCTATTCCCGAATGAATGTACTTCCACTTGGCTCTGGGGCTTTGGCTGGAACCACCTATCCTCTTGACAGATATATGGTTGCAAATGAGCTTGGCTTTAATAACATTTCCCAAAACAGCCTTGATGGTGTAAGTGATAGAGATTTTGCTATTGAAATGGTGTCGTGCCTGTCAATTCTTATGATGCATTTGAGCAGGCTTAGCGAAGAAATAATTCTCTGGTCATCACATGAATTTGGGTTTGTTGAATTAGATGATGCTTATAGTACTGGTAGCAGCATTATGCCACAAAAGAAAAATCCAGATGTTGCTGAACTAGCTCGTGGTAAAACAGGTCGCGTTTATGGCAGCTTAATGACATTATTGACTGTTATGAAATCACTTCCTTTAGCTTATAATAAGGATATGCAGGAGGATAAGGAAGCAATCTTTGATGCAGTTGATACTGTTAAAATGTGCTTACCAGTATTCACTAATATGCTCGCTACAATGAAGCTCCGTAAAGCTAATATGTATAAGGCAGCTCAAGGTGGATTTACTAATGCTACTGATGTGGCTGATTATCTGGTTAAAAAAGGAATCCCTTTCAGAAGCGCTCATGAAATTATTGGCAAAATGGTTTTATATTGTATTGATAAAAATATAGCTATCGATGAAATGAGTATAGAAGAGTTTAAAAGCTTTTCTGATAGGATTGAAGAGGATGTATATTCTGAAATTAGTCTAGAAAAGTGCATTTCGGGCAGAAATCTCCCTGGCGGGCCTGCTTATGAAACTGAGAAGAAAGCTATTGATGATGCAAAAATGTATATAAGCTCTTTGTGTTAACTCAATCTAAAAAATCTTATGAAAAAATTTTAAATTAAAAAGCAAGGGATTCTATACTCCCTTGCTTTCTTGTTGTTCACTCTCTCTAACTAGCTGTGCCGCCGGAGGAAGACACTGAAAACATACTTTAAGTGAGATGTTTTTACTGTCCATATCTATATTAATACTTGAACGAACAACTCCCATTTCACATAATTTACTCTTTATATCTTGCTTTATGTTTTCTAGGATTCTAATGTCTCTAGTTACCAGTGTCTTGCTTTTCCAAAACATACAGTCCTCCGATTATTATAATAATCAATACTAGCTATCAATCGAAACAGCTATGACCGTCTTACAGTTTATATTTATTAATTAATCTTTGCCTTTTTTTCTAACGCTTTTCCTAAGCTAAACCAAGAATCCCTAAGTTTGAACCTCATTTCCTCATCTAAAGTTCTTTCAATAATATCGTTTAGGTTCCTCCTAGCTTGAATATAATCCTTAATGATAAACTCTTCCTTAACTAATAATTCCTCTATTTGTTCTATCCATTCTTTAAGATGGTCGCTTCCTACATATTCAATCGTTATTTTCTTTTTGATGTGACCAACCACTTGCTTAATGGCTTTTCGCTTTACATCAGTATCACTTTGCATCTTTTTAATTTGTTTTTGAACCATGACCCTTTAACCTCTCCTCTCATTTTTAATACAAACTAAATAAATGCTTATGCCCATATATTTACATTTATTATATATTATTACCTCTTCTAATGCAAATGGGCTAAGAAATTAATAAAAGGAGACAGTTACAAAACAAAATATAATATATGATAAAAGTTTCTGTTTTAATAGTATGTGAGTACAACTTATACCGATGGGAAGCTCAGTTAAAAGCAATTGCTGACTAAGTTTTCTTTAGAGCAATCCATTGATATAAGTTTGTACTGAAGTACTATTTAAACATAATCTTATAACTATATTGTATCCGATATAGTTTTGCAACAATCTCCTTAGTGTACCATCAAATCAATATGTTATTAGCTGTTTACCATTTAACTTCGCCATATCAACATTTTCTTGTTTTGATATAGGTACCGTTACTGTGTTGGGATTACCATCACTAACATACTGAGAATTGCCTTTGCTTAGAGCATCCAACCACCAGGAAAGATCACAATCAACTTTGGTTTTACCCGTAGATCTCACTCTTGGAATAGCCAGCGGATCAAACTTAGTTGAGACAGGCGATGGTGCCGGATTAGCACCAACTAGCATTACTGCCGAGTGCTTATATTCTGTTCCTTCATAATTTCCTTGGAAAATATATTCCTTAAACTTTTTTGACCATTCTCCGCAAGGAAGTGAAAAGGAATTAAATGTATAGCCTGGAACAAGTTCATTCACAATCTTCTGGTTCCCACCAATTTCCTCCAGCATCCCTTGAGAATCTTTTATTCCAGATAGTACAACATGATTTTTTGTATGATTACCAATTTCAAAGCCTTTACTAATCAGATAATTTAATCCATCTGTCAATGTACCAGCACCCTTAAAAGTAGATTTATTACCTAGATTAACGTAAAATGTACCGTTTAAGCCAAAGTCAGGGTGTTTTTCATTAAATGACTCCATTATCCCAACAGCAGTTCTTGGATTAACAACGAGTTTTCCATCCTTTTCAATCAAGTTAAATTCTCCAATTGAGCCATCATCAAAAGTAAACACCATAGGGATATACCCTGCTGGCACATCAATATTATTGTTAATCATATCAGTAAGACTTACAAGTCTATATTTCTTGCTGTATAATTCCTCTAATAGCTTCTCAAACTCTGAGAAGGTAGTGGTATATGTGTTATCTCCCTTATCAGAATAGGTTTCAACGAAGCTATGAAACATTACAACCATTATCTGTCCAGATTCATTTGGCTTAACCTGATTGTAATCAATAACTGTAACATCAGTATTCTGAGCAATTTCAGCTATTTCAGATTCAATAGCGGCTTGAGTATTATTACTAGCATCAGCACTACTATTTTCTATAGGTTGAGACTGATTTGAGGCAGCACTCAAATTGCTGTTCGTACTAGGAGTTATTTCTTTATTTGAATTTAAAATATTACTACAGCCTGATATTAAAATCATTATAAGAATAAGTAATAATGCTGAGTATTTTTTCATTTACACATCTCCATAATTTTATTATTTACTTACTTTCATAATCAATTGCCACAGAAGATTCCTTAACCGTTTTAACATACTCTAGAACCTTAACATGCGCAGGGTGTGTTTGATATGCCTCCATATCCTCTAATGTATCGAATTTCGTATAAAGTCCAACATCATAGGACCTCTCTGAGTGTAGAATATCAGTTCCTACCTCTATAAATTTCAAACAAGGAATCTGTCCTTCTAGTCCAAGCAGCACTTCTTTCATTTTCTGCAGGCTTTCTTCGCTCTTGTCCTTTAGCCTAAATAAAACAATGTGTGTAAGCATATATTATTCCTCCAAATGTTATTAATATGTATTAATTTTATCTTTGTTAGCATATATAGTCAAATGCTAAATACTATTTTGATAAAGTAATAAGATACCTAAAATATATAAATACAAATTCAAGAGTATTTTTATTTAATGATAAATAATTAAAATAATTGTTGAATTTTCCATTTAAAGATTGTATAATTATTCAGTAATATGTTTATTAATGCATTTTAAATTTTGCTTATATCTTTTTTTTGATAAATCCCTATTATTTAGGGGACTGACAATTAGTCAGTCCCCTACTTTTTTATTTGCAGCTTATTACAACCATAATACTAATTAACCAGCCTACAATTTGTATGCTTCTATTTATTACTAAGGTAGCTATAAATACTCAAGAGACCTTCAAGCCTTGTTATTTTAGCCTTTGGGTTAAACAACCCATTACTTCCATTCATTGCCTTAATGCCAGATGCTATACAAACATACCCTATAAGCTGAGGGTTTATATCCTTAGCATCCTTAAATCCAGACTTGTATATATCCTTTATTTCTGCTATTTTCCCAAATCCGAGGAATTTAACAAAATATTTTGCGGCTTCTTCTCTGGTCAGTGTTGATAATGGGGCTTTTTCTTCCTTTGTAATAATACCTTGGCTTATCAACATTCTGTACATTTGTTCAATCTGCTTATCCTCGCTTGTGCTTGTATCAAAATAGAATTTATCATTTAGCCTACATAATAAAATGAAATAGTCCTTTTGCAGCAAGCTATCATTAGGCTTTAACTCACTCTCATTATATTTTATTGACATCTGAGTCAGAATTCTAATCTGATTTTCTGCTTTTAAGCCTTTAATATCTGTATAATCAGGGATATTATTCTCTTTATATACTTCTCCAGAGTAATCAAGAACATCACCAGTTGCTGCACTGATTATGCTTGGTTTACTGCTGTCTAAGAAATATCCTAATACTGCATTAATAGGACTAACCATATCTGCTGTAACCACTTTTTCAGAAGTATTTATCCCAATATCATTGACATATAGAACCTCATATCCAATTTTGCTAAAAAGAATTTCATATGCCTTATCTATTGATATTACATCCTCGGAAGCCTTAAATTCTACATTTTTAGTCCAGTATTGATTAATGTTCCTTATATTTCCTGTGAGATTATCATATTGAACCTCTACATAGTTGGATGGACATTCAATACCATTTTCCACTCTTACAAATCTAAAGGAATACTGGTTTGGTGTTTCACCATACTTTAAGTATAAATCAATATTATTATATGTCTCATCATATTTCAGTTTTGAATAAATACTTGGAAGCAAATTCTTTATTGCTTCATCACAAATTGCTTTTGCTTCATCCTTTGTCTTCTGGGGCTTGGTACCTTCGGGGGCATTATAATAAGTATAGTAACTATTTATTTCTCCGCTTTTTGCATCTATTTGTACTGAAACGCTTCTTGTATCATTTTTACCATCCTTTGTATTGTAATATAAGGACCAAACAAATGATTCATTATCTCGCCAGTCTTTATTGAGATATGCATCTGATAGAACGAAGTCACTGTCAAGCTTAAGCAGACTAATAGCGCGGACTTTTTTGTCTGCATCCTCTTTAGTCAGTATATTCTTCATACCCTTCACAACCTCAAGCTCATCTGGTGTTAAGCTAGTATCCTTTCCGCCTCCATCTTCCTTTACTGCCATTACTGATCCGGTACCATATAACATATCGGACATTGTATATGAATATCCATATCCATTAATTTCAACCTCACCTGTTAATGCATCTATGTAACTGGTGCTATTTTTAGGTATATAAGCCAAGTATGGGACAACTTTTTCTTTCTCGGTTTTTAGCATATATACCATTTTTAGTCCAAGCTTTTCAACAAACGCTTTTTTAGCTTGCTCTAGACCTATAATTTTGGAAGCATCCTCAAAGCTTGTCTCCTTAGTGAAATTACAGTAAAAATTAGTTACCTTGCCTGTATAGTTGTTAACACTGATATTAATATTGTTATTAGAATAGCTTATATCACTATTTTGACGTATATAAGTGTAGTAATACTCTCTTTCTATTGAATATCTACTATTATCAATAAGCTTAAATTGGGATAACAGTTTTGGATTAATACTATTAATAAATTTCTCTGCTATCTCCTGTCCTTGTTCTCTTGTATACTTAGGTAGTTTTTTATCATATTGTGATTGTGAGTTTTCATAAGAATAATAATTTGTTATAAGATTGTCTTCATCGATAGTTACATTTACAGATTTAGAATAATCCTCACTGTTCCAGCCTAAATTCCATGCAAGTTTGTTATTATACCCGCTAATGCTATAATTAAACTTATTGCAATCCTCAGGTATGTCTATCTTTTCCTTTACAGCCTTAATAGCACTTTCAAGCTTCTTATCCACTGCTGCTTCACTTGCCATAGCAGGTACCATAAAAGTAACCACCAAAGCGACAGCAAGTATCATTGAAATAATTTTTTTCAACCAAACCCCTCCTCGTTTTTAACTTTTAGTAAATTTTGCTAATTACATTATATATCACTTTGACGTTATATTTATTAAAAAGTTCCAAAATTTATGTTATATTTTTATTACAGAAAAAGCAGCTATTGGAATAGCTGCTCTCTAAACTTACTGTTATCTGTTATAAAATTTTGTTAAAATAATTACTTTCTAATTTTGCTTTGGTATTTTTAATTCTTGGTCAACATATAAGCTATTCTCATTTTTTAAATTGTTAAACTTAATGATAACATCATATTTATTTGGACTACCGTAATACTTTTGGCTTATGGAGCTTAACGTGTCTCCTGACTGTACCTTGTGTATATCATATTGACTGTTTTCATTCTGATTACTATTAGTTTCATTATCCTGCTCACTAGGCTTAGCTTGGTCACCTTGATTGCTAGGCTTAGCTTGGTCACCTTGATTGCTAGGCTTAGTTACTTCCTGACTGCTATTTGATGGTTCTGACTCATTATCAGTAGGTTCCGAATCTGACACAGAATTCTCCGTAGTGGTGCTACTACTTTGAGTATTAGTTATACTTGATTGGGAAATATCTGATGGTTTATCATTAGAGAATAAATTACTATTTTGTAAAATCAAATATCCCATAAACAATACACCTGATATGACAATTACACAAACAAATGCAAGTATATAATTAACAATATTACTCTCCTTTTTTGATTCCCTGTACTCATTCTCTTGCTCATTATCGTATGTAACCTGATTTAGTCTCCTATTACCCGTTGAGTAAGGTATATTTTTGATTTCGTCAACTCTAATAGCCATAATTGTAATGCCATCATCTATAGAGTTTTTTAAAGCCTCGTGAAATAAAACACTAGCCATTTTGGAAGGGTCGAACCCAGAATCTATAACTGCATCAATTCTGTTTTTGCTCACTGTATTTAATATTCCATCACTACAAAGGAGTAGAATGTCACCCTCTTCTAACTCAAAATTTGATGACATTTTTATTTTGGTTTTTGATTCCTCTTCAGCTATCCTCAATATTTTCTCAGTATCATTATATATATCTGTAGATGTGGGGGATATCCCTAACATTCTGAGTTTTTGGTTCTTTCTGCTGTCATTTCTGGTAAACAACTCTTGCTGCTCACCCTGTCTGTACAAAAAGACGTTGTTATTACCTAGGTTCATTACAACAGCTCTATTATTATCAATAATCACTGATGAAAAGCCAGTAAGAATTGAGGAGTTCTGATTTTCTATTATGGATTTACTGTAGATTAAATTACTTGAGAGCTGTACCGCCTCATGTATTTTCTCAGTAATAGTCTCTAATGAGAAGTTCTGTTTCTTTGCACTTTCATGGTACTTTTTAATCTCTTTTATAGCAGATATACCATGTAAATCCTCATTATCTAAACCCATTGACTCGGAAATAGCAAAAATAAAATTATTGCTGGCTTTCTCAAAGGAACACTGAATACTTTCTGTATTATGACAATTAGAAAAGTTGCCGTTGAAATAAAAATCTTCCTTATCAGAGTCTTTGCCTGCATAGCTTATTACTGTAGCACTAAGTCTAATATTTCCATCCACAGTATTTCACCCCATATCGTTATTTTAAATTTTTTCTTTTGTTTAAATATTTGAAAATAAAGTTATAATGTAATTAGAAGTAATAGGTTAAATCCTTTTATATGAAAATTAGTATAACACAATGTATAAAAAAACGAAAGGAATAAATTCCTTTCGTTTTTCATTTTTTAACATTTTCTAACATAAGCAATGTTGGGGCTTGCCAACTTTCATTGTTTTTTGCTAATTTTTTGATGAAGAAAAGGCACTAATTATAGACTTAACAACAGAGCTTGCAATATTTATTATACTAAGCACATTTTCTGCATTAAATGAAAATGAATCAATGGTATCAGTAACAGTGCCTTCTACCGTCTCTACCACCGCAGTAGCCTTATCCATTGTTCCCTTTGCACTTACTGCCAGCTCATCAACACTTTTTACTGCTGATGGTAATGCTGTAAGCGTCTTTTCAATGCTTTCAGAGTTACTCTCTATAATCTTATTCACTTTATCTACGACCTTTAGGCAATTTCTAATAAGAATAATTAGAAAAATACCTATAACAACAGCAATACAAAAAATCAAGAACCATGCAATTACACTAAGGTCTATTGTAACAGACATAAGCAACTTCCTTTCGTATTGAAAGCTTTTTATTTAGCTTCTTCATCTTCTTTACATTCACACACTTCTGAAGCATCTGCTTCGCAGCAACAACCCTTATCTCTTTTTACTATGTCCTCTAACTTCTCTTTAGCAACATTCAAACCATCTTTAACGTTTTCAAGAGTCTTTTTTGTAGTTTTTGCAATATCTTCTCTTGTTTCCTTACCTGACTTTGGAGCTAAAAGCACACCGGCAGCAACTCCCACCGCAGTACCTATTCCAGCACCTATAGCAACATTTTTTGCAGTTTGTTTTTTTGATGATTTTTTCTTCTTCTGAAATAAATCTTTCAATTCCATATCTAAGACCTCCTCACAAATTAGTATTCTAAATGAATCAGCAAATTCTCATTTACGGCTTTCACTTAAAACTTATATAAAACTATTATACGACTTTTAATTGGAAATTCATAGATATTTTAAACACTTTAATTAAAATACGTTAAAAACCAATACGTTAAAAAGCCTCTTCAGAACCAAGATTCATCACATTCCCAGTTCAAAAGAGGCTTTTTAGTGTTTCTAAATCTTACCTATAATACTTTAGTGATTTCTGCAGTGAATATGCAGCCTCAGCAATGGTTATCGTATCTTCTGCTTTAAATGTTTCACCATCCTTTACGGGCAATATATTCAATGCCTTACAGATGGCAATATATATACTGCTATCAGATTTAGCGAAGAGCTCTTCATGCTTTGCGATTTCTTTATATCCAAGCATTTCTATTAGCATTGTAATGAACTCTCCCTTTGTAATCTCCTGTGTTCCTTTAAACTCCTTGCCTGTAGCTTGTATTATATTATTTTGAACTGCACTCTCTATATACCTGTAGTATTCATTTTCCTTATTAACATCTGAAAAACTATCTTTTTTATTAGAATTAAAGTATTGGGTTCCCATTATCTGTGAAAGCATTTTTACAGCATTCTGCCTTGTCAGTTTTTCATCGTAACTTTTAATGTTATTAATTGATACTCCCTGCGCTTCGAGCATTTCAATACTAGGAGCAGCCCAGTGATTTTCATCCACATAAGGAGATTGTGTCACCATACCTGAATAATCGATTATTTTACCGGTAACAGCATCTATATATTTGCTGTAGTTTACATTATTTGGTGCATAGACTATTACTGCTTCCTCAACTCTTTGGGTATTCCCATTTACTAAGACATATGGAATGTAGTATTCAAGGTTGAATTCCAAATTCTTTATATATTCTTCCTTTGCGGCTTCTGCACTAATTATTTTATCTGCTTTAGGAAAATCTATATCCTGCCAGTACATGTATACATCACTTACCTCGCCTGTCTCCTTGTTAACACTTACATTTATCATATTACCAACTGAAATTCCATTTTCAAACCTAGCGTATTGGAAGGTATGGTTCTTCTGTAGTTTTACATATTCTGAAGCTTCAGGCTGTTGATTATTATCAGTATAAACACCATATTGCTTTACAAATAATTTTTTAATAACCTCATCACTAATCTTCTTAGCATCCTCGTAATTAACCTTTTCCGTTATTTCTTTTTGATTTCCATTCATTTCATTATAATTATATTTGTTGAAAGATAAACTTATTATATTTCCAGTGTTTAAATTTACTGATATTGATAAATGGTAGTTATTGCTGCCATCCATTAAATAATAACTTCTGTTAACTTCTTTATCTGTAGTATTCAATCTAACTGATATATTTTCATTAGCATTAAATTTAACACCAACTAATTTTTCTATATATTCTTTTGCATTTTTAATAATTTCTAGAGCTTGTTCTTCAGTTATTTCTTTTTTTTCAACCTTTGCAGTAGGATCAATGGGAGAATAATTTATTGATTGTTGTGAGTTGCTATAATAATTATAATAATCATCCACAATATCCATTGTTTTTGCATTCATCAATCCACTATATTGCGGTATATAAGCAATACTAACCTTTGGTTTATTATCGTTTCCATAATTTATTAAATATTGAAGCTGCATTTTTAATGAGCTTATATACTTTTCTTTAAGCAGATTTTTATCTTTTATGCCCTCCAGTGAAGGATATTTTACTGCTTTTTGGTATTCATATGTTGACATAAAACTTGTTACCAAACCACTTGCAGCATTAACATAAATATTATAGGTGACATTATTATCAACAATCCCATTCACCTTCAATGCATAACTAAATTGATAGTGAGGAATTTCATATACTCCTGCAGTTTTTTCATATGTATAATAATTAGGAATATACTCAAGAGTCTTATCCTCTGTTTTTACATAATCAGCTAAAAATTTATCAGCAATTTCTCTAGCTTCTTTCTTTCTAATAGTAACAATACTTTTCTTAGGATATTGATTTTGATAAGAATAGTATCTCACTAATTCTCCTGTGTCAGCAGATATGCCAATAGAAACACTTAAGTCATATTCAGCCGAATTTAAATCCATTCTCCAAATAATAGGATTGTTTGCACCATCATTTTGCAAATTAATATAGGATATCTCATATCCTTCTGCAAATTTAAAGGACTTAACTATTTTAATTGCTTCATCCCTGCTTATTTTTGTTTTAATTTCTTCCTGGGGATTTGTTTGTGTTGCAGTTACCGTTACTGATTCCGCAGAAGTTGTCGCAGAAGTTGTCCCAGCCATCGCCGCCTGTGATAAAAACAAGCTGCAGGATATTGATAATGCTATTAGTACTTTTATTTTTTTACCTATCATGCCGACCTCCTAAGTAGTTTAGTTATTGTTTGCTATATTATACCACTATTGATAATATATGTGGTATAATAATATTTATCCTTAAATATAAATTAGAAAGCTTAATTGTCTGTTTTAACGTATGGGTTTTGGGTTTTGGATTCAAGACTTAAAACTGGTATGTTGTGTGATTATACAAATTCTGCTAAACTGTAGTAATTAGTTCAATTTATTTATGTCTAGCATAATATTTATATGGTTATAACAAAAGATTTCCTATATAAGCATCGATAAACTTTACTATTTAGGAGGTATAAAGGTGAATAATTTCAATGTTTTGTTTGCATCATCTGAAGTATTCCCATTTGCAAAAACAGGTGGTCTTGGGGATGTTGCTGGTTCACTCCCAAAAGCAATTTCAAATTTAGGTACAGACATTAGAGTAGTAATGCCTAACTATGGATGTATACCTTCGCACTATAAAGATTCAATGGAGTTTTTGGGATTTATATATATTAATCTTTCTTGGAGACACCAATACTGTGGTATATTAAGACTAGTTTATGATAATGTAACTTACTATTTTCTAGATAATGAATATTATTATAACAGAGCGGAATTATACGGTGATTTTGACCAGGCTGAGCAGTTTACCTTCTTTAGCAAAGCAATTATAGAAATGCTGCCATTTCTGGGCTGGAAGCCAGATATTATACATTGTAATGACTGGCAAACAGGAGTGGTAAGCCTTCTTTTAAAGGCAAACTACAAGCACAATCCTTTTTACAGCAAAATTAAAACAGTATTTACAATTCATAATTTAAAATATCAAGGGATATTTCCAAAGGAAATAGTTCCTAATTTACTCGGGATAGATTGGCAATACTTCACCCCTGATGGAATCGAGTTTTATGACAATGTAAACTATATGAAAGCTGGTTTAGTGTACTCCGACTCAATAAGTACAGTTAGTCCAAGCTATGCCCAGGAAATAAAAAACAGTTTCTATGGAGAGAATTTAAATGGAATTTTGATACAAAGATCTAATGATTTATATGGAATTCTCAACGGAATAGACTATGAGAAAAATAATCCTGAAACCGATGGAAGAATCTATGCTAACTACTCAGCTGACAATATATCAAAAAAATATGAAAACAGACGTCAGCTTCAACAAGAACTTGGCTTGCCTGCCAGACCCGATGTACCAATCATTGGGATAATATCAAGACTGACTGCTCAAAAGGGCTTTGATCTTATAGAATGTGTTCTTGAAGAAATATTACAAATGGATATTCAGTTAATTTTGTTAGGCAAAGGTGATGCACACTATAAATATGTTTTTGAAAATGCTGCCTACTGGCATAGAGACAAGGTATCTGCTAATGTGACCTTCAGTGATACATTAGCACAGCGTATATATGCAGGGTCTGATATGTTTTTGATGCCATCATTATATGAGCCTTGCGGACTTGGTCAAATATTTAGTTTCAGATATGGAGCTGTTCCTATTGTACGTGAGACAGGAGGTCTAAATGATACTGTCCTCTCTTACAATGAGTATTCTGGTGAGGGTAATGGCTTTACCTTTACAAACTACAACGCACATGACATGCTAAATACCATTAGACGAGCTGTTTATTTCTATTATAACAGAAAGGATGTTTGGGAATTACTGGTTCAAAGAGGTATGCGCGCAGACTTTAGTTGGGATAAATCTGCACATTCGTATTTAGATATGTATATGCAGACACTGAAAAAGTAATATTTGACTGTAATCATTAAAATTCATATAAAAGCTGCCCAGCCTTAGGAATAGTGTCATAATGGCAGTTTTTATTTTATTACTTACTGGCACAGGATACTTCAGTATCCTGTGCCAGTAAGTTTATTGCGGCATCATGTGCCAATAAAAATACAGTACCAGACAGCTCTTAAAAGAAACTAAAATATTCTGTAACAAAGCTTAAAGATTTAACACTAATACTATGAAAGGGGGACGTGTATGGATAAAATATCCATAAAAACTATTTATGAGCAAAACAAAAAGGATGTTTATTCTTACCTATTGAGTCTTACACATAGCAAACCCCTTTCAGAAGACTTGACCTCAGACGTTTTTTTGGGTGCTATGAAAGCATTGCCTAAGTTTCAAGGTAATTCGAGTATAAAAACTTGGTTATTTTCTATTGCTCGTCACAAGTGGTATGAACATTTAAGAAAAAACAAAAAGGAACTTGATCCCGAAGATTTCATGAGAATATATTTATCGGATGATACTAATTTGGAAACAACCATAATGACAAAAGAATTAGTAAGTAGAATCTATGAACTGTTAAATCAAGAACCTAGTAAAAACAAAGATATCGTATTGATGAGGGTGGATGGATTTTCCTATTTTGAAATCGCACAGAAACACAATATTTCAGAAAGTTCGGCAAGAGTAATTGATTTCCGCGCTAAAGGTAGAATTAGAGCAAATCTGTTGAAGGAGGGATATACTAGTGCATCAAATTTCCTGTAATGTCTGTATGGACTTAATGCCACTTGTTAAGGATGGTGTTGCCAGTGAAGAAAGTTGTGCTTTGGTAATAGAGCATATTTCAATATGTGAACACTGCTCCCTTGCCTTTGGTGGGGAAACGCAAAAAATCATAGCTATGGATGAAACTGTTGTATTGAATAAAATCAAAAACAAGCTAACATTATTTTTATTAAGTATTATTTTTGTTGGAACGCTGATTGGAATGGTGCTCTCCGATAGCATTGGTATGTTCTACAATGCTCTTATAATGCCTGCAATAGGTGGCTTTGGCTATATGCTATTAAGGAAAAAATCATATTTTTTACCGTTAGGCTTGTTTCTGTTTTCATTTGTATGGGTAAGCATTCGTGAAATCGTGAAAGGTTTTTTTACCAACTCTACCTTAGTTGACTTACTCATTATGTCAGCTTGGTGGTCTGGAATTTTTGCGGCATTTAGTGCCATTGGTGTTCTGATTGGCGGACTTTTATGCTACGCATTTAAGAAGGAGAGATAAAATGAATTTAAAACTAAAAAAGATATTGGCTGGAGCTCTAGGAATCGGGCTAATTGTTTTATTATTGCTTTTTGTAAGCAGTTTTGTTGGAAATCCCATATCCAATGCATTGGCAAAAAAAGCTGTACAGCAATATATTGATACAAACTATAGTGATTTAAATTTAAAAATCCAAAGATGCAATTATAACTTCAAGTTTTCATCCTATTGCGCATTTGTGCAATCAAACACAAGCATGGATACAGCCTTTAGCATTGATGTTGACAGCTTTGGAAATGTCTTGCGTGATGACTATAAATATGAGGTTGCAAACAACTTTACTACATATCGGAGACTTGACAAAGAGCTTAGCGAAATTGCAAAAGAGATAATTGAAGGCAAGCTTGATTATGACTTCGAGAATGTATTCATCCGCTTTGTGAAGGAAGCTGATATTATGGAGCTTAGGCGGGATATGAAGCTTGATATTCACAATCCCCCGCTCCCCCTGATGGTAGATGTTACATTATTTAGCAGTGATGTTTCCTACAGCAAAATTGCAGAGGTTGCAAAAGCTTTGGAAACCAACTTACAGCAACATAACGTCCCTGTTAACACATATAGCATACGAATTTTGCCTTTATCTAATAAGCCAAAAAATGAAAACCAAGCCGTCTCATGGGTCAATGACCTCTCTATTTCCGACTTTCCTGCAAATCGACTTGGTGAGGAAAACTTGCCACAGGTAATGGAGCATTTTGAGACAGTCCGAGTTTCAGAGAGAAACAAAGAAAAAGATAAGAAATAATTTAACTCTTACCTTTAGCTCCGCCATAAGGCTCCTACTTTACTAACTTTTGCTATCTGGTACAGGGAGCCTTTTTATATCAATCTATTTTACTGGACAAACCCTGACACAAATACCGCACACTGAACCTCGACCAATATGCTTAAAATTTTGATTCATATACTCTGAGCATGCCTTCGCATTTACTACACTTTCCCGCTCCCCACCTATCACCCACTCATCTCCAGTCAGTGCATAGGCCGGGCATGCACTGACACATCTATTACAGTCCCCACACTTATTTTCATACACTTTATTTTCACAAGGAAGTACCAAATCGGTAAGTACTGTCCCCAGCCTCACTCGAGGGCCAAAATCTCTATGAATAAAAAGTCCATTTTTCCCTATCCAACCTAGCCCTGCCAGAACAGCTCCTGTTTTATGAGGAAATACTCCACTATATGGAATAGCTGAAGTTGGAACGCTCTGCGATGCCCCAATTGAATATGCATTATAGTTGTTTTCAGATATTGCAAGTACTAATCTCAAGGATATTTGATCTATTAAGGAATTAACGCTGCGATAATGATTAAAATAGGTGAAAGTAGGCTTATCAGTTATTTCATCAATTATTGCATCAGATAACCTAATTCCAAAGGTTATTGCATAGGGATAATTTTTTAATGTATCCGGAAGAGACTTCTGTACATTAGAGAAGCCTATAAATGTCGCTCCAAGCCCCAAAGCTAGTGTTTCAAGTTCTTTATAAAAATACTTGTCCATCCAAATAAACCTCCACCTCTCACTGCCATTTAGGCAATATAGAAAATTTTCTCCCACTATGATATAATCAATATATTATATCATAAATGAATTTGATTTTAATCTTTATAACCATCATGAGTCAGGGAGGCCTTATGAATTCTATTGAAAGTAGTAGAGAACTTGCCGAAAACAAGCTAATTTTATTATATATCATTAATAATCTGGAAGCCCCTATTTCCAATTTGCTTTTAACTAAAATAATACTTGAAAATAAACTCATGAATTATATATTTTTGCAGCAGTATCTCGATGAGCTATGTGATGGTAAATTCTTAGATAAAATTGATTCTGACGAAAAGCTTTCATATAAAATATCCCCAGCTGGTAAGCAGAGTTTAGATTACTTTAGTTCACTCATAGCTGCTGGTACTAAATCAAGAATTGATGAAGCCATTACAAATAATAAAAAACGTATAAAGTATGAAAATAGCGTAATTTCAGACTTTATGGTAGTCAATGAAAATGAATACCTTGTAAATCTTAAAATATGTGATGGCAGCTATACTTACATTGATTTGAAATTAACTGTAGGTACTAGAAATGATGCCTGTAAAATTTGCGATAACTGGACTCAAAATTCAGAAAGACTTTATAAGAAGATTTTATCTGATGTTAGCAACCCAAGTGAATTCTAATCAACCTCAGTATTTGAGATTGCAGATAGAAACCCATGGATTAATAGTTTATTAGTCCATGTTTAATTCCACGTTCAGAACATTCCCTAATTAAAAGGTCTAGCTGATGTCTAACAAAATCAACTCTCAAACTTGCTATTTTCTTTTTACCATAATCATCATTAACATCCTTCATGTAGATTTCGCACATCCTCAAGAACTTATATGTGCTTTGTATTTTGTCCATTAATATTTGGTCACTTATTATTTTAATATCTAAATCTCTAATGCATTCATAATTGCCATTTTCGGATTTCTTTTTCATATTTACTTTCTCCTATCTAACCACCATTTTTCCGATATCTACCGCCGGCTAACACCCCCCACTTCTAAAGTGTTGGAAAAACCGCGCTACCACCCTGGATAACGATTTCTATGCTTCTGATGGAGTAAAAACTCCACCTAAAGCCAAGAACTCTGTTTATGAAATATTACTATTATATTCACAATAGCTGTATTTCATGCTTCCCAAACAACGCAAGTTGGTAAACCAACATTGCTTATGTTATCAACGCAAGTTGGTAAGCCAACATTGCTTATGTTATCAAAACAGGTTGATAAGCCAACATCGCTTATGTTATCAAAACAGGTTGATAAGCCAACATTGCTTATGTTAATTAAAAAAGAGCTACTTAGGCAGCTCTATAACGGAATTCTTTTCAGATGGTTTGTACAAAACAAATTTACTTCCTATTACCTGCACTATCTGCGACTGTGTTAACTCTGCAATTTCCTCGCACACAATCTTGGTATCGCACTCTGCATTTCTAAGTACAGTTGCTTTTATCAACTCTCTGGCTTCTAAAGCATCAGAAAATTGCTTTATCATATTTTCGTTAATTCCACCCTTACCAACTTGAAAGATGGGCTGAAGATTATTAGCTAATGATCTTAAATAGCTTCTCTGTTTTCCTGTGAGCATATATTACATTACCTCCTATTTATAAACGGCCAATTACCGTGAATAGTCAAACTCAGTATCAAAAATTCGGACAGTATCGCCTTCTTGAATTCCCATTTTTTCCAGTGCACTAATAACTCCCTTTTTCTTGAGAGCTCTCTGAAAATACTGTAGTGATTCATAATTAGTTATATTTGTTGAACCTAAAACCTTTTTAAGCCAACTGCCTTCAACAACATACACCCCGTCATCTATGTGAATCTCAAAAGGAACTTCTTCTTTAGCAGTATATATAACCTCTTCATCTTGGCTTTCTTCTAACAATATAGTATCTGGTAATGTATTAAGAATATCTGCAATATAGTACATTAGCTCTTTTAAGCCCTTGTTTGTAGCTGCTGATATACTAAACACCTTATATCCTTTAGCCTCAAGTTCCTTCTTAAATTCAGAATAATTTTCTTCCGCCCCAGGAATATCCATCTTATTAGCAACAATAATTTGAGGTCTGGTTGCCAGTAAAGCGTTATACTTTTCTAATTCAGTATTAATTATATTAAAATCCTCTAAAGCATTACGACCTTCAATTCCCGACACATCTATGACGTGTACCAGTAGCTTTGTTCTCTCAATGTGCTTAAGGAACTCATGTCCAAGACCTACTCCCTCATTGGCACCTTCTATGATTCCTGGAATATCGGCTATTACAAAGCTCTTGCCATGTTCTATTTGTACTACTCCTAAATTTGGCACTAACGTTGTAAAATGATAATTAGCAATCTTAGGTTTTGCAGCAGATACCATAGATAATATCGTAGACTTTCCAACATTTGGGAATCCAATTAATCCAACATCAGCTATCATTTTCATCTCAAGAATCAAATTAAACTCTTCACCAACATCTCCACTTTTAGCAAAGTAGGGCATCTGTCTAGTTGATGTTGCGAAATGCTGATTACCCCTGCCGCCTCTACCGCCTCTTGCTATAATATATGTCTGTCCTGGCTTTATTAAATCCACAAGTACAACGCCAGTGGTTTCATCCTTAACTATTGTTCCAACTGGAACCCTAATCACCAAATTTTCGCCACTTTTTCCAGAACGGTTAGTAGTTCCGCCATCCTCACCAGGTTGGGCCTTGAAATTCTTTTTATATCTAAAGTCAATTAAAGTATTTATACCTTCATCAACTTCAAAAATAACATCTCCGCCTTTTCCACCATCGCCCCCATCTGGGCCACCAGCAGCTATATACTTTTCACGGTGAAAGGACACCATACCATTTCCACCATTTCCAGCCTTAACATATATTTTAGCACTATCTTTAAACATTTTTATCTCCATTTCCAGTCTGAATAAATGATTAATCTTGAAATCTATTATAACATTTAATTCAGAAGTTTATCCATGAATAGAAGTATTAGTTCAGAATTCTGTCAATTTTAAAAAACAACATAAGTTGGCAAGCCAACATTGCTTATGTTAAGAAAAAGCCCAGCTTTGCTGGACACACGGCGCACTTAAAAAGGTAGAAAATGCATATCACATTTTCTACCTTTTATTTTAATGCGATAATATTAATTAGCAGTAATAATCTTAACCTGCTTTTTATCTCTGCCAAGTCTTGCAAACTTAACCTTTCCATCCTTTAGTGCAAATAATGTATCATCTTTACCAATACCAACATTTTCACCTGGATGAATCTTTGTTCCTCTTTGACGAACAAGAATGTTTCCAGCCAGTACAAACTGACCATCAGCTCTCTTTACGCCAAGTCTTTGAGCCGCACTATCACGACCATTTCTAGAACTACCAACACCCTTTTTATGAGCAAAAAGTTGTAAATTAACCTTTATCATGAAACTACACCTCCTCAGCCATTACCTTTACATAGTCGGGATAAGCATACGCTATCTGTTTGAATCCTATTTCTGCAGCGGCCATAATTACATTGGCATCATGTCTTAATTCAGGTACTAAATCCATATCAAGCTTACATGACATAAATCCATCCCTCTGTTTAAAAAAACCCTTCAGCCCAACAAGCTCTTCTATAGCCCCTACCGCAGTATAAGCGATTGCAGAAATTGCCGAACATACAATATCACTGCCCTCTTCGGCATAACCTGCATGTCCTTTAACAACAAACTGTTTAATATTCCCTGCTAAATCCTTACCTATATTAACATTAATCATTAATAGTTAACCCTTATGCATTGATCTTTTCAATCTGAACCTTTGTATATGGTTGTCTGTGACCTTGCTTCTTTTTGTAATTCTTCTTCGCCTTGTATTTGAAAACAATAATCTTTTCACCCTTACCATGGCTAAGAACCTTTGCATTAACAGAAGCACTTGCTATTATTGGAGCTCCAAAACTAGCTTTTCCATCCTTGGATACAGCAAGAACTTTATCAAAAGTAACTGCTTCTCCTTCTTCTGCGAATAATTTTTCAACGAAAACAACATCGCCTTCTTGAACTTTATACTGTTTTCCACCAGTCAATATAATTGCGTACATGATACACCTCCTACTAACAGTCTCGCCGACTAAATGACGTTTACACATCATAGGCAATAATTCTAAACGAATTATATTTAGGAGCCTTGGCCGAGCGGCTACCGAATAATTCTAGCACAACAAGTAATCCTTGTCAATGTCTTTAATTCTTGAAATTTTTAATCCATTTCCCTTTAAGTCACTGCTAGGAGCTACAAATATCTTAATATTTATTCCATTTACAAACTCTTCCTTAAGAGTATCAATATTAGCTTCAACAATAGTGACTACAGAAGGGTGCACCTCCACTTTCAGCGCATTGGCATCCGATGATTTTATATAATCCTTAATTTCCTTCAAAACCTTCATTGCATTTGTTTGAGCAGTATATACTTTTCCATTTCCATCGCAATTTGGGCAATCACAGGTCATAACAGTTGATAGCTCCTGCCTAATCTTTTTTCTAGTCATCTCAACAAGTCCTAGCCCAGTCATTCCTAAAACCACAGCTTTAGTTCTGTCGTTTTTAAGACTCTGCCTTAGAGAATCAAGTACCATTTGCTGGTGCTCACCATCATGCATATCTATAAAATCAATTACGATAATTCCACCAATATCCCTTAATCTAAGCTGCTTTGCAATTTCCTTTGCAGCTTCAATATTAGTTTTTAAAACAGTTTCCTCTAAATTATTAACTCCTACAAATTTGCCAGTATTTACATCAATTACTGTAAGGGCTTCTGTTTTATCAATAATTATATATCCTCCGGATTTTAGCCAGACCTTTCGTGCAAGGGCTCGTTCTACTTTTGTCTCTATTTGATAATAGTCAAAAATATCATAGTCCTTTTGGAATAATTGAACTCTGCTCTTTAGCATAGGTGATATCATTTCAACCAGCTCAAGCACCTTGTAATACTCTTTTTCATTATTAATAATAAATTTATTTATATGGCTAGTAAATAAATCCCGCACTGACCTATAAACCAAATTAAAATCCTTGTGTATACATCTTGGAACAGGTCCGCTGGTTTCCATATTCTTAATTTTACTCCACAGCTTTGTCAGAAATAACACATCTTCAACAAATTCTGTTTCTAATTTGCCCTCAGAGACAGTTCGAACAATTAGTCCCATATTATCAGGCTTTAGCTTCTCAGCTATAGTTCTTAATCTGTGCCTTTCCTCATCATTTTCTATTCTACGTGAAACGCCCACATAATCAGCATTCGGTAGCAATACAAGGTTTCGTCCAGGTATTGTTATATGTGTAGATACTCTTGGTCCTTTAGTACCAATTGCTTCTTTTATTACCTGAACAGTTATCTCTTGTCCAACCTTTAAAAGGTCTGAGATGTTATACTCAGTATAATCACGATAAACCTCTATGTCATCATCAGAATACTCCTTTTTTATTATCGCATCTCCAACATATAAAAAAGCATTTTTTTCATACCCAATATCAATAAATGCAGCTTGCATACCTGGTAAGACACTACTTACCTTGCCTCTATAAATATTACCAACTAATCCTTGATGACTTGTCCTTTCAATATGAATTTCAACAAGTTCCTTGTCCTCAAGTATGCCAACCCTTACTTCACCTGAGCCGACATCTACAATCATTTCATTAATCAACTTAACCTCCAATTCGCCGCTATCGCTGCGATACACATAATAATAAAGGCTTGAAATGTACGATGAAACAGTAAAGTCATTTTTCAAGCTATTACCTCAAATGTAACTATAAGATAAGCCCGTCCATTGGATCTAAAAGTTGATCCTGAGCCTTTACAAATAGCTTCGTTCTATGGATTCTTTCAATCTCAAAATCAAGTTTCATAAATTCACATAGTGATTCAATTAATAGATCTGGTTTTAAATTTGCTTTACTGCCTGCACTCACAAGCATAGTAAATTTAACAATATTTAAGGTTCCGCAGTGTTGCAAATCGAAATCTAAATCAAAAATCATATCCCTTATATCTGTATCCTTAATGCCACTCTTAGTTTTTTTCTTTACTATTATTGTTTCTTGAGAAAGATATTTATTGATATATGACTTTATGTTTTTCTCTATGCACTCTGAGCTAGTACCTACAATTACCACGTACTCAGAAGCGGCAATTGTAGCCATTATATTTTGTTTTGAATGCCTTGCCTTTGCAGATATTATCTCTAGTCCTCTTGGAAGCTGAGCATTCAATCTATCGACAAATTCATTTATAGATAGTTCATCATCAGTTACCTCAAAATCTCCATATTCTGCGTCACTTGTAACTCCAACACCCAAGGGTAAACCAAAAACCATGCTAGGATGGGGATTGAACCCTTGTGAATATGCTATTGGAAGCCTCGCCCTTCTTATAGCACGTTCAAATACCTTCATTAGGTCAAGATGTGATATAAATTTAACTTCATCACTACGCCTAAATTTTGTACGTATAATAGCCAATGTAAACCTCCCAAAAAGCATGCTTTAGCATGCATCGTATAATTAGCGTGAAAAAAGTTATTTTTCACGCTCTCCACAAATACCACTTTCAAATGCTGTTGCACCACACCCACTACAATCCGTTTTACAATTTGGTGTAATCTTACCCTCTTGTGCCTTTTTATTTTCATTTATTAAGAACTTCTTTGAAACACCAACATCAATATGGTCCCAAGGCAATATTTCATCATACTCCCTTTTACGTGTAGCATAGAAATATGGATCCACACCACACTCTTCAAAAGCCTTCATCCAAATATCATATTTAAAGTGTTCACCCCAACCATCAAACTTACATCCAAGCTCCCAGGCTTTAAGCAAAACCTTACCAAGTCTCCTATCTCCACGTGCAAAAACTGCTTCAAGAAAACTTAGCTTGTTTTCATGATAGTTATAGGTTACCTGCTTTGAACGTATCTTGTCCTTTAAGAACATTTGCTTTTCAGAAACATTATCCCTACTATCCTGTGGTTCCCATTGAAATGGAGTAAAAGCTTTTGGTACAAAGGTAGCCGTACTTATTGTTACATTTAAGCTCTTGCCTCTTTTTTCTAGTGGCACCTTTTTATATGCAGTTACCACCTTATAAGCCAGGTCAGCTATGCCTTCCACATCTTCAAAGGTTTCAGTTGGAAGTCCTAGCATGAAATAAAGCTTCACACTACTCCACCCACCATTAAATGCAAGTGTAACGGCATTAAGCAGATCTTCTTCTTGTATTCCTTTGTTAATTACGTCTCTAAGTCTCTGTGTTCCAGCTTCAGGTGCAAAGGTCAGTCCACTCTTTCTAACCTTCTGGGCCTTTTGCATCAAATCTAATGAAAAAGAATCCAATCTCAGTGAAGGAAGTGACAAACCAACTTTTCTCTCATCCATTTCATTGATAAGCTCTGATGTTAGTTCATCTAACTCACTATAATCACTGGTGCTAAGCGACGTAAGTGATATTTCTTCATAACCCGTGCTTTCCTCTAGCTTCTTAGCCAGTTCTATCAATCTTTCGTGACTTTTTTCTCTAACTGGTCTATATATAAATCCTGCCTGGCAGAATCTGCAGCCTCTTATGCAGCCTCTAAAAACCTCTAGCATTATTCTATCATGTACAATATCAGTATATGGAACAACTATTTTATCAGGATAATAGACCTTATCTAAATCCTTAATAATACGCTTTCTTATCTTTACTGGATACTGTGGTTTCAAAGGTACAAAACTATTTATTGTACCATCTTCCTTATACTCAAAATTATAAAAGGAAGGTACATAAACACCCTCAATTTTTGCAATTTCTTCAAGAAATGCTATTCTCGGCTGACCTGAGCTCTTCCATGTCCCATAAACATCCATTACATCATTAATAAGTTCTTCGCCTTCCCCCATCATAAAGAAATCTATGATATCAGCTAAAGGTTCTGGGGTATATGCACATGGCCCCCCAGCACATATGAAGGCATCTCCTTCACCTCTTGCTTCTGAAGTGAGAGGAATACCAGCAAGGTCTAACATATTAACAATATTTGAATAGCTCATTTCATATTGAAGAGTAAAACCTACAAAATCAAAGTCTTTTATTGCATCCTTTGACTCAAGGGAGTAAAGAGGTATATTCTTCTCACGCATCTTTGCCTCCATATCAGTCCATGGTGCAAAAACCCTTTCACAATAGCAATCCTCTCGCTCATTCAATAAATGATATAGGATTTTCATTCCAAGATGGGACATACCAATTTCATATGTGTCTGGAAAACAAAAAGCGAATCTTATATCAACACTTTTTGGATCCTTCACAATACTATTCCATTCATTTCCAGTATATCTAGAAGGTTTTTCTACACTTTTAAGCAATCCATCTGATAGCTTGATACTCATTTTCTCCTCCACAATCTAATTAAACATAATTTTGTTAGTATACTCAAAAATATAAGCGCTCTCCCTTACGTGAAAGTCGCTTAAAACAGTGGTCGGAGTGATGCGATTTGAACGCACAACCTCTTGCTCCCGAAGCAAGCACCCTACCGTTGGGCTACACCCCGAACTTCTGGTGGAGCTATCACTCCATCTTAACTAAGTCTTATTTTATTACTAAGCATTATAATTTACAATACAAATAACTATATAACGCCTGGAAAGTTGAATATATTATGTATTGTATCCGACAAATTCAGCACTATACTTTAACTCTTTAAATTCACTTGCTTTTTTGCCTATAAATTCAACAACCTGTTTTTGTTCTGCTTTCCCATTACCAGATACGGTGATAGGTTCACCAATAGATATGCATACAGGCTCTTTTCTTCTAACCGGACCAATATCCTTTATTACCTTACCAACATCCCAAAAATCGGTTTTTATAGCAATAGGTATTACCGGTACTCCAGCCTCCTTTGCCAGCTTTATTCCTAGTGAATTAAACTTTTCCGGAATAAACTCTGCCCGCCTTGTTCCTTCAGGAAAAAGTACTATTGAAGTCCCCTTAGCAATAATTTCTTTCCCTTGATTTATAACATTGATTAAATCCTGCCTAGAATTTTTCCTTGAAACCACAATTGGATTTCGGCTTCGCATCACTGACCCAAAGATAGGAAGAGATACTAGGCTCTCTTTAACAACGTATGTTATTTCTTTTATAGGTGATATAATGCAAGGAAATAAAAATGTCTCTAAATTACTCATGTGGTTACTTACAAATACTACTGGTCCGTCAACCCTATTGATATTTTCCATGCCTTCAATAAATATTCTTCCGCCACTCTTTTCAATGTCTTGAATAATATTATAACTCGATGCAGCCCACTTTTCGTTATCATATTTGCCTTTAACAGCTATATTTCGTGCTTTAATAATTTCCTTTATATATCCATATACAAAGTACCATCTTGTGTTTAAAAAAAGCTTATCAAAAATATTTCTCTTATTTCCTTCTGTTTTGTAACTGTCTCCAGTAAAATACACTTTACTCAAAATATCACATCCATTTTTTATTTGCATTGTGCAAACAAGTCTATTATCCGTAAATATTATACCTCACATAGTTTGCACTGTGCAAACAAGTCTTTTATCCGTAATAATTATAACTCACATAGCATACAATGTCTACCATTCCAACATACCCCCATTGGACTATACTTTTACAATTCTATCTTTTTGTATTCGTGAATACAAATATATTATGGAGGTATACATTATGAATCGTCTTCTTGTGGTAATAACTAACAGAAAAAAACTATCAATATGCTTATTTGCGATACTATTTATAATACTATCAGCACTTATTATTTCAAATCTGAATTTTTCAAAAGCTAACTTAACGACAGATCACGCCCAGGCTGCAACTGTTCTATCTCCAGAAAATGTAAATAAGCAATTGAGAGGTATATTATCAAGCATTGTACCATCAGATAATAAAATTCTTTTTGAAAATAGTAACAGAGGTATAGAAGAATCAAATAATCTAACTAATTTAACTAATGTTTCTCTTATAGATATTTTAAAAAAAGGAAAAAATCTGGCTTATAATTTTGTTTATTCAAATGAAGAATATCTTAGACCTATTTATTCAAGCACTTGGAAACAAGGGTATTATCAAGGTTGGCTCTATCTTCCCAGAAAAATAATATCTGCAAGACATTCTCTTTTTACCTATAGGGGAGGTTCCAGCGAAGCTTTTGATATAGAGGGTGAATTAGGCTTTTATCCAAATATCTCAATTGATAATCAAAACTATGTTAATTTATTGATTTACAACTTTGATTTGCAAAATGTTATTCAGCATGAAAACCAAATCGTAATCTCTGGAATACCTGCTAAAAGGGGTGTTCAGATAATTTCCTTAAAAAATGATGATGTTGCTATCCAAATGAATGACAAAGAAGAAATTTCAGTTTATTTATGTACTCCTAATGGGTATGAAATAGACTACCAAAACATAAAATTTACCAAAGCATCTGATGAAGTAAAAGATTTTGGTACCGTTGAAGAAACTTATTCAGACATTTACAGCAGTACTGAGGAACTAGACCTGCAAAATGCTCTTCTTATTAAAGAGCTCTCCTACTATATTTCTGATTCCTCAAAGCCTATTTTCTTTCAGCATAATGGAAGTTATCAGACCTCAGATGTATTAAATACTAATATAGACTTAGAGGATGCCACTAAGTATTCTTCCGAAATCAAACATAATATTTTGTATAATGATCAAAAATTTATTAGGCCTGTCTTTCATCCACAATGGAAGCAGCATTATGAGAGAGAATGGTGTTATATTCCAAGAAAAATGTATATAAACATGAAGGAACTCTTTGTTCTACCATCAGATAAAGAAATTGCTAATGACTTATGTGGTGAGCTAGGTTTTTTTAAAGAATGTCCCGTAATTAAAAGTAGTCAAGTTGGACTGCTAATAAATAATTTTACTGTCTCAAAGATAAGTTTATATGAAAATAATATTTTGGTGGAAGGTGCCCCGTCAAGAGCCGGAATTCAGATTGTGAGCATAGCAAAAACTAATCTTACTAAGTATAAAGAATACTCAGTAAGATTAGTTACAAAGGATTTGTGTGAGCTAGATATTGATGTTTATAAGAATTAATTTATTCCTTATAAATAAAATCTGGATTTATCTATAGCTTTTAAGAATACATATGCTAATATAGCACTAATAGCACCTTGAATTAAGTTTCCCGGCAGTTCTGCAACAGCAGCTGCTACCCCCAATGTTTTGTCAAAGTATCGAATTACAGTTATTTGAAAAATAAAATAACCCAGAGCCATAACAAGTACCCCTGCTACTAAGGACATTATCTTTATAGCACGAGGGGATACTTTATCACTTTTTTTATTAGTGATTACACCAACAACATAACCCTCCAAGCCCTTAACAATAAAAGTAAACGGAATATATAAATAATAGCCCCATGCCAAGTCAGCCAATGATGACCCAATAGCGCCTGCAACAAAGCCTGATTTTCTACCAATAAGAATTGCCGTAATCATAATGATAGAATCTCCAATATTAAAATAGCCTTGTGCCGGGCTTGGTATATGCAAAAATGGTAAATAAGTAACAAGAAAAACCAATGCTATCATCAATGCATTTAGAACCAATTTTCTGGTTGAAATTTTAGTATTATTTTTCTGTATAATTTTTTTCTGCATGATTATTCTTCTTCAATTCTGATAAAATTAATAAGTTCAATTAATGCGTCCGATTTTACAAGCTCTGCTATGCTGCTATTAAGCTCTTTTTCAGATGCAATTGGTGTAATAAATGCTAGCTCTCCCTCTTGAATCTTAGAGTTTAACTCAACAAACTCAATATTCTGACCAAGTATTGAAGAAATATTCTCTTTAGCTTCCGAAATATTATTAACCTTGGCCCTTACTAAGAACTTTGCCGGGCTATTTTCTATGGAAATAACATTATTTTCTTGAGTTCTGACCCAAACACCTACTGTTCCATTATCACGTCGTTTAGCTATATCAATTATATCTGCTACAACAGCACTAGCAGTAGGTAGCTTACCTGCTCCTCTGCCATAAAACATTGCATCACCGATAGCATTGCCCTTCACAACAATAGCGTTAAACACATCCTCCACATTTGCCAATGGATGTTCCTTCGAGATAATAGCTGGGCTTACACGGGCAAAAATTTTGCCATTAATTCTTCTGCTGATGGCAATTAGTTTAATTACACCGTTCATTACCTCAGCATATTTCATATCGTCTGTTGTAATTTTAGTAATCCCCTCAGTATATATGTTGGAAAAATCAACAAATTCGTTGTAAGCTATTGATGATAAAATAGCTAGCTTTCTACAAGCATCATGCCCTTCCACATCAGCTGTTGGATTCTGCTCGGCATATCCATTTTGCTGTGCCTCCTTTAATGCAGTTTCGAAGCTTTTACCCTCTTTTCTCATATGTGTGAAAATGTAATTTGTAGTTCCATTTAAGATACCAGTAATACCGCTAATTTCATTTGCTGCAAGACATTGATTCAGTGGTCTAATAATTGGAATGCCTCCACCTACACTTGCTTCGAACAAATAACTTACTCCATTTTCCTTAGCTAACTGTAAAAGCTCTGGCCCTTGAGAAGCAACAAGCTCTTTATTGGAGGTAACTACACTTTTACCCGCCATAAGCGCTCTCCTAGTAAACTCAGCAG
>JAEZOA010000093.1 GCA_023441625.1 Bacillota bacterium
GGAACATCCATTACTCCGCTTTGATCTGGAAACATTGTAAAAGGTACCTTCAATAAATTTGCAATTTTCTTCAGTTCTCTTATGTCACCTGGATTTATAAAGCCTGGGAAAATAGCAGTTTTACCATTAGTTTTGCCTTTTGACTTGGATAAATAACTTATAAAGCCTGACATCATATTATAGAAACCATTTATATGCGAGCCTACATAACTTGGGGTGTTTGCATGTATAACAAGTTTCCCCTCTGGAATATCCATATCTTGAATATAAGCGTTTAAGTCATCTCCAATAGTTTCACTCAAGCAAGTAGTATGCACTGCAATAATATCTGGATTATATATGTCAAAAACATTTTTTACACCTGTTTTAATATTACTACCACCACCGAACACTGATGCTCCCTCAGTGAAAGAGCTTGTAGAAGCAATTGCAGGTTCCTTGAAATGTCTAGTTAAAAAAGTTCTGTGATACGAAGCACAGCCTTGAGAGCCGTGGCTGTGGGGCATGCAGTTATGCACTCCAAGTGCTGCATATATTGCTCCGACTGGCTGACAAGTCTTACATGGATTTACTCTAAGAGCACTCCGCTCAGAAATCTCTTTTGGAGTTAGTTTAAGCATTATTCCTCACCTCCTACTAGTGTGGCCTTAAGTGTTGATTTGTTTTTCCAAGGGGGTGTTACAAAGCCCCAGGCTGGTGTATAAAGTCCCATTGTAATGTCCCGAGCAAAATTGATTGCACCTAAAAATCCTGCATATGGTCCGTTATAATCATAAGAGTGCAATTGTTTTGAAAGCAAGCCTGCTTTTTGTACAACATATTTGTCTTTAATACCTGAAAGAAATATATCAGGTTTTAACAGCTTAATATATTCTTCAGTCTCAAAATGGTTTAAATCATCTACAACAAAGCTTCCATCCTCCATTGCTTTAATAATTCCGTTATATTGTTCTAAAGGAATTTTTGTCTTTAAATCCTCATATTGTTCATCAGACAGATATGCATGGTATTTCTGTTCATCCTTTTGGACCTCAAGATGTTCAATATTTTTACTATCAGCATCTTCTTTTATTGTCGGAATAACATCTCTACCTTCATAATCATCTCTATGTCCAAATTCATATCCTGCAAGCACCGTTTTTACTCCGAAGTCAGCAAGCAGATTCTGATAATGATGCGAACGTGAACCTCCAACGTAAAGAGCTGCTGTTTTACCTTTCATTTTAGAATAATAATATTCTTTTTCTTCTTCAATATTTTTAAGTTCATCCGCAATTACTTCTTCCGTTCTAGCTGAAAGTTCTTTGTCACTAAAATATGTTGCCATGTCTCTTAGAGATTGTATTGTTGCCTTAAGCCCTATAAAATTTACTTTTATCCAGTCAACTCCATATTTTGTTTTCATCATCTCTGCAATATAGTTTATAGAACGATGACATTGTACAAGATTCAAGTTAGCCATATGGGAATTTTTCATTGACTCAAAGCTTCCATCACCAGTAAAAACAGTAATTACTTCATATCCAATCCTCTTTAGAATTCTCTCGGTCTCCCAGCCATCACCACCGATGTTGTATTCACCAAGAATATTAACAGTAAACTTTTTAGTAGGCTCCTGATCACCTGTGCCAATGACCCTTTTCATTAAAACGTTATTGGCAATATGATGACCTGCACTTTGGCTCACACCCTTATATCCTTCACAGCTGTACGCCATACAGGTAATACCGTATTCCTTCTCTGTTTCAGCAGCTACTGCATGAATATCATCACCTATTAGACCAACTGGGCACGTAGAACAAATCATTAAACATTTTGGATGAAAAATCTCTATTGCTTCTTTTATTGCTTGCCTTAGCTTTTTTTCACCACCAAATACAATGTCAGACTCCTGAAGGTCAGTTGAAAAGCAATACTCAATAAAATTCTTACCATCTTCAGTTTTCGCCTTATTTCTTCTTGTTCCCCAGGAGTAGTAGCCACAGCCAATGGGGCCATGTGTTAACACTAAAACATCCTTTAGAGGCCCTAGTACAACGCCCTTACATCCCGCATAGCAGCACCCTCTGTTTGTCATAATTCCAGGAATGCTTCTAGTATTTGCAGCAATTGGCAGTTGCTTTGTTTCCTCATTAACCTCTATCATATGATCTTTTCGATTTTTATAGACCTTTGCACTGTATTTATCTAATACAATATCTCTTACATTCATTTGTCTCACCACCAATTTTTTATAGTACGGTTTCTCCAGTTCTAACCTTGTAGGTTTCGTCTATGGGAAGGATAAATATTTTCCCATCACCAGGATTTCCTGTCTGATTAGCTTTAAAAATGGTCTTAACCGCCAAGTCTACTTGATCATCCTCAATAACTATTGTAAAAAATCTCTTTGGAATTAGTCTTGCACTTTCTGTAAATGCTTCTCCGACCTGAGAAACAGGCAGCTCCCCTGTTTCCATAATGTAATGTAAAACTGTTGCATCAAGACTTTTCTTTCCTCTTCCCAAGCAGGGTCGGCAGCAAAACGCTGGGAACCCCGCATTTGCCAGTGCTTCTTTGGTTCTATTCACTTTGTTCGTACGAATGAAAGCCATAATCTCTTTCATAAACTTACCTCCTATCTTGGTGCGTTAGCACGCAGTCGAATAATAAATGAAAAGACACATTTGTGCACGTGAAGCCCTCGATGAAAACACTGAATGCATTCTTCACGTTCTTCACGGTTACTAACTCCTATAGTCCTTGTTTAGCAGTACTAATTGTATAGGCATCGAGTACTTGACTGATAAAAATTCTACCATCTCCGAAATTACCCTTTTCACCTGTTCGTGCATTTCTCATTATTACCTTAACAACATCATCCTTGTCTTCATCTTTTACAACAACAAAAAGCATTTCCTTCGGAATTTCATCATACTGAACATCCCCTATAACTATCCCCTTCTGCTTACCTCTACCGTAAACATCCATCTTTGTTACTGCTGGAAAACCGGCTGACAACAATTCTGATAGCACAATGCCTGTTTTTTCAGGTCTGATAATTGCTCTTATTAATACCATACTTTCATCCACCTTTCTTCAAAATAAATTTTAAACAGCATGTATTTAATAGTTAATCTCCTTAAAGAGTGCCTTTATATATCCATAAGTCCATGTTCCATCAGTAGCGCTTCAAGTCTGTCTTGAGTAAGTGGTTTAGGAATAACGAACATCTTATTTTCATCAATCTTTTTTGCAAGTGTTCTATATTCATCTGCTTGGTCACAGGTTCCATCAAACTCTATAACTGTTTTCTTGTGAATTTCTGCTCTCTGTACCATATTTTCTCTTGGTACGAAATGAATCATCTGTGAGCCAAGTTCCTTTGCAAAAGCCTCAACAAGTGCAGCTTCACCATCAACCTTACGGCTATTGCAAATAATTCCTCCAAGTCTACAACCACCAGTGTTTGCATATTTTAGAATACCCTTTGCTATATTATTAGCTGCATAAAGTGCCATCATTTCTCCGCTTGCAACAATGTAAATCTCCTGTGCCTTCCCTTCACGAAGGGGCATTGCAAAGCCTCCACAAACAACATCACCCAGTACATCATAGAAAACATAGTCTAGATCATCCTCGTATGCTCCAAGCCTTTCTAGCAAACCAACAGAGGTGATTATACCACGTCCAGCACAACCAACACCTGGTTCAGGGCCACCTGACTCTACACAATTTATATTGGCAAAGCCACTTTTCATAACCAGTTCCAATTCAATATCCTCGCCCTCTTCCCTAAGAGTATCCAATACTGTTTGTTGTGCAAGACCACCTAGAATCAATCTAGTTGAGTCTGCTTTTGGGTCACAGCCAACAATCATAATCTTTTTACCCATTTCACCCAAACCAGCTGTTAAGTTTTGAGTTGTTGTTGATTTTCCAATTCCACCTTTACCATAAATAGCTATCTGTCTCATAATAATACCTCCCATTTTTAAGTAAAAATTTAGAGGCCTTCAAACAAAAGCTTTTTAAAAGCTATCGTTTAAAGACCTCTTCGTCTACCGAACAGTTGTCTACCAATAAATACTAGATAATAACAGAAAAAGTCTCAATATTCACGTCATAGTAGAATATGAGACTTCGTCGTCATTTATTTTTCATCTACTTCGAGTATATAGGTAATTAAAGCAACTAACAATACACAAACTTGTCAATATTTGGTGTATTTTTCTTGTTTCCTTTGTACATTACTCACAAACAGCTATGTTCTAAGGTGCATTTTTATATATTGGTTGATTATTTAAAACTCCCTTTGATAAGCTAGAACTTATTTGCAGTCATATTCCTCACAGGCAGTAATTATTCTATTTTTGTATTTTTTTTAATACAAACATGATATACTTATTACATAGAATATTGTGGAAACTAAATAGATATTGGCAGTTCCAAAAGTAAAAATCTCTTAGTATGCGGAGGAAAATATTATGTGTATTCATAATCGATTACTCTCGTTAGTTTATAGGATTATATTTTTATTTTGTTGTGGAATAGGTCTATACTTAAATTCTGGTATTCCTAATGGAGAATTTGCGCCTTATATGTTAATTTTCTATACAATCCAGAGTAACACATTATGTCTCTTTTTCTTTTCTGTTTTAATTTTTAAAAATTTTTTGAATTTAAAAAACCAAGGAATTAAAGGTACAACAATATTCTTGCCCCATTTTAAAGGTGCGGTTACTATGGCTATAGCCATTACCTTTATTATTTACCATTTTATTTTAGCTCCTCAATTTCTTGCAGTAAGTTCAGATTACAATTTATATAGTTGGCAAAATATTCTCGTTCACTATGTTGTACCAATTTCAACTATCCTTGATTGGTTAATCTTTGATGAAAAGTCAAATTATCGTTGGTTTGACCCAATTCTTTGGCTATGTGTTCCAATTGCATATTTTATTTTTATACTTGTACGTGCAAAAATTGGAGGTGTTATTGAAATTGTAGAAAGTCTATATCCATACTTCTTTATTGATGTAGATATGCTGGGGTGGGGTATTGTTTTAAAAAATACAAGTCTGCTTATTCTAGCGTTTCTTGCTATTGGATATGTAATTTATATTATAGATAAAATCTCATTTGATCGAATTTTACTCAAAAGAATGCAGAAAACCAGCCCTTAGAAGCACTTATATCATAAATTATTACTTTATTTTAAATCAAGATTTTTGAATTGTTAATAATTTCATTACAATTTCAATGTATAAATGTGCTATACTGTTACTAAGGTTTCAAAAAATATTATGTAAATTAGGGATTGGGTTGTTTTGAAATACATAGTATCAGTTTGTTTATCAATATCCCCGCGCATTAAATTTCTTGTTTTCTTGATGCTTTAAATCCCTATTTTATATTCCTGCAATTCAATAAGGTTTTTTACTGCTTTTTCATCCTTTAAAAAATTCAATTTATTAAAGGAACAACATTTTATTGCCATTTTAGGCAATATAAAAAAATTATTTAAGTTTGGAGACATTTATGAATATTGAATACATTAAGAATGTAAAAAAAACAGTACATAAATTAACTAACAAAGTGAAAGGTTATAAATTAGAACATCCATCAAAATTCAAGTATATAATTACCACATGTTCAGGCGTTGTGGTCTTAACCATTACAATACTTTTTGCTTCAACATATTCACCTCTATTAAAAGATAATGATGTCGCTGAATCCGCTAGTACCAGTAGTACAAGTGTCCCCAGCATTCAATCCAACTTAGAAAGTAGTTCAGGTAGTATTTCTGATAATAAATATCTAACAAATTCTGATAAAGTTTCACGTGGTGCTACAACCTCACTTAATCCACTAAAGGGCGACATTATAAAACTAGGTACAAAAGATAGCATTGTTACAGTAATACAAAAAAAGCTCATGGATCTAGACTACATAGAATTAGATGAGCCTACCGAGGAATATGGGGAAACACTTGAACATGCAGTACAGCTATTTCAGCGTAAAAATGACTTAACCATGACTGGTGAGGTTGATGCTCAAACCTATGAACTCTTAATTTCAGATGATGCTAAAAAATACACTGTATTCATTGGCGCAAAAGGTACTGATGTTGAACAACTTCAAACGAGACTTTATGAGTTGGGATATATTTCTTCTGTAACAGGGTATTTTGGTACTGATACAGAAGCAGCAGTTAAGGAATTTCAAAAAAGAAATGGCCTTTATGATGATGGTAATGTAGGTTCCCAAACTCGAGAAATTTTGTACTCAGCTGAGGCTGTTCCCCTTTCATTTTATTTAGGCGATAAAAATGATGAAATATTAAAATATCAGCAGAAATTATATGAGCTTGGTTACATGACCACAAAGCCAGACGGTGTATTTGGTAATGATACAGTTATTGCAGTTAAACACTTGCAGCAAAACAATGGTTTAATTGCTGATGGCCATTTTGGACCAGCAACAAAAGAGTTATTAATGTCTGGTGACGTAACTGAAAATGCTCTTACCATTGGCGCTAGTGGAGATGAAGTTACCAATGTGCAAACATATTTAAAGAAGCTGGGATATTTAAAGGGCACTACTGGGTACTTTGGTTCGGACACCTATAATGCAGTGATTAATTTTCAAAAAAGGAATGGTCTCACAGCAGATGGGAAAGTAGGTTCTCAAACAATTAATAAGCTTTTATCTTCTGATGCTAAAAAATGGACAGGCAGTACTGGCGGGAGCAGTTCCGGCGGAAGTAGTTCCGGTGGAAGCAGTTCTGGCGGAAGCAGTTCTGGTAGTGGCAACGATTCTGTTAATAAAGCCAGCCCAAGTGCAAGTTTAATTGTATCTATTGCTAAGTCCAAACTTGGAGCAAAATATGTATATGGTGCAAAGGGGCCTTCTACCTTCGATTGTTCTGGCTTCGTATACTGGGTTTTGAATCAAGCCGGAATCAAACAGAGCTATATGACATCATATGCCTGGAATAGAAATACCAAGTATCAAAAGATAACAAGCATGAGCAAAATTCAAAAAGGTGATATTATTACTTTCAATGGACATGTTGGTATAGCTCTTGGTAACAATCAGATGATTGATGCCTCCACAAGTCAAGGCAAAATTAGAATTACAAATATTACCTCGTCTTATTGGACTAGAAATTTTGTAAATGCTTTCAGAATATTATAATTTGATATAATTAATAGTTAATAATCCCCATTATAAATTGATAATGAACTCATATATAGCCTAAGGTTGATTAATTTTAGATAAAAGAGCTTTGAAGTACAACTTTATTAAAACATAAGAGCTACATAAAAGGCTTTAATGTAGTACGAAAAACAAATAAGATATGGGGCTGTTACAAAACAAAAATCAATAACCGAAAAAAAGTTTTTGTCTTATATGTCTTAATATTAAGTGTTGCTCAACTTATACCAATGTGAATCCCAGTTTAAAGCAATCCATTGGTATAAGTTTATACGGAAGTATTATTAAAAATAAGCTTTTATATTGTATCCGATATCGTTTTGCAACAGCCCCAAATCAGAATCATTCTACTTCAAGCTACCCATCAAGTAAAATGTGACTGCTATGTGTACTGATTATGTATAGGTTTGAAATTTATTCGTATAAATTTTCCCTTATACGCTGTATGTTCATGGCTGTTGCATATATTGGACTACCTTCTCAATTTGTTCAGCAAAAGTACCACCGAACTTATTTTCAAAAAAAGCTCCACCTATTGTATACCCCCAAGGATTTGCAGCCTTGACCTCATCCAGTCTTTCAAAGCTGGAAATACTCCCAGCTAAACAAACAGGCGCTTTAGGTTTAATAGCGGCTACAAATTCTTTATTTAGCTTAACTGCATCTCCAACATATCTATAGCCCAGCAAATCAATGCCGTGAACACCCTTTGCGATAAGCTCATTTGCTTCATCAATCATTTCTTCAACGGTTCCACTTAATACGCTCGGACGGCCTTCTATCTTACCAACAAAAGGCATGTAGAGAATATTATTGTTTTTTGTGTATTCATTGATTGAATCAAAAAATAATGTTCCCATTAATCCATCAAAACCACATTCAACAGCCATTTTAGCTCCAGCTAAGCAATCTTCTTCAGTATATGCTACAACTTCAAGGAAAGTGGTTTTTCCAGCAGCTTTCATGTCAGTGCACAGAGCTTTCATTTCATCGAGTGGAATACCCACTTCTTTAAAACCCCAATACTTGGCAGGAGCATTTCTACATTCTGCAAATACTTGTGCTGCATTTACTACAGTTTTATCATTATGAGTTAACATAACTATAAGATTAGGTATCATTTTACATATCCTCCATAAATTAACATTAATTATTTGTAATAAGTTATTATTAATAAAATTTTATTAATAAAATTTTGTAATAAGATTTTGCATTAAGATTTTGCATTAAGATTTTGCATTAAGATTTTGTAATAAGATTTTGTAATAAGATTTTGCGTTGAGATTTTGTATTAAGATTTTGTGTTAAAATTGTGTGTTAAAATTGTGTAATACCTATAAAAGACTCTCATCTAAAATGTCATCTGGATCAACTACAATCAATCCCCCAAGAAGACTTCCAAAAAGTACAGATTTTGCACCCTTCTCTAAGAAATCGGAATTAAGAAATGCATCCTCCATAGTTGCTCCAACACTAACAGCGCCATGATTGCGCATCAACGCACACTGTTTATCCTTACCTAGAGCTTTTACAATGTTCTCTGCCAACAACTTGGAGCCTACTTTTCCATATTCTGCGCAAATTACCTCGCCACCCAAGAATAAAGATTGTTCTGCTATTGCTAATGGTATATTTTTACCGGTTATAGCAAATACAGTAGACCATTCAGCGTGGGAGTGTACAATGGCATTTACATCAGGACGTGCCTTATAGATGTACAGATGCATAATTTGCTCTACTGTTGCTAATATGCCATTGTCCTCCTGCAATTCACCATCAAGGTTCATTACAACAATATCGTCAGCAGTTATTACACCCCAGTTGGGAATGCTTAAAGTCTCATTTGGACGCGGACAAATATAAATAAGATTTGTTTCAGGGTCTCTAAGGCTTACATCTCCTGAATCCTGTCCAGGAGTAAGCCCTTTTTCCCAAAATAGATGTGCTGCTTTTGCAACCTTTTCCTTTAAATCGTGTTTTATCACTTAAATCACCCCTATTCAATATATTTTTATTTTTACGGTGTTTTATACAATACGCGCTACACTACTTTCAATATTATGCCTGCATCAAACATTTTTTGAGCAATTACAGGGTCAATCTCTTTTCCAGTTATTGTTAGGTTAGCAGCATTCAATGGACAAATACTCATAAATGCAGCATTTTCAAACTTTGAATGGTCACATAGCATGATAAGTTCTCTTGCGTTCTTAATCATTATTCGCTTGATTGGTATCTCCTCAGTATTGTAGTCCATATATCCAGATTCTAAACTAACCGCATCGGCAGAAATAAATGACTTATCCACATGCAATTCTTGCAGCATACGTTCTGTAAACATTCCCATCAAAGTAGCAGTAGACTTTTTAAGTTCACCCCCCGTGACGATTAAAGCGTTTTCGGTATTAGTAGCAACTTCAGCAGCAATATTGATATCGTTTGTTAATACTGTAAGATTTTTAAATACACTCAATTTTGCAGCAAGTTCAAATGTTGTAGTCCCTGAATTAATAAAAATGGTATCTCCGTCATTTATTGATTCTAATGCAGCAATTGCAATGCGTGCTTTCTCTTCTTTATGCATAAACTTTCTAAGAGATATTGGTAGCTCCTGTGTTGCTAGTTTTGTTAATACCATTGCGCCACCATGAGTTTTCTTTATTTGATTTTCTGCATCTAGCACAGTAACATCCCGTCTAATTGTTGCTTTAGATACATTAAGCGCATTGCACAATTCACCTGTAGAAATTATGCCTTTTTCATTTACTAATTGTATTATTCTTTCATATCTTTCTGGGCGTAATATATTAACCACTCCTTACCTTATTATGATATTTCATACATTTTTATTTGCAGTTAAAATTATATCATAAACTTAAGACTTTTATTCGTCAAGCATGGAGTGATTTTTTCTGCGTCTATTTTCTAATATGCCAACCACGTTCTACTAAATTTTTCCCAAAGATCCATAGCCATTGAGTGAATATACATGTTCTACGCTCGCATTACCTCTAATTGCTGTTATTTCACCAAGGAATATGTTGTGATCACTTGCATCTACAACATTTACAAGTGAACATTCAAAAACAACTTTGCTTTCTTTTACAACAGCGGGTTTTATCGTATCTGCATCTATCAATTCAATTTCAAAATCTTTGGCTTTATTCACTAATCTCCCTGTACTTCGACCGCATTTCATGGCTTTGTCGGCTATAGCCATATCAATAAGGCAAACACTAAACTGCTTGTTTCTATTAATCAACTCACTTGAATATCCTTTTTTACTTAAGCATACGGCAAGCATCGGAGGATTGTTTGAAACATAGGTCCACCATGAAACAGCAGTAAGATTAGTTATTCCCTTATCGTCTATGGCAGTCACTAAGCAAAAAGGATTGGGAGAGCTGAGCTTTTGAGCTGCTGATATCGTAATATTTTCCATTATTTCCTCCTTTAATAGGTGTGCATTATTTGTTTTGTTGCCTCGTATAGCTGTGAATATCTTTCTTTATACGGCACATATTGCGCAGTATTTTTTAAATCAGGCTGTATGCTTTTTTTCAAGCGTATCATACTTGCAAGCTCATGACTATCCTTAAAGAATCCAGTACCAAGAGCCGCAAGCAGTGCATCACCATAAGCAGCGCCTGTTTCCACCTCTGCTATCTGCTGTGTCTTTCCGCTGATATCAGAGGTGATCTGAAGCCATTTTGCATTTTTTGTACCACCTCCTACCGCCATGACCTTTTTAGTACCCATCTTTATTTCATCAAAAATTTGAAAATGTTGTGCAATACCGTAACCCACTCCTTCTAGGCAAGCATTGTACACATGTTCTCGGGTATGCAGTAAATTAAGACCAAAAATTACACCTTTTGCTTTGGGATCATTAATTGGTGTTCGCTCTCCACTAAAGTATGGCAATACAACGAGTCCATCAGATCCTACACTTATATTTTCTACACTACGAGCAAGTTCATTATATGCATTTTTTCCTGTTTCATCCTGATGCTCCAATATATCCTTTGCAAAGTTATCCCTGAACCATCGTGTAAGAGTTCCCGCAGTGGACATCCCTGCTGCAACTGAAAAGGTGCCAGGAAATAGATATGGACCTGCCCAAAGTCTCTTATCCTTTGTAAATTTTTCAACTACATGAATTATAAATATAGAGGATCCATACATCAGCATCATGTCTCCCGGATCCAGAACACCCACGCTCATTGCTTCTGCTGACGCGTCAGCTGTACCAGTTATTACTTTTGTTCCTATAGCTAAACCTGTTTCCATTGCTGCCTTGGCATTAACCTCACCTATGACATCATGAGACCATCTGCAGTCAGCCAACTGGTCTCTACGGCAAAACAAGTCTAAATCTTCTTCCCAATCACATTTATCAACATTGTACATTGGTACCCAGGTGGCAGCAGTATAGTTGTCTATTACATATTTACCTGTGAGCTTTGCAACAAGGTACGTAGTACCAGTAACAAACTTATAAGCGTCTTTATAAATTTCTGGTTCATTATTTTTGAGCCATAGTATTTTTGCACCAACAGATTGTGATGTGACTGGAGTTCCATACTTTTCAAATATTCTGTCCTGTCCGCAAACCTTGTTAATATATGTAATCTCCTCGCTTGCTCGTACATCTATACCATATAAAATCGCCTTTCGCAGTGGATTGATATTTTCGTCAACAGGTAAGCAGCAAGGTGCTATAGTACTGCAACCTATTGCCATGATATCTTTATTGTCAACCTTAGACTTAGCTATCAGATTATTTGATATTTCACAAAAATCATTCCACCAAGTTTTTTCTGCATCATGTTCTGCATAGCCTGGTTGTGGAGTCTCCAGTATATGTGGGCAGGAATGTGTTGAAACTATATTTCCTGTTTTGTCAATAAGTGCACCCTTACTTTCATACGTCCCTATGTCAATGCCCATAAAATATTCCATATTCTTCCACCCCCTGCACATTAATATCGATTAAAATTAAAAGTTTTGTCCACCATGGTTAACATTGAACTTACCATTTTTGCAAGCTCTTCAAGATCTTTAATATCACAAACCTCGACAGGTGAATGAGTATATCTAGCTGGAAAGCCCATTTCCAAACATGCAGTACCTACTCCCTCTAGCTGTATATATGAGGCATCTGTCAATATCCCCAATGCTGCAAATCTTTGAAATGATAGGCCCTCCCGTTTTGCAGCTTGCTTCGCCAAATCGAATAATTTTTCATTAGGAAGGACACCGTTTAATGTGCCTCGGCCATGGAAGCTATAAAGATGCACACACGCCCCTTTTCCCATAATGTCATCATACCTGCTGCTCAAATCCCTTGTATCTCCTGCAAGTGATACATCGAGACATATGGCCATATCAGGCTTAATGTTACGAGCTGCGAGCATTGCACCCCTAAGGTTAAATTCCTCCCAAACCGTACCAACAAGGTAAACATCGCATTTAGGTCTACTATTAGCTAATCGTGCTGCTATATCCACAAGGCAAGTACATGCTCCACGATTGTCAATTGCGGTGCCAGCGACCCTAGTTCCCAAAAGCTCAATAAAAGCTGGCTTATATATAACCGGACACCCTATATAAATACCTAAATCATACACTTCCTTTTCGGAGCTTGCACCTATATCAATATACATGGATGTAACCCGATCTACTTTAAACTTCTCTTCATCAGACGTTGCATGGTGCGACTTTACGGCAAATACACCGTTATGCCACATTCCGCTCTCGCTACGCAAAATGACCTGCAATCCAGGTAGCACCTTTTCGGGTACGCCACCTAATCTGTCGACCTGTATGAAGCCATCACTTTCCACCTTGCGTACTATAAATCCCAGTTGATCCATGTGTCCGAATACCATTGCTTTTACAGGATTAGCCTCTGTACCTTTTATTTTACCAATACAGTTTCCAATATGATCGATAAACACCTCATCACAATAATTCTCAAGTCTATCTTTGAGAAGATATGCCATCTTAGACTCATATCCACTAGGAGCAGGTGTGAGCATAAATTCTTTTAATAAACTTTTAGTATCCATATTCTTCTCCAATTATCCAAATATTTGCTTGATTTTTTGAGCCATAGCCTTCCCGATGGCCGCATGACCTTCTTTTGACATATGCACACCATCACCACATGAGGAGGCATATAATGAAGCGTCAATAAAATAACAACCATTACGTTCTGCTATTACTTGATATATCTGTGCAAGTTTAGTGCTTTTTATAACTGACTCCGCTGAAAAAACAGTATGATGGAGTGAACTTCCCCAATCACTGCTAAGGTGTATTGGAGCGGCAATTAAAATCTTTGGTGTATCACCGTCAACACCACAGGTGGAGTTCTTAACTAAAGAAATAAGCAAATCAAGCCCCCATCCTATGTCCCAAGGATCCTTTGCAAAACGGGTTTTAACATCATTAGTCCCTAGCATAATTATAATAAGGTCAATGGGTGCATTCTCAATAAGCGTCACTTCAAAATTTGTTCTTCCGTTGCGTCCTTCTTCTATAGGGTCCTCAAACACTGTTGTACGACCATTAAGAGCATTTTCGTATACATGTACATCATCACCTAAAAGATTTTTCATATATCCTGGCCATCGTTCACCAAATTCATAACGTGTAAATTTTTCAGGTACACAACCCCAGGTGTTGGAATCTCCGTAACATAGTATGTACTTCATAGTATCACCCTAAATTATTCGCTATTCTTCAACTTGCACCATAATATCTCAAAATCTCTATTATTTGAGTTATTACCTCTTCATCATCTACTGTCGATAAATCTATAGTGTCATCCTTAGCTCTCTTAAAGATTTCAGAGCCATAATGCTTAATCAATGTACCTACCTGCAAGTTTTCTTCTACTTTAGCTTTATAACAAAGTACTTTTAACAAAAGCAGCAGGTTGTCATTTGTAGGTGAGCTTGTATATGTTTTTTCTACAGTTACCACATCATAACTGGAGTAATCACCTATATCCAAGGGATTATTTGCATTAGTCCACCTTTTGACAACTACTAGCTGAACTGTCATCATTAACACCAGAATTAAAGAAAGGATGATTGCTAAAGATTTTATTTTACTTTGACCAATATTCATTTATGATGCCTTTCTCTATTCAGTATTTTTTAAGGTGCATCGTCTATGGTGTCAAAAAATATTTTTGCCACCATAAACGCATGCATTAAATCCAACTTATTGATTTATTAAGGTTTGTATTTTGCTTTAATTGATGCAACGTCATAGTTATCAGCATCAGCTTCAATTGCTTTTCTATCCCAAGTACCATCTATAAATTCGTTTGTATATACCTTATCAAGAGGAATAGAGGCCTTGATAGCTTTTGATTCAACAGTTGAATCCATAACTAAATTCCACTTGTCTTCAAAAGACATACCAATGTTCTCAAGCATTTTTGCTTCATCTGCGCCACCCTCAGGTCCAAACATTTGATATGCTCGGCCCTTCTGTACATACACAGCAGCATTCCATGAGATGTCAATTGCGGGGAACTGTTTACAAACAACAGCAGCGGCAGCTTCAGGATTATATCTTGTAAAATACATGCCCTTTGCAAGACCACGTAAGAATCCCTTTACAACCTCAGGTTCATTATTTATAAGATTAGTATTTGTAATTATTGGGTTAGAGCAGGTCTTCAGAACATCATTGCCATCAATATAATCAAAGTTAAAGCCTTGACCCATTAGCTGCCAAGCTTCACCTGGCCAAGAGAATAGCATATCAAGTTTGCCTTCTGAAACTTGAATATAACGGTTTTCACCAGCTACAACAAATTCAAGGTCTTCTTTTGGATCAACACCTGCAGCAATAATTGTTGGAGTAACAAGCATTTCCCAAGCAGCGTCACCAAGAGCTACTGTGAGCTTCTTTCCATATTTCTTCTTAGCATCCTTCATATCTTCCCAGCTCTTGATTTTACTATCCTTTAGTGTACACATTCCCCATATGTTAATGGCATCGTAAGCTGAAACGACTTTAATATCTAGGCCTTCCTCTATTCCAGCAAGAACAAAGGATGTTCCCGGTGCCGCAAAGTCTGCATTACCTGTCGCAACCATCTTTATGTCGGTTGTTCCAAAGGACTGTTCCATCGTTACATCCAGGCCTTCTTCTTCAAAGTACCCAAGATTTTTAGCTACCCAAAATGGGGTATCTTCTAGAACTTCAATTGTTCTTGGGAATACCATCTTGACCTTGCGAAGTTCTTTTTTAGCAGTAGAATTGTCAGTAGAAGCAGTAGAAGCAGTAGAAGCACTTGTTTCAGTTTTAGTTACAGTGGTGGATTCGGTTGCTGCTTTGTCGGCACCACAACCCGCCAAGGTACCAATTGTAAAAATTACAGCTAACATGATTGATAAAATTCTTTTCATACTACATCCTCCTTTTTTTATTTTTAACATATGAAACCTGCGTTTCATATAAGTTAAACCGTTATGTACTGAACATACCCTGAAGATCCTTGAATAGTTTCATGTAATTTAAATACATTTTCTGATATAATTCTGAATTTGAAGAATTTGGTTTGTATACCTTTTTAATCTTAATCATTTTGTTACACGCTTCGTCGAGGCTATCAAATGTCCCTATTGCCTTACCGGCCAATATTGCTGCTCCGAGACAGGCAGCCTCTTTGGTATCCATAACAACCAATTCTTTTTGAGTAATATCAGCTATTATAGAGTTCCAAATATCACTTTTAGAGCCGCCTCCGAGTGAACGTATTTGATTGACCTCTATACCCATTTGTTCAATAACTTCAATATTCCTACGGATAATATAGCCCACAGCTTCCATAATTGCACGAATAAAATGCATTTTCTTATGCTTCATTGTGAATCCATAGTACACACCCTTTGCATTTGCATTCATGTCAGGTGCCATTGAACCATTAAGGTGAGGTAACATTATAAGCCCATCGCAACCCGGTTCTACAAGAGTCGCTGCTTTTGATAAGATATCATACGAGCTTTCTCCAATAAGCTCGGACATCACTGTTTCATTTTGACAAAATACATCTCTAAACCAGCGCAGTGTCATGCCACCTGTTGTAAATGTGTGCAGCATATATGTATCAGGAACTGCAAAATAATGTACAGGCATCATGCGCACTGGATCATAGGTCAATTTTTCAACAGGTACACAAACCGCAAGAGCTGCTCCAATATTCTCAGAGAATATCCCTGGAGAAATGTTACCAACTCCAATTGCTCCAGCCACCTGATCCAAACAGCCCGTACACACCACAGCCTCTGGAGATATACCAAACTCGTTTGCGAAGCCTGGTAAAACCTTCCCAACCGCTTCACCTGATTCACAAACTTGTGGTAGATAACTTTCATCTATTCCAATAGTGTCCAGCATTTCAGTCCAATATTTTTTTGAAGTTATATCCCAGTATTCAGTAGAGGTCAGCAGTGATCCTTCAGATATAAACTTACCTGTCATGCGTGCAATTAAGTAATCTTCAATTAAGAGAATCTTTTTAGTTTTAGCAAATACTTCTGGCTCGTTATTTTTTACCCAAAGTACCTTGGCTGCCGGCCAACATGATTCAAAACTAACCTGTCCAGTGACTCTATAACATGTCTCATCACCAAATTTGTTTCTCAGAAGCTCTGCTTCATTTATAGCTCTATTGTCCATCCATACGATGGCATTTCTTAATGGCATACCTTTATCATCTACGAAAAATAGTGTTTCACCCTGTGCAGAAAACCCAATCGCTTTAATATTCATTAAATCAGCCTTTGTTTTTATTTCACAAAGGGCAATTTTAAGTGAATCAAAATAAATCTCAGGGTCTGCTTCAACCCAATTTGTTTTTGGAGTTATTAAGGAATACTCTACCGTAGAATCAGCTATTAGTTTGCCTTCGAAATCAAATATAGCCGTCTTTAAAGCAGTAGTACCCAAGTCAATACTTAAAATAAGGTTATTCATATATAGTATCTCCTATCAAGTATTATGGATGAGGAGCGCAAGCCCATATAATTATTGCTTTTTCATCCCACATATTGAACAGTTTGTGTCCAACTCCCTGCGGTATGAGAAGAGCTTGTCCCTTTTCTAATTCATGGTATTTATCATGCTCCGGAAAGTAGCAAAGAACATGTCCCTGCATACAAAAAAACACTTCATCTGCTTCCGAATGACCAGGATCAAGCGAACCTATCTTTCCTGGTGCAAGTTCACTCATACCAAACATCAGCCTATCTGTTCTAAAATACTCACGACATAGTTCTTCTCCATCCATAAATACTTTAGCTTGTTGTGGTCCCTTAATAATTCCTTCGATAATTTTATGTTCCATATCACACGACTCTCCTATTCCTCTACCCCACACCAATCCATAACAAATGCGGCATAAATTTTAGTTGCATTAATCAAGTCATCAACATATATGAATTCATTGTCACCATGGACTGAGTTACTAATGGAACCTGGTCCAAGAATAACAGATGTAATTCCCAGCTTGTTCATATAGTATGCATCGCAAACGGCTTTAAATCCAGATATAATTGCGTTTTCACCCATCGTTTGTCTTACTGAATCCTTGAGTTGCACAACACCAGGATGCTTCTCATCCACACAGAATCCAGGCCAGTCCTGAATAATAGGAGCTTCTACTACAGGTGCATGCTCACGAAGCCAATCATCAGTTGAAGCAATTGCTGCAACACCTCTGCGGATTTCATCAAGAAGGTCATCCCTGCTTACCAATTGATCTGGATACCAAACACCAAAGGTATATTCCATCCTTGAAGGGACTGTTCCAAGATACTCGCCGCCTTTAATTTCTGAAGGGTTTATAGTGAAAACACCAACACCCTGCTTATCATGAGATGGTTTGCCACCACAGCCCATTACGGGGTCGCGATAGCGGTGATTCCATTCATTCTCTAGACGGAAAATATAATCAATAAAAGGTAGTGACTTGCGGAAGGCATCAACTGCAACATCATTTCCACTTGGAAGGCCGCTACTTTGTGGATAAAGCATCTGATTACGCGCAGATATATGAACACCCTTGCCCTCAATTATAAGTTTGAAGAATACCAAAGCAGATGAAGCAATGTGCACTTCAAGATCCGTCGGTTCACAGCATATAGCAAAATCTGCAGTATAACCGCTATTTATAACTTTAGATGATCCTAAAGTCTCGGAAGATTGACTTTCCTCACCGACTACGCTATGAAGCATAACATCGCCCTTAAGCTTCAAGCCACAATCCTTGATTGCCTTTAGCGCAAAGTAAGCGCCTGCAATACCACCCTTCATATCGCTTGTGCCTCTTCCATAGACCTTACCATCCTTTTGAATCGGTTCATATGGGTTACAAAGCCATCTTTCTGGAAAAGCAACTGGTACAACATCACAATGTCCATTAAATATAATCGATTTTCCTCCACCAGTTCCCTTTCGTAACCCTACAACATTAGGACGTTGTTTCTCTTGGTCAAACGCAAGAACCTTCACTTCATCAAAGCCCTCATCTCGAAGAGTTTGAGCAAAATAATCTTGCATTAACTTTTCATTACCACTGTCTCCGAAGTTTTCAGAAGGCCTTTTTACCAACTCCATCATATAATCCACGACTTGTTGCTTATTTTTTTCTATATAAGCTAGCACCTCTTGTTTTCTATCCATATATTATTCCTCCATTGTTTGTTAAGCGGCTATATCTTCCATGATATTACCTTCTTCTCCACAAAAGATATAATTCCATACATGGCTAAACCAATAATTGTTACATAGAATATACATGCAAAGGATTCTGTTGTTTTTAGAAATTGTGAATACTTTATTATTTGACTTCCTAAGCCCGTATTTCCGCCTACATACTCTGCACTAATACAGGCAGTTGTGGCAAATATGGATGCCAGCCTTATCCCTGTAAAAACGTCAGGTAATGCAGTTGGCAAAATCGAATGTACGAATGCTTGTATTCTGGTAGCACCCAATGACTTCATTAGCTCTCCCCTGATTACAGGAACATTTATAAACCCGGTACATGCGTTCATATTTACTATGGCATACGCTTGTATTATAACTGTAACTATACGGACTTCAATTCCATAACCCATCCATAACATGAGCAGAGGCACCAAAGTTATCAACGGCGTGGTGACAAGGAATAAAATATATGGAGTTACTGCTGCATTGAGTAGTTTGAAATTCGTTACCATAGCAGCAACAAATAATCCTACAGGTACCGCTAATATGAAACCTATGAACACTGTCTGTGCTGTCATTATAATGTGAGGCCAGAGTTCACCTATGTTTTTAATCATGGACTGAAAGATTGCAGTCGGTGCAGGAAATAGCCACTTAGGAATATCCATTATCCTTACCACTGCCTCCCATATTCCAAAAATCAGCAAAAACAATGTTAACGGTGCTACAATACTTATTATTTTATTTTTAGATTTTGACAATTGTGTTACCTCCCATCACTTAATCTTACTTAAATCGATTTCGCCGATTAAATTTGTAAGATTTGCTTCATACTCGATAAATTTAGGATTTGTTATCAAATTTAAGCCACGAGGTCTCGGCAGATCAATATCCACTACAGAAACCAACCTTCCTGGATTTGTCCCCATTACATATACTCTAGAGGATAGAAGTATGGCTTCCTCAACACTATGAGTTATAAATATTATTGTTTTTTGTGTTTGCTTCCAAATATCAAGAAGCTCCAAATCGAGTTGTTCTCGTGTCATTTCATCAAGAGAACCGAAAGGCTCATCCATTAAAAGTATTTCAGGATCATGAACCATTGCCCTGATAACGCCAGCTCTTTGAGCCATACCACCAGAAATTTCGATCGGATAAGCATTAGCATACTTTGTTAGACCAACCATATCGATAAGCTGATCCACCCTTTTCTCCCATTTCTCTCCCTTTAACCCAAATATCTTAAGTGGTAGCGCCACATTTTGACGTACCGTATACCATGGTAACAAATTAGCCTGTTGAAATATGAAACCCATTTTTTTCAATGTCTCGCTTGGCATTTTCTTTTTATTGCTTACCTTAACCCCATCTATGTATATAGAACCCGAGGTAGGTTTGATTATACCATCCAACATACGAATCAGTGTTGATTTTCCACATCCCGATGGTCCAATTATAGAAATAAATTCTCCAGCCTGCATTTCCATCATAAAATCTTTAACTGCAACAGTAGTTTGTCTGCGTGTTTCAAATACTTTTGAAATATTATCAAACTTTATTTTCTTCGTCTGCAAAAGAGTACCTCCCTTCATATTCAATCATTGTTATTAAGGCTAGTTTTTCCATAATACTACACGTTTTTCAATGTAACTTACTAACGTATAAAGCGTAATGCCTATAATACCAATGATAAGTATGCAGCCATAAGTTAGCTCTGTCATATTGTACTTTGTGTATTGGATAATTCTAAAGCCCATCCCGACTGTTCCAGCAACAAAGTCTGCACTTATAGCTCCTATAATAGAAAATATACATCCTAGCTTTATTCCTGTGAAAACCTGCGGCATCGCATTCATAAAGGTAATTTTCGTAAACGCTTGTAATTTAGTCGCACCCACTGATTTAGCAAGTTCCAGCTTGTCAGTTTCAACGTTAGTAAATCCAGTTAACGTATTCAAGGTTATTATTGGGGTTGCTTGGATTATTACAACAATCATTCTTACGTTGGGATCAGTACCCAACCAAAGCATTAAAAGAGGAATAAGTGTAATCATAGGTGTTATTACCAGCCAAATTACGACGGGAGTTACTGACTTAACCAAAATATTAAACTGAGAAAATAACGCTGCTAAACCTAGTCCCAGTGAAGTTGCAATTAATAATCCTATACCAATTACTTTAAAAGTAAATAAAAAATGCGGCAGAAGATCAGTTGGAAATTTTGTAGCTGTCTGATAAATAATATCCGTTGGTGGCGGAAGAATAAATCTTGATATGCCAGAAGTCCGTGCTATTACTTCCAATCCAATAAACAAGACTACAAAAACAGTTATAGGCGCTATGTAGTTCATTAAATCAACTTCTTTTTTCATCTTTCTTTTTTTAATAATGTTTGGTGCAACAGAATTTGTTTTCAAAGTATCCTCCTCCTATTTAAATGTCGTTCTTACAATCTCATTTAAACTACTTCTAAGTTCTTGAAAACGAGTATTATGTACAATGTCCGAATTACGTTGTTCCAAAGGTATATCAACCTTGATTTCATGCGAGATAGAAACTGGCGATTGCGAAAAGATAAATATTCTGTTTGCTAAAAGAATGGCTTCATCTACATTATTTGTGACCATAATGATTGTTTTTTGCGTTTTTTTCCAGATGTTGAGTATTTCAAATGATAACATTCTTCTTGTTATGGCATCGAGCGCACCTAGTGGCTGGTCAAGTATCAGTATTTCAGGGTCATGCACAAGAGCTCTTGCGATACCTACCCTCTGCTTCATACCACCTGACAGCTCATGGGGATAAACCGACTTGTAACCCAAAAGTCCTACTATGTCAAGCATTTCATCTATCCTTTTAGTCCAATCACTTCCCTGAAGCTTCATGGTTTCAAGCATAAACTTAAGATTTCCTTCAGCAGTCCTCCATTGTAGTAGATTGTTGTTTTGAAATACAAATCCAAACTTTCTGAGAACTTCCGGGGGTAATTCGCTACCATAATCAACATCGTCAAGAATAAGGTTTCCGCTAGTAGCAGGTATGATACCTCCCATAATTTTAAGGAATGTAGATTTTCCGCAGCCTGAATTGCCCAGGATTACAACCAATTCCTTATTCATAATATCCATACTAATGTTTCCGATAACGTCAAAACATTCAGAGCCCTTTTCATTTTCAAAGGATTTGTGAATATTTTTTGCACTGAATTTGATGTTTCCCAAAATTCTATCACCTTCCCTTTCGTGCACTTTCTACATATTCTAAACTCTTCTCAATATCCTATCCATTGATGCAGATGTGTTATATATCATCTGATCGGTATACAACTTGTAAGTGGGACACATTTCAGCATTAGCCCATCCCTGATAGCCGATTTTCATGAATTCATCAACCACCTTTACCCAATCTACATCACCAGCCAACAAATCAACAAACCCCGCAAGTCCCTTAGCTTCACGTCTGAAATCCTTAAAATGAACCTTTTTTATCCGCGAACCCAATATTTTAATCCAGTGCTCAGGATATCCAAACAGCATCATGTTTCCAACATCTAAATATGCACCTACCCATGGAGAATTTATCTCATCTATGAAATTTTTCATTTCTAGAGGTGAAAGCAAGAATTTGTTCCAGATATTTTCTATACCTATGAAAACTTTTTTTTGAGCTGCATAAGGTGCAAGTTCTATAAAAGCATCCTTCGCACGCATATAAGCGACATCATAGTCAATAACTTCACTGCCAGCAAAAAAATCGACTTCATTTGCATCAGGCACTACATCTTCAGGTTTAAAATCAACACCAACGGTACCAGGACAAGCCAATATACAATCAACTTCAAGTAACGCAGCAACATCTAATTGTCTTTTTACAAGTTGCTTGGCCTTACTCCGAATATCCTCTCGATTACTTGTTAATGAAAATTGCCAATATAATCCAGTAGCCAGACTGTTGATACTCAAGCCAATTTCTTTAGCTGTTTCACGAATCGCAATAATTTCCTCATCGGTACTGTTCATACTTAATGGACCTTTTGCAGAAAGTGCAAGTTCAATTCCTTCAAAACCTGCATCCTTGGCAATAGACATGCATTTTTCAATGCTGTAGCTTTGATCAAATGACCAAATGTTGATACCTTTTTTCATTAAATTATTCATATTAAATACATAAGCTAAAAAGTTGAAGCAAATCATAGTGAGATAGATATTGTGAGATATTAGATTGCTTTCCTTAAAGCATCTTTCCTCCTTTTTTTAGAATATTACCTTTTTTAATTTGTCTTAGATTTGCCTTTCAGATGCATTATGACTTTGTGTGTTTATCAATTGTGTAAATTAACAATAATATTTTTCAAGCAACTTGTCAAGCGCTTTTTTGATTTTTTTTGATTTATTTTTGCAAAATATTTTTTTTTGTGAGCTTTTAATCAACTATTATTGCGTTTTTACTAAATTTCGATACTTTTCAATCAAATTTGCTCACAATTGCATTGACTATATAAATTACGTATGTTACAATTTTTTCATACAATATTGTAGCTTTATTATTCAATTCTCACTGATAAAAACTAAATTTTTGTTATCATTTCTTCAAAACCAATCATATTAAACAGGAGGAAAATCTTATGCAGTGGATTAAAGAAACTTTTAAAACAGAGAAACCCATCATAGCTATGTGTCATTTTAGAGCACTTCCAGGCGATCCATATTATGATGCTGAAGGTGGAATGCAAAAAGTAATTGAGATGGCAAGGGAAGAATTTCTCGCTTTACAAAATGGTGGCGTTGATGCAGTAATGTTTTCTAACGAATTCAGCCTTCCTTATTTAAGAAAAGTTAATCCTGAAACGACAGCTGCAATGGCACGCATAATCGGTGAACTGATGAAGGATATAAATATCCCCTTTGGAGTAAATGTATTATGGGACCCTTATGCTTCTCTTGATCTGGCAGCAGCAACTGGAGCGGCGTTCATCCGCGAAATAATGAGTGGTGTTTACGCAAGTGACTTTGGTTTATGGGATACAAATACAGGCGAAATAGTACGTCATAAAGCCCGTCTTGGACTTAACAACCTTAAGATGCTATTCAATATTGTTCCCGAGGCTGCTAAGTATTTAGCTCCACGTGATATTTCGGAAATTGCAAAGACCACCGTTTTCAACAATAAACCTGACGTTATTTGTGTATCAGGTATTACTGCTGGTTCTGCAACCGATATCCATATTTTAGAGGAAGTCAAAAATACAATACCCTCTACCGCAGTTTTTGCCAATACAGGCTGCAAAATAGATACAATTGAAAAAATCCTTTCTATTGCTGATGGTGCCGTTGTCGGTACTACATTTAAAAAGGATGGCTTATTTGAAAATCATGTCGATATAGAAAGAGTAAAGGTCTTCATGGACAAGGTTAAAAATCTTCGCACATAATAAGTCTCTTATCAATATTGACGTATTATTCAACATTCAGGTATTTTACATATTTAATAAATAGTATAAATTTAAAATATGGAGGTTTGCTATGAAAATTTTTAATATTGCAATAATTGGTATGGGTATGATATCAAAAAGCCATATAAATGCTATAAACAACCTGCCAAATGCACGCTGCGTTGCTGTCGTTGATATTATAGAAGAAAAAGCACTTAATGCCGGTAAAAGTCTTAACTGCCCTTATTTCACAGATCTTGAGGATATGTTAAAAAATGTCCCTCAAGTAGAAATCTGTATAATTGCATCACCAACCTTTCTGCATGCCCAATATTCCGAGCTTTGCCTACGTGCGGGTAAAGCAGTCTTATGTGAGAAACCTCTGGAGATGGAAGTACATAAAGCACAGCATTTAAAAAACATTGTTGAAGAAACTGGCAGCATTTTTATGACTGCTCAGGTTGTACGCTTCTGGACTGGCTACACAAAAATTAAGGAGATGATGGACTCAGGCGAAATTGGCGATATCTATATGTCATATTTTTCAAGATGTTCCCAGCTCCAGCGCTGGGATAATAACTGGCTGTTCGATCCATCGCTCGGTGGAGGTGCTCTGCATGATATGATGGTGCATGATGTAGATTATATGAATTACATGTTTGGAAATGCAAAAAACGTATATTCGATAGCTTCAAAAGATGATACTGGCTGCTATAGCAACGTTTTTGCATCAATAAATTATGAAAATGGCGCAAAGGGTGTTGTAGAAACCTCTTTTTCTATGAAAAACGGTTATCCATTTACTATGTCTGCTAAAATTATGGGCACAAAAGCAACTATCGAATACATTTACAGGGCAGGTTTCGATATAAACCAGCGTGACGGCGCCGATTTGTTATTAAAAATTTATAAAGATGGAGAGAAGCCGCAGATACTGCAACCTGAGCCATACGATGCATATACAAAGCAGTTAGAGTATTTTATCAACTGTGTTGAAAATCAAAAGAGCCCTGAAATTATAACTATAAGTCAAAGCATTGATGTTCTTAAAACAATAGCTGCAATTAAAGAATCTGCAGAGACAGGTTCAGTAATTACCATAAAGTAAAGGGTAAAAGATTATCGTGAAAAATGCGGAAAGGGAGTTAATATGGCTATTAAATTAGGTATTGTAGGACAGCGAGGTCTTATTTACATGCCCGGAGTACTCGACCTTGATGACGTAAAAGTTACCGCCTTTTGTGAATTAAATGAAGATATACTAGAAAAGCGTGCAAACGAGTTTAACATACCAAATAGATTTCGCATATACGAAGATATGCTAAATTCGGATATCGACGCAGTACTAATCGGCACACCTATGCAAATGCATGCTACCCAAGCACTTCAAGCACTTCAGGCAGGGAAGCATGTACTGTCCGAAGTAATTGCAGCTACAAATATAAATGAGCTTTTTTGGTTAAAAGAAGAGGCAGAAAAGACAGATAAAGTTTATATGATGTGTGAAAACTATTGCTATAGGCCTGATGCAGTCCTTGCAAGGAAGCTAGTTCAGGAAGGGTTCTTTGGAGAATTATATTTTGCAGAAACTGAGTATATTGAAGATATTAAAAACTGGATGGTCATGCCTGATGGCAAAAAAAGCTGGCGACAAACCTGGCAGGTAGGTAAGCGAGGGGCATTTTATCCAACACATTGTCTTGGTCCTATAATGAAGTGCTTTGGTGATGATTCCATTCAAGATATCTCCTGTTTCGGAGTTGGCCCATACACTGCACCAGAATTCAGACAGGAGGATACTTCAACAACTATAATCCGCACTAAAAAAGGGCGACTTATCCAAATGCGTATTGATGTGATGTCAAATAGACCCAATCAAAACTTTTACTTTGTACTGCAGGGGACTAGAGGTGCTATTGAATCTCCAAGAGGACCTTTTGGGCATCAAGATATGTATAAGGCATATACCTGCGATGGCAAAACTCGTGTTTCAAAGGGTCTTGTGTGGGAAGATTTTTGGAACTACTCTCACCTGCTGCCCGAAAATTATCGCAACATGCCTGAAGGTGCGAGAAAGCTTGCCGCTAATGGCGATTATAATTCTTGCGGAGGGGACTATTATGTAGTTCAAGATTTCATTCGTGCCATAAGGGGTGAAATAGAGATCCCTGTAAATGTTTATGAAGCTTGTGAATGGTCGGCTGTTGCCATGCTTAGTGAAATTTCCGCTGAAAACAATGGCATGTCTGTAAAAATGCCTAATTTTAGAGGAACTCGCGCAGATTTGGAATTAAAATTAAGATAAAAGGAGCATATTATGAACAATCGTGAAAGAGTAATGGCCTCACTCTCACATAAACAGCCGGATAAAATCCCTGTGAGCATTGGCACCATGATGGTTGATGGTTTTTCAAGATATGCCAAGGACCGATATGAGCAGTACCTTGGCGTTGAAAGCTTCCCTCTGGAAATTACCAGTAGGGGAATGCAGACTGCTGCCATGCCTGAGTGGTTTTTTGAAAAAATTCAGAGTGAGTTCAGACCTGTTCGTATGATAAATGCATTTACAGACAAGACCGTTTATCATGAGGATGGCTCGTTTACAGACGGGTTCGGTATATATTGGAGGAAATCCAAGTTATATTTTGATCAAGTTAGTGGACCTCTATACGGTTCCGATGTCACATTAGAGCAAATAGAAAATTTGCCATGGATTGATACCTATGACAAATCAAAGGTTGCTGGTATGCGTGAGAAGGCTTTAGAAATAAAGGAGGCCGGGTTTGTGGTGGTCGCTGACATGATGTCCTTCGGTACCTTTGAACATTCACTCTGGCTTCGAGGTTGGGAGGATTTTCTAGTCTCCTTTTACGAGGATCCTATACTTGCAGAGGCTCTGCTCGAAAGAACAACTCAGGGTGCCATAGAGCTATTCGACAATATGCTCGGTGAAATCGGTGATATTATTGATATAGTCAGCCATGGCGACGACCTAGGAATGCAGGATAGAAGTCTTGTCTCACCAGAAATATACAATAAATATATAAAGAAGTACCACAAAAAGTTGATTGATTTTATTAAAACAAAGACTAATGCAAAACTTTTCTTTCATAGCTGTGGAAGTGTCCACTCACTCATTCCTGGACTAATTGAAGCAGGTGTTGACATACTTAATCCTATACAGACGACAGCAAAAAACATGGATCCGGAAACACTTAAAAAGGATTTCGGTAAAGATATATGTTTCTGGGGAGGTATTGATACTCAGAATATTTTACAAACTGGCTCCAATTATCAGATCCGTGAAAACATTAAACAGCTTGTAGATGTCTTGGGAAAAGACGGAGGTTATATTATTGCACCATCACATAACATTCAGGGTAGCGTACCTCCAGAAAAGATTGAATATATGATTGAATGCCTTAACGAAATACGGTAAAATACTATTAAAAAAAATTCAATGAGGGTTATCAAAAGGAGTCTTTATGCCAAAATATATTTTTCTATCCGATATTGATGGCACATTGTTGGGGGGGCACTCTGGCATTCCTCAAAACGTAATCAATGCAGCACAAGAATTTATGAACGCAGGCGGACTTTTAAGCCTCAGTACAGGTCGTTCTATTGTCTCAGCTAGGTGGGTTGCTAAAGAAATGAAGGTAAACCTGCCCTGCATATTGTACACAGGTGCCGCTATTTATGACTTTGAAACTGAGCGTTATATATGGTCATGTCATTTTAATAACGACATTTTGCCAATTATTGAACGCATATATTATGAGTATCCTGATTTTAGTCTACAGGTATATACTTACGATAATATTTATATGCTTCGTGCTAATCACCGCTTAATGACCCGCGGTATTAAAGAAGAAATACCTGATTCATTATCAGTTTTATCTGATATAAAGGGGAACATTCTCAAATTAGTGCTGACTTGTGATAATGTTGAAAGACTCAATCAATGCAAGGAGGATTTATTTTCAACTAATAATCATGTTTTTTCATTTTCAAGCACTCACTTTGTTGAAATAGTCCCAAAAGGTGCAGGAAAAGACAATGCGATGAAGGTTATGGCAGAGATGTATAAAGTTCAACTATTTAATTTCTTTGTTGCGGGCGATGGCATGACAGATTTGCCGATGATAGAGATTGCTGGTTATTCCTTTGCTCCTTCCTCTGCACCAAAGTATTTGTTAGATGCTTGTAAAATCGTCATTCCAACATATAAGGAAGGTGGCATGGAAAAAGCATTTGATTACGCTCGCACCTTGATGCATGAAACTCCATAAAATGGGGGTTGAAATCATAAACTTATCAAGCTTTAATTAAGTTGAGTTATTAAAATTATCTCCAATAAGTTGTCTCCAAAGGGATAACTTATTAGGGATAATTTTAGTTACAAGGCAAAAAAATGAAGACAAAAATTCACAATACCTTAATCGAGTGCGTTTTGATTGTGAAATATTAATAAATAGCAAATAAAAATGAACCTACAATACCAAGAACAGTTAGAACAACAAAAAATATCATTATGTTTTTCATTGTATCTACTTTATCATCTATACTATCTAGCTTTTGAATTAATTTCATCGATATGTATTGTGACAGCTCTTCATCAGTGATGTCTTGAGATTGCTCAGTATAAAAATTATACCAACCAGATGCATTCTTTTCTACTTTAAAATCTTTTTCAATTTCATCCTTATTTGATTGAGATTCATTATATTTACTATTTAGTTTATCATTTTCAGAATCAGAAACATATATACGTCTGCATGTTAGCTTTTGTTGCTTTATAAAATTATCTTTATATACTTGAATAATGTTATTCAATTAGCACCCCTCCATAATACAGTATTTCCTTTTATTGTATTACGATAACAGGATATTTACAATATTATGTAATAAACTTTTTTGAAATTGGATAATAGGCTGGGGGGTTGCAATAATTTTCTATCAACTGTATCCATATGTCTAAGTCAGTATCCTCCACAAAATCGTTTATAATAATCTTGAAGTCATTTTCTGCGCAAAGCGCTAAAATCCTTTGCTTAATATCTTGTAATTGCTCCTTATCAACAAAATCTATAGTTTTTTCTGGTTTATTAATTTTGTATTTCTTCTCTACATATTTAAATCTCGTCGCGATGCTATTAAACAGTTCATATACTTCCGCATCACTTGCCTCATTAAATGCTCTCCTGTGTTTTCTCAAGAACAATCCTGTATTTTCATGCACTCCCTCTACCTTGTCCGCATCTACAAAATTGCCAGTGATGCCATGAAATTGGTGAAAAACCTCTAGCTTGCTGTTTATAACAATTTTTATTCCTTTTTTGCATGCTCTGTATACCATTTCAATATCTTCAATTCCCCACTTCTTTAAATCTTCATCGAATCCACCAATACTTTCTATCCACTTTCTCGGTAACGTTAAATTGCAGCTTAAGGAATACAGAAAAGGATAATCCATTCTTGAAGAATTATATGACAGTTCATTAAAAATATCATGTCTGAATTCCATACGTTCTTTATGCTCAAGGCTAAATTTGAAGTCATCAAATACACTGCCGTCTTTAACACTACTTTCTGCTACTTCTTCTGGAATCATAATTCTTGTTCCAATCACTAATAAATCTTCTTTCATTGAAAAGCATCTATCCAACTCAGCTAGGTAATCATCTTTCACCAATATGTCAGCATCTATAAATACAATTTTTTCTCCTTCTGCACATTTCCAACCAAAATTTCTCGCCCTTGAACGGCAGGAGTCAGCATTTCTTTCAAGATATATATACTTTATTTGATATTTTCTACTTACTTCTTTTACAAATTCTTTTGTACCATCATTTGATCCATCATCAACAATTATTACCTCATACTCATCTTCATTAATACCTATTTGTCTATCTATTGCTGCTAAAGTATTTTTCAACATGTTTCTACTTTGATATGCAGGTATGACAATGCTATATCTCTTCATATTAGTCACTCCTCGTATAATAAGTTTTGTAAGGTTTAAGTTACTTAATTTCCAGTTATAAACCTCACATTAATTTAACAAACTAACTGGAAAAATATTTTGGTTCCTTGATAACTTAATTTCATGCTATTGAA
>JAEZOA010000101.1 GCA_023441625.1 Bacillota bacterium
TTAATTATTGTTTCATACCACTATTGGTTTATTACTTTTTTGTTTTTCTTTCAACATCCTTTTCGAAGCATCATGATATAGCTTTTAATGGTTTTATTGATAGGTTTGAGGGATTTTGGGTTCTCACTTGCTATGTAATAATATGTGTCGTTGCAGCACTTTTCGTGACATACGAAAAGGACATCAAACTTTTATTTGGGGCTCTTGGCATATGTGCTTTTATCTTATGTATTTTAGGATTTTCTCAATTTTTTGGATTTGATTTTCTGCAGACTGATTTTATGAAGCATGTTATGCTACCTAGTAAGGATGAACACTTAATAAAATCATTTATATTTGACTTTCCAACAAAATATATATACCTTACACTGTTTAATCCCAACTATGTAGGGAGCTTCTGTGCGATGGTTTTACCACTATTTGTAGTTTTAATTTTATTAGCAAAAAACAAATACACCAAAATAATTTCCGGAATACTATCCTTCTTTTTGTTAGTTAATCTTATATTTAGCCGTTCAAGTACTGGATATATAAGTGTTTTTGTTACAGGAATTTTCTTAATATTTTTACTGCGAAAAAGGATTATTATGTACTGGATTCCTGTCCTCAGCTTAACTATATGTATAACTGGTGTACTAGTTTATATTAATTATAGTAATGCTGGTATTATATCAAACGAGTTTTTTAGCTTTTTACCAAAAAAGCAAACACCAGTTGCATATGTAGATGGTAAGCCAAAAGATATCACAGATATGAAAATCGATAAAAATAATATGTATATTCACATGGGGGATACACCTGTAAAAGTGGTCTTTAACTCTAGTGAAGGCACACTTATATTTTATGATGACTTAGGTAATGAATTGCCAATTATTAAGAGTCCTACCGATAGTTCTCTTATATCTTTTGATAGTCCTAAATATATTGGATTATGCTTTAATATTAATGAATCTGTAATAACAGTATCTGCACCAAATACTATCTATTATGTTACCTTGGATAGTACAGGCTCTTTCAAGTTTTTAAATAGTGGTGCTAAGCCAGTTGATATTGAAATTGCTGAATCTTTTGGATTTAAAGGTTATGAGACATGGGCTTCAAACAGAGGATACATCTGGTCTAGATCCATTCCACTACTAAAGGATACTTTTCTTCTTGGTCATGGCCCTGATACCTATGCAATTTATTTCCCTCAAAATGATTTTAAAGGCAAGCTGCAGTCTTTTAAACTACCTAGTACATTTGTTGATAAGCCCCACAACATGTATTTGCAGATAGCTATTAATACAGGAGTTGTTTCATTAATAGCCTTTTTAGTTTTCATTCTTTGGTACATTGTGCGCTCCTTTAGACTATATTTTAAGCCAAAAGATTCTGACAGCTTTTATTATATTGCTGGAGTCGCTTGTGTACTATCTGTAATTGGCTTTCTTGTAGCTGGGATAGCTAATGATAGCAATGTAAATGTCAGTCCAATATTCTGGATTCTGCTAGGTACAGGAATAGCATGCAACAGATTATACTCTAAGACAGTCTTAGCTGAGTCTGTACGGCAACAGCTCCCTCAGAATAGAACGAAATGAGCATATTATTAATGATAAATTGTAATCCTATTTCTATTAAAAATTAAAAATATATACTCAAACTTCGCACATAAAAATATATTGGTGTATTAGAATTACCAATGGTTCGTTGCCAAGATATTTGCTAGAATTAGTAACAATTATTTTCAGATTTTGTTTAGAAGCGTATAGCAAAGGGGCTTTGTTTATTTATAAACAAGAAGCCCCTTTATTATGTATCTATTAATAATATTAAGATATGCCACTACATCTACAAATAATTCATACTACATTGGTTGCTTCATTTACAACATCTATAACTTCTTGTCTTTGAAATACACTTGTTTCCAGTAACCTAATGAAGAATCATATCTCATTTGAGCTATATATCTTATCATATTTTTTACTGCTTTTCCATATAAGCATTAAATCTCACTACTTCTAAATAATAATTTAATTGGGCTTGTAAGTAATCAATTCCAGCTTGTTCTGAAGCATTTATTGCACTATTTATATCAGCTTGGCTTACTAACCCTAGCTTTAGTTTTTGTTGCTCAACCTCAAGGTTTTTGTGGCATATCTCATTGTTCAACTTTTTAATCTGTATTTCATCTTTTAAATTTAGTATTGAATTGTTTTCCTGTCTTATATACTTTTCTATATTTGACATCTCATCCAAAAGAGCGTATTCCTGAGTTAATTGTGTAATCTCCAATGTATCGAGCTCTATCGGATCCTCTCTCTTTGTAATCCCCTTAATAATTTCAACCTCTAATTTAGCACATTGAATATCAAAATTAATACTTTTTATTGAAGCACTGTTTTTTTGCCTATCAGCAATAATGGCTTCAATATCACTGATTACGTACTCAATTTGAGGTATATCCATTTCCTTAATTTTAATCTGATCACTAATTGGTCTTCCTAGTAGAGCATTAAGGGTCATTGTCATTTTCTCTTTTTCTCTATTGAGCTGAACCATCTTATTATCGGCTTGTCTTATTTTTAATTCAACCTCTGTAACGGCATTGTTTGTACTTTTACCTATTTTTACATCGTTCTTCTTAACCTTTAGTTCAGCTTGTAATCGATCTAATAAACCTTGTTGGTAAGTTATTTTCTTGTCTATAGATAATAAAGAAAAATACTTTTCTGTTACATCTAGTTTGATATCAATTATTTTATTTTGTTTATCATATTTTAGATTATTTAAGTCATTCAGCTTCTGTTTTGGGTATAGTAATTCCTGTTTCTTATACTCAATTAAGTCATAATCAGTCTCATATTGCTTTCTGCTAATTGTATTGTTTGCAACTGATATTGCGAGATTCCAATAATAGTAGTATGAGTCACTTGCATTCTTTATTTTTTCATCTGATAATTTTAAATAATTACTGTTTTTTATTGCAGTATCTATCGCTGTTTGTAAATCATACTCAGTACTGTTATTTTGCTCTGCTGCAAAAGCTGTGAAACACTGAAATATAAGTAAAACAGATAAAATTATCGATATTCTCATTTTTGTACTTTTTCCCATTTAACACCTATTCCTTTCGTTCTGATAATTCGGTTTTAGTATGCTAACCCTAGCTGAGAAGCTTGCTGTAACCTAGACAATGCAGAATTATAATTCCTAACTGCTTCATTATAGTCTGATAAGGCTGATAATGAATTTATCTTTTCACTCATTTTTGCAGTATCACTGATTAATTGCTTTTTATGCTTTTCTGTTGCAATTTTATACTGCTCATTGGCATAATCCAGTTTTTCTTTACATATATCCACTTCTTCTTTCTTACATTTAACATCAATATATCCATCATTGATGTTTTGTAAGACTAATTCCTCACTATCTCTTAATGATAGCTCAGCTTCATTAATTCTTTGTTGCGCTAAGCTCTTATTCATTATTATGTTTATATTCCAAGGATTATCTGAAAATGCATTGTTTGCAATATATAAGTCATTTTTGCCCACCCAATAATCTATTTTTGCAATAACTATTTCATTTCTATTAATAAGTGCACTGTTTAGATATGTATCATAGGACTCAAACTTTTCTTTATTGGTTTTACTGTATTCACTTAAAACTATAGTAGTGCTAATTGGAACTCCAACTAACTTTTTAAAATCCATTTCTAGATTATCTAATGTGCGAGTAGTTTTTATTAACTCCAGCTTTGCGGTTTGTAACTGTTTTTCTTCTATCTCTATAGATACTTTTGATAATTCTCCTAAATCATATCTGCTTTTCTGTTGTGTATATAATTTTTCCTGCAATCCAACACTCATTTTCAATATTTCCAACTGACTTTTTACTGAAAGAATTTCATCATATAGCACTCTGGTCTGCTCTTTAATGCTTATTTCTGTTAGTTGAATCTGAAGACTTTGCTTCATTACAGAAGCCCAAAAAGAATATCTCGAGTATCGATTTGGCATTATGTACTCTGTTATGTCTTCTTTACCACTAAAATAAGCTGTATCTCCATACATTGTATAAAGAATATATAACTTAGCCACTTGCTGAGCACTCATTGAACTTCCACTTTTAAGCTTAGTATAGAGACTATCAATGGTTTTTTGTATATCTGAAATATTGAATTCACCATCAGTATAAGTATAGTCATTTCTCTTTAGCAAGTTCCGAAGCTGCATATTAGCTTTCGTAGTACTGATCGTATTCTGTAATGCTTTTTCCTGAGCCATTTCAAGCGATAGCACAATAGGTTCTGTTTTTTCTTCTTTTGCTTCTGCAATTAATGGATTAAACAAATTTACTACTGCAAAAGAGAATAACAGCAGTACAACCAACTTCTTTCTTCTCATATGTTTTACATTCCTCCTTTAGCCATATTCCTTATTCCAAACCATACTTCTTATTTAGTTTTTACTCTAATAAAGTTGAGTTATTAAGAATGGACTGTTACAAAATAACTCTTAACTACATTATATGTCTATAGCTTAAAAAACTAGGTACAATATATAATTGTTAAGATGTATTTTACAACAGCCCCTTCCGTTTTAATTTCTGCTTAGTATAAAAACTAATATCTAGCCTTGAATTCATTGGACTTTATTTTTAATTATTGCACTAATAGAAATTTACTTTAAAACATATTTACTCCATTATTGTCCTTTTACAATATCCACCTTGTCAACATCACTACCAGTTATCACATTACCTGCATAGTCCATAATCACGCCATATGAAAACATATAATTATTAGCAGTGTCAATATTATCAAATCTGAAAACTAAGCTCATATCATCAAAATATGTAATAGCAATTGGCATCTTTTTATAAAACTTACCTTTCTCAGTATACTCTATACTATAATTCTGAGGCTTCAGATTTGCCAATTCATTTGAAATTTCTCTATTAAATGTTATTCGCACTGTATCCTTGCCAACTATCTTTGCTTCATTAATTTTTAATTTAGTGTCAATAGCCTTTTTAACAAATACTGCCTGATTAATTGTATTAACAAGATTAGCTCCGGAGTAATCCTTCATACTACCAAGTACTTCAATGTTAAATGGTGTATTATCAACAAAATAGTCATCTTTTTTTAAGAATAACTGAACACTGGTTTGGTCTGCGCTTGTAAATTTGACTTTACCTGGCTTTATTGTTATGTCATCTCCTAAGTTACGAATCTGGTAGTTAGAAGCACTTAATCCTGTATTATAATCTATTGCTTTATTAAAGGTTACACTTACCGTTCCAGAGTCAATATCATTAACCGACTTAATAGCAAGCTTTTCAGGAATTGTGTAATATCCACTAAAAGTATATGGCTTTTCTTCAATTGAATACTGCTTAGTTGAGTCCTGAATACAATTTATCATAATATTATAAGTTTCACGCACATCAAATGCTGTTTTTAAGGTTAATACAACGCTTTTACCGTTTGATACCTTATCACTTATTAACTCCGCCTTCTCAACCTCTATTGGATTTTTCTTGCTGTTTGTAACACTATAGCTATATACCTGTTCAGCTCTTAAAGGATGTATTTGCCTATTAAAATCAAGTTGAATACTCTTTCCAGTGATTGCTGTAATTTTCTCTAATATAAGCGAAGAAGCCAACATATCTTTTCCGATGAAGGAGAAACTGTCTCCATCTCCGTCACCTAAATATGTTCCATAAGCACCCACCAGTTGTCCTGATATCTTGAGTGTGTATTCCATATTTGCAGAAAAGCTTTTGCCCTTTAATATAATAGATGCTACATTTTTTTCTCCAGCAAAACTTATAGTTAGAATATCCCCATCTGCATAGAGCTCTCCGTTTTGATATATCTCATAATAAGGCGCAAAATCTACATTCTCGTTTATTGGTTGTGTAAAGTATGTATAAATTTCATTCTTCCCAATTTGCTCAATCCTACTGATTTTAAACAAATCAGACTCAACAGCTACTACAGTATATCCATTAAAGGTTCCTGTTAATGTACCTGAAACATTTCCTTCAAGGTCTTCAGCATTAGTAACTTCAACTCTATATACTTTATTTGGTAACTGAGTATTAGTTTCTATTTCTAGCTGAGTACCTGAATGAGATACAATTTTTACTGCTAAGTTATTATTTGCATTATTTTCTTCATAAATCCTAATATTATTTGCATCAATAGAATTAATTGTCTCATTAAACTTAACTATTATTTTTCTACCGTTTACTGGCGAGATTTCTTGGATCTTAGTTCCAATAGTATCTACAAGTATACCCGCCGATAATGCAACATCTCTTTTAATTGCTCCACTATCAATTAATGATTGAAGGAGAGTTTTATTTTCTCCTTTTAATTTCATATTTAATGCCCTATACATTACAGTAGCTGCCTGTCCTCTGGTATATACTGAGCCATCATCTCTCTTTTTAGTTAAATATGACTGCTCTGTTACCAGCCCCACCTCGTATGCAGTCTTAAATACATTGTCATTCCATTTAATATCCTCTACTCCTGTGTATTTCAAAAGCTTCAGAAGCATTACAAGAAAAGCCTGTTCTGTAAGGTTATCCTTTGTTCCAAACTTACCATCATATCCATCAATGATGTCATTTATGTAGCAGAAACCAACATATGGTGCAAACCAGTCTGTGTTCTTAACATCACTAAACACCGTCTTTGATAGACTATCTTTATTTTCCTTAACATACGTATCCTTACCCATCAGCTTGGTTATAAAGGTTGACGCTTCAGTTCTTTTCAAACTACCGTTAAGATTATAATTCCCTTTTCCGTCTCCTGCAATTACACCAATCTTGTTGAGCTTATCTGCTGTCAATTGCAAATCTGAAGTATCTTGAGCAAACATTGCAGTCGTACTCGATAAAATAATACCAATTGAAACTACTATCGCAGCTATTTTCCTTATGTACATTATTGAACCCTCCTCTAATTATATACGTAAGTTTTTATCTTTTGTTTTAATAATACCATATTTTTTATAAATTTTATATATTAAAAAAGGCTGAGACAAAGTCTCAGCCTTTCTCATTTAATTACTATTTTACCCAATCACTTAAATCTCTTATTGTCCATGTTGAACCTGAAGCAAGTACATTACCCTCTAAATCAGAAACATTGTAAACTTGAGTTACAGATGTTCTAGCTGGAGTATTGTCTGCTTTAGCTACAATTTTTAATATAACTTCGAATTTCTCAGCATCTTCTTGCTTACCGTTATTATTTGCATCATAGTATTGAACTTCTTTTACAGTATATCCATCAACTGTAAATGCCAGTTTTGATATTGAAGCAAAATCGATAGCCTCAGTGAATGTAATTGATACTAAAGCAATATTACCCTCATCTAACTTATTATAATTATCTTCTGGGTCAATTGCTATACCATCGTCACCATCTTTATCTTTGTATCCGTAGATAACAACCTCAGGAGTTTCATCATCGTCACCTTTGAACTTATACTTTGCAATCTTAGGAGCAGTTTTGTCTGCAACTTCTATTGATAGGCCTTTCGTTAATAGCGTTCCAGAAGTTGATTTAGATTCTGTTTTATCTGCCTTTGATATTATTGTTACTGGTACTTTAGTTTTATTCGCATCAGTAAATGTAGCATCAGTATTGAGGTCCTTATCAAGAACAAATACTATCTCTGTGTTTCCATCATCATTAAGATTTCTAGATTCTACAGTATATAATTTAACAGCACTATGAGTAGTAGTAGTAACAGCACCTACTGCAGCTAATTCAACATCTGCATTGGCAAATGTAGCTATATTTGTGTTAAATACAAGTTTAATCTTATTTGTATCAATCAATTCTGCAGACTTAAAGTTTACTGCTTCTACACCGATTTTTTCTAATAGAACAGAATCAACTTTTCCAAACAATCTCTTATTTGCTAAGTCCATAATTGGAGCAATTTTAACATTAGGGCTATCAACTTCTTCATCTAAGTCGATGAGAACAATCTTATCTGATATCTTAGAAATCTTGTCATCATCATCTAAATCACGCCAAGCTTTGTCAGACTTTGGTAACACCATGTAGTTTGCCTTGTCAAGCATCTGAGCTTCATTCATTGGCTCGCTGAATTTTAGATAAATCTTTCCTTCACCCTTAACTACATAACAATCAGCTTCTTTTATTTCTGGTGCTGTATTATCACCAGTAGTAAATGTTGTTACATAATCACTTTCCATTTTATTTCCTACAGTATCTTCTATTGCCTTTTTAACAACTACTTCATATTCAGTATTGTCATCTAATTTTCCTGGTACGTCTAACTTAACAACTTTATCGCCTTTATCTGCAACAAGTGATGAGGTAAAGTATACAGTCTTACCATCTTTTACTGATTTGAATGTAAAGTTTGCATTTTTTACAGTTGTAGCTTTTAACGCTTCATTGAAAGTCAAACTAACGGATAAATTCTTGTCTACATTCTTTGATGTAACTGTAGGACCAATTACGTCTACAACTACAGTAGCTGTAAGTGTTTGATCAGGAACCTTAACTCCATAACCATCAACTAATTTGTTAGAATCAGTATCACTGTTAACTAAATAGAAATTAATATTTCCTGCTGGTACTGGATTTTTAACATCAAATTTAAATTCAATTTCATCAACATACTTACTGTCAGTTGTTACTATATTAGCTTTGTAGTACTCAGCATTCTTAGTTGAATGGAACAAACGAAGATCTGCAGCTTTAACTGGCTTAGAGAAGCCTAGTTTAACTGAGTGTGGCTTAGCTTCTTTAACAGTAACAACTGCTACTGAAGTATCCTTTACATAATCAAATGTATATTCGCCTTTAAATACTTTATAACCAGCATAATCTTGAATTGCAGTTGCAGTGTTAAGGCCAGCGTCATTTACTGTAACAGTAATTGGACCCTCTATTAACTTAGTTCCAACTTCTAAAGTAATAGTATCTAAGTTTAATTCTGCATTCTGAACATAATACGTATATGTTCCGCTCTTAACTGCAAAATTTGAAGTTAAAAGTGCTTCATTATTTCCTTGGTAAACAGGTTCTGAGAAAGTAATCTTTATATTCTTTTCACCAGTATGCTTAACCTCTTTAACTGTAGGTAATAAGCCGTCTTGTACCTCTACTTCAAATTCTTTGTCTGCACCTAATGTTTTTTCATTAGCAGCCTTAATGTCTTTTTTGATTGTTACTTTTACTTTACTTGAATTTGTCAAGCAATCTGATACAGTCTCATCAAGAGTTATAGTAACAGTCTTCTTGTCGTCAGATAATTTAAAGCTATCAGCAGTAACCTTCTTTTCAGTTTCGCCCTTATCCTTGATTGTATATGAATCCTTAGATTTAGCTGAATCTGAATCCATTTCCTGGTTGAATACAACTTCTAACTGCTTATTGTTTAAAGCTTTAACTGATACAACAGCTAAATCAGTAACAACAGGAGCAGCTATCAAACCTAACTTTTCAGCTTTAGCTTTTAAATCAGCGTTGTCGCCAACGATATCAGCGATAACTGTTTTTCCACTAGCTTTTTCAGCAGTAAGAGCACCGTACATAACGCCAACTGCAGCATCTCTAGTCAAATCTCCAGTTACAGTAGCATCAACCTTGCTTCCTTTTGTTTCTGCTAACTGAGCAACTGATACTTTGTAATCTGCAACAGTAATACCCATTTGTTTAAGCATAAATGTAGCAAATCTAGCAGCTGTTACAGTATCTTTAGCGCCTACAAAGAATTTACCATCCTGTGTTGAACCACTTAAGATATTATTTGTTGCTGAATAAGCAACTACGTTCTTAGCATAATCTGATATGCTAGCAGCATCATCAAACTTAGCTAAAGCTTCTGCTACTTGGTCAGCTGTTAATGCATTAGCAGCATCGTTGTATCCAAATAGCTTTGATAAAAATATTAATGAATCCTGTGTTGTTAATGCATTTTCTAGTCCTACTTTAGGATCATTTGCATCTTGACCTGAATAGAGACCAAGATCTTTCAATGTTACAGCTTTGTCAGCATTTGCTAATGTAGCTGCATCAGCTGCGAATACAGCAGTCATAGAAGTAAGCACTAATGCTATAGCTATAACGACTGCAGTTAACTTTCTGAGATTTCTCATGTTCTCAAATCCTCCTTGTGTATTTTGTAGGGGTGGGCTATGTAATTCTCGAGTAGGCTACGCCTCATCCCACGTATATAGCCCAACTCATAAAACCAATATTTCAAGATTTAGTATATCCAGCGCTACTTTGGCTAAATTTACCTATCTTGATTCATATGTATTATATCACTGGCAAATTTTTCAGTCAACACGCCCTTTTTAAGTGTAAAGAATTTGTAACAGAAACGCAACAAAAGCAGGCGTCTTATTACACGCCTGCTTTTGTTGCTAATACATGTTCCCAATACACATTGTGTCTTTATTTCTTATTACATATTTCCAACTATATTTCCAATAACATTATCTCACTGTCCAAGTACTACCTGATGCAAATACATTGTCAGCTGCATCTGTAATATTATAAACCTGAGTTACAGTAGTTCTGATTGGAGTATTATTTTTATTTGCCTTAACCTCTAACACTACTTCATTTGCTGTAGCATTTGAGATACCTGTTACTGTATATCCATCAACCTTGAATGAGAGTGTTGATAGAGATGCAGTTTCAATTGCTTCAGTAAATGTTATTGTAATAAAGCCTGTAGTATTTTTAGCTACACTTCCATTAACTGCCTGAGTAATAACATTTCCTGATATGATAACACTTGCAACTTCTTCAGTTGTAGTATCTTTATCATGGTCATATGTTACTATTTCTGGAGCAGTCTTATCATTAATAGTTACTGGTGTCTGTGAACCACCTAATTTAGTACCAGATACTGATTCAGAACTTGGATTTGCAACAGTCACTGCAGTGATTGAAACTCCTTCATATTTAACGTCAGTATCAATATTTTTATCAAGAATTAATACTATCTCTGTATTACCATCACCATTAGTCACCATTGATTCTACTAATTGTGTTCTAATTGCACCAGGAGTTACACCAGCGAATTCAATATCGGTATTGCTGAATGAACTCAATTGACTATTAAATACTATCTTAACTTTATTAGTAGCAATTAAATCGGCTCTATTAATCTTAACTGTTTCTACACCAATATTTTCTAATAGAGTGGAATCAACTGAACCGAACAATCTCTTTCCTGCTAAGTCCATAATAGGAGCAACCTTTACATCAGGAAGTGAAACTGCTTCATCTAAATCAATAAGCACTACCTTACTTGATATTTTTGTAACTGTATCCTGATTATTTAATGCACGCCATGATGCTGAATCAGTAGGCTGTACCATATAGTTTGATTTGTCAAGCATTTGGGTCTCATTCATTGGTTCGCTGAATTTTAAGTATATCTTTCCATCAGCTTCTACTACATAGCAATCTGCTGCATATATTTCAGGAGATGTATTGTCGCCAGTTGTAAATGAGAATGTCATATCAGCAGCTGTAGTATTACCAGATAAATCCTTAGCCTTTTTAACTACTACTTGGTACTGAGTATTATCATCCATCTTTCCTGGCACTGTTAATGTAACAATCTTTTTTGTAGCATCTAAAGTTGGAATAAAATATACATCTTTGTTGTCAGCAACTGACTTGAATGTGTAGTTTGAAGCCAACTCTGCAGTTGCTTTATCAATTTCTTCATCAAAAGTCAATACAAAGCTAACATTTGTGTTTAACTTAGTTGAAGATACAGCAGGAGCAGTTACGTCAACTACTACATTAGCTGTAAGTGTTTGGTCTGGAACCTTAACTCCATATCCATCTACTAATGCTTCACCAGAAACAGTGCTATTTACTAAGAATAACTTAACACTTCCAGCTGGTACTGGATTTGTTTCTGCGAAATTAAATGTTAATGTATCGTAGAACTTATCATTTGCATTAGTTTGAGACAGATATGCTGCCGCGCCATTTACTGAATGATACAGTTTAATATTTGTACCCTTAACTGGCTTTGAAAATGCAAGCTTAACTACTGTAGGCTTAGCTTCAGCAACAGTTACAACTGATACTGATGTATCTTTTTTGTAATCAAATGAAGTTTCACCCATAAACACTTTATATCCAGCATAATCTCTAATTGCTCCAGCAGCATCAACACCTGCAGCATTAACTGTAACAGTAACAGGACCATCGGTTAGCTTAGTTCCAAGTGTTAGATTGATAGCTTTGTTATCTAAAGTAGCTGCTTGAACAAAGTATTGATATGATCCACTCATCACCTTGAAGTTTGAGGCAACAAGTGCATCAGTGCTTCCACCATAAACAGGCTCTGTGAATGTAAGTTTAACATTATATTCTCCAGTAGCTTCAGCCTTTACAACAGAAGGAATAATTCCATCCTGTACTATAACATTTGTAAATTCTTTGTTTGCAGCTAATTTATTACCATTTGCCGCTTTAATTTCTTTTTTGATTATTACTTTAGCAGTGCTTGAATTTGTTAGCTTATCAGTAACAACATTATCAAGAGTAATGATAACAGTTTTACCATCAGCACTTAATACAGCACTATCATTACCAAGATTAATTACAGTAGTACCTTTATCTTTTATCTCATAGAAGCTTTCAGTCTGAGCTGAGTCTTTATCCATAGCTTGGTTGAATACAACTTCCAACTGTTTTGTGTTTATAGCCTTTACACTTTCAACTGCTAAATCAATTGGAGCCACTGTAATAAGACCAGCTGCTACTGCGATATCCTTAAGTGCTGGTTTAGCTGCTACGATCTTTTCGATGATAGTTTCTAATTCGTCAGCATATTTTGCTGTGAGTGAACCATACATAACTCCTACTGCATGATCCCTGAGGAGCGCCTTAGTTTCATATGAAGCATATACCTCTACGTCCTTTGCTCCTTCAACACTTGAAAGCTGAGCTATTGCTTCACTCCAATTTGGAACTGTGAAGCCCATTTGCTTTAATAGTAGCGTTGCAAATTGTCCGCCAAGAAGGCTTTTTTCTGAATCGATATACAGTTTACTGCCCTCTAAGGAACCTGACATAATTCCTTTGTCTACTAAGTATGCTATTCTCTTCTTAGCATATGAAGGTACTTTGTCAGCATCTGCAAAATCCTTAATTATTGCATCAGCTTGTGCATCGGTCAATGCTAGTGCAGCATCATCCATGTTAAATAGTTTTGCTAATAGTACTGCTCCCTGTCCTCTTGTAAGTTCAGTTTCAAGAGAAGGCTCAAATGTAGTTGTGCTAGTTCCTGCATATAGGTCTAGCTTGTTGAGAACAACTGCTTTGTCCCCATTTACTGTAGTGTATGAAGCTGCAAATGCTGGAACTAACGTAGTTAGCATTATTGCAAGAGCAACTACTACAGCAGAAATCTTCTTTAGGTTTCTCATTACAAAATCCTCCTTAGGTTTTTTGCTGGCCATTGATGTTACCGAGGAACTAGGCCAAGAAGTTATCCTCAGCGTGTAATGAATTAGAAATTAAGATAATGAACTCTTTCACATCTCAATTTCATAGCTAATTATAGCACTGGATTTTTTATTTGGTCAACATAATGCCAGAGTTGTAAAATAACTGTAAGCTTGTTGTAATGGGCTTTGCTTCACATTTATGAATATTATGGTAAACCATTATTATACACTACTGAGATGATTGATATAACTGTCTCATTGATTTCCAAATGTAGCTTCAGATAAGAAGCATAGGTGTATTAATTCTCTATAACATGTTTAGTCATGTTTTTACACACAAAAAAACCACTCTAAATGTTTTTACATTCCGAATGGTTTAAAATAGTTATTAAGCTACACTACTTTTCTTTTCAAGGTAGTAATTGACACTTCATGCCGTGCTTGGCCTTACTTGAGGCTAATTACATCTTCCTTGAGCCCACTTACATCCTGCTTTATGCTACCTAATTCTTACACCATAACATTTTTACCTATTATAATAGGCCAATTCTCTTCACCTTTTAAACATCGTCCTTTGGATAGTATTACATTCTTATCAAGTATTGCATAGTTTAGAGTGGAATTCTCCTCTACAACGCTTCCCTGCATAATTATGCTATCCTTTACAACTGCACCCTTTTTGATTGTGACACCTCGGAATAGCACACTATTCTCCACTGTTCCTTCTATTATACAACCATCAGCTACAATTGAGTTCTTTACCTCTGCCTCTTCATTGAATTTGGCAGGAGCCTCATCCTTTACCTTGGTATATATCTTTGCTGAACCTAGGAGTTCTGCACTCACTTCAGAATCTAAAAGCTCCATATTGCATTTATAGTACATTTGAACAGAAGATATACTTCTCCAATAGCCAGTGAACTTATAGCCATATATTTTAAGCTTGTGTAACATTTTTACTAATATATCTAGAACAAAATCATAATATCCATGAGCAACACTTTCTTCTAATAATGCTATAAGCAATTCCCTTTTGATTAAATATGTTCCAAGTGAGCCATTTAGAGTATTTGGATGCATGGGCTTTTCTTGAAAATCTACTATTCTCTGAGTATTATCAACCTGTAAAATACCCATATTAGAGAGCTCTTCAATAGGAACATCATTCATTTCCCTGTATGCTATTGTTATATCCGCATCATTTTCCTTGTGCTCCTTGAGCATATCATCAAAGGTTGCAGTGTATATGCAATTACCCTGTGAAATAAGAACATACTCCTCATTACTTCTCTTTAAAAAGGTAAGATTGTTGTACATAGAATCAGCTGTACCTCTATACCAACCAGCGCCTTCATCTGAAAGAAATGGTGGAAATATAAATAATCCATCGGTTTTTCTATCCAGATCCCATTCCTTTCCTGAACCAAGATGGTCCATCAAGGATCTAAAGCTATACTGAGTTATTACACCAACATTTGTGATGCCTGAATTAACCATATTCGACAATACGAAATCCACTGCTCTATATTTACCCCCCACAGGAACTGCTGGGCTTGATCTCATTGTTGATAATTCTTTTAGCTTTGTGCTTTTTCCACCTGACAGTATTATTCCCATTACGTTTTTCATTCAGCAACACCACCTTTGAATACGCTTTTGCCTGACTCTACTACTAACGAAGTAAAATCCTCAGCGTTGACTCCAATATCTATCATTACGTTTTTACCTATTATTGCACCTTCAGGAATTTTGGCATTTTCTCCGACTACCGTAATACCAGAGTTATATATTTGGGGCCTGTACTCATTATCAATATCTTCACCCTCACCAAGCTTTGAATTCTCTCCAACAGTAACCCATTCACTGATAATACTTTGCTTTATTAATGCATTTTTGCAAATTTTAGAGTTTGACATCACTATTGAGTCTTGTATTACAGCTCCCTCTTCAACAATAGCACCAGGAAATAAAATGGAGTTTATTACAGTTCCATATACCATACAACCTTCAGCAATCATAGATTTCTTGACACAGGCAGTACTACCTATGTAATGTGCTGGCTTAACCGGATTTGGGGTATATATCTTCCATTCAGCGTCAAACAAATTGAATTCGGGTATTCTACTAACCAAATCCATATTAGACTCCCAAAAAGCCTGTATTGTACCAACATCTCTCCAATAGCCCGAGAACTGATAGGCCCACATGCTTTTACCATCCTTAAGCATATCCGGAATTATATTCTTGCCAAAATCATTATCAGATACTGGGCACTCATTATCTTTAATTAAGTACTCTCTAAGAGTGGACCAATTGAAAATATAAACACCCATTGAAGCAAGAGTACTCTTTGGACTTTTTGGTTTTTCCTCGAATTCATAAATATTACCATTTTCATGGCAATTCATTATTCCATATCGACTTGCCTCTTCGTAGGGTACATTAATAACCGAGATAGTTGCATCAGCATTATTTTCCTTATGAAAATCAAGCATTTTTGAATAATCCATCTTATAAATGTGATCCCCGGATAAGATAATTACATACTGTGGAGAGTATTTGTCTATGTAGTGGATATTCTGGTATACAGCATTTGCAGTACCTTTGAACCACTCACCACTATCCGCCTTCAAATATGGTGATAGTATTGTTACTCCACCATCTATTCTGTCCATGTCCCATGGTTTCCCTATCCCAATATGGGAATTTAACTTAAGTGGTTGATACTGTGTCAATACACCTACAGTATCAATTCCTGAATTAATACAATTGCTAAGTGAAAAATCAATAATCCTATATTTCCCACCATACAAGACGGCAGGCTTTGCTACATTTTTTGTGAGGACACCAAGCCTGCTTCCCTGCCCTCCAGCAAGTAATAATGCTATTATTTCTTTTTTATTCATTGCATCCGCTCCCGGTAGTCATTTTTTTCAACAAATTTATAACTATATGCATTACCATTTATTTTATACAATTACTTCTACATATATAATACTTTTCCCTTTTTTATAACAAAAATATATTTTTTACTTAACAAAAAAGCTAAGGCCTGTTTTATTCAGGCTTTAGCTTATATAACCGCTTTACTTAAATTTTGTTTGTTTCAAATTAAATTGCATTGTGTGTGAAGGCCGCTATACTGCATACAGGTATATCTGTTACAGAACCAACTGATACAATTGGGTGCCCATTATGCATATTCCCCATATTGTTGTTATCTAACATGCATCCTATACCACTTGAATATGGTGTCCCACTACATGCATTTCCAAGGGCACAACCTGGTGCTGGGCCAATTTGTGTAATTAGCTTTACAACACATTCATTTACTCCAAGAAGTACTCCTGTAAATCCGCATCCGGACATTCCACCACTAGTTGTAAATATAGTTACAGTTTCGCCAATATATTTTTTCAATGCACAGGTAATGTCTCCATGTATTTCTAACCCATCTCCGCTACCGCAACGTTCTTCTAACATAACTCTCCGCTCCTTTCAAAACCCTAAAAATGTTATTTTGACATATTACATTTTATGTTAACGGAACAGTATGTGTTACAGTAGATATGAGAATAGCTGTTATTATTTAGTTGCTTCTCAGCATTGTGTGAGAATCCATTTGAATATTTTTAGTCTCTCTACATTATCAACAAATTTACCAGAGTCAAAATACTCTAATTTACCTCCGGTTTTTTGAGTATTACAAATATCCTGTTGCTCAAGCAGATATTTTAAGTATTTTATGGTACCAACACTTCCATCTATTATGTCTATATGTGCTGGAAGCACCTCCTTGAATACATTCCTGAATATTGGAAAATGTGTACATCCTAAAACAAATGTTTTATAGCTATCTATATCATAGTGTGAAAGCTTTTCTCTAATAACAGGTATAACTTTTTCATGATCAAATACCATATTTTCTGCCAGCTCAACTAATTCAGGAAATGCCAGATAGTCTACGATATGTTCATGATCCACTCTCTGTACTAAATTATTAAATTTTTCCTCACGGAGTGTCAGAGGAGTTGCTAAAACAAGCACTCTTTTTCCATTCCCATTCTGAACTGCTGGCTTTACAGCCGGCTCCATCCCTACTATCGGGAAAGAATACATACTGCGCAAATCCCTAACCGCAATACTCGTAGCAGTATTACATGCTACAACAAGTGCCTTAATCCCTTTCTGTACCAAAAATTCTACAGCTCCGAATATATAAGCTTTAACTTCCTCCTTGGTCTTTGTTCCATATGGTACGTGTTCAATATCAGCATAATATATATAATTTTCATTAGGAAGCTGCTTTAGTGCTTCAGAAAGCACTGTAATCCCACCAAAGCCAGAATCCAAAAAACCTATACTATCAGTCTTCATAGAACTTCTCCTTTGTTTATTAAGTTCTTACTCCAAGTTGTTACCTTACTTTGTATAATATAAACTACTATTTTATCTACGTGGATTTTTTGATACTCTTGTTATAATAGCAAAAATCACCCAGCAAGCACCGCAATAAATAATTGAAGGTAAAAAGTATATAAAATACATCAATCCCTGAAACATTGTGGAAAAACTGCTAGAGCCATAGTAGCTATATAGCGAAATTCCAAGAGAATACACTGCTGCTAATATGAAACTTAGCGGCACAACAACCAGTGTTTCCCGTCCAAAAAATCTTTTATAAATCAGAAGCACTATTAATGGAAATATAATGGCTGTGATACTAAAGGCAATGTATATTCCATTCATCGGAAGCTTCAACCTTACTATAGATATTAACATGATTATTATAATTATTGCTTCAAATATACTCAAACCTAGAATTTTCAAAAAATTTCTCATATACTTACCTCGGAAGTTAAAATTCAGCGCATACTACTGTCATATTATATAATATTGTTCAAGCTGTATCAAATTATTTTAAGTGGGTATTAAGAGTGTAAACAATTTCTTATTGCAACTCTTGAAAAAGTGATATGTGCAATTTCAAGAACTTAAAAAGCATTTCACAAATTTTTATTTTTTTATCCTGTAAATTTGGTTACTTAGGATCTCGTTTTTTTAATGGACAAAATCTTGACATATACGATAATATAAGATATACCATAGGTATACTTGTAAAGTGTGTGTTTAGTCAAAAACTAAAGAAAGGAGCCTCACATGGAGGAAAAACTAACACGCCATGAGCGGGAGATGATGCATAACCGACAGACAATTCTCCAAACAGCAATTGACCTGTTCATGAAGCAGGGTTATGAGAATACGGCAATGGATGAAATATCCAAGGTTAGCGAATACACAAAAAGAACCGTTTATCGGTACTTCCCTTCGAAAGAGGATTTGTACTTCGCTGTCCTGTACGAAAGCCACAAAGTTCTTTTGGAGGATATGGCTAAAAGAATCTGCTCACCGAAAATCGGTATTGAAAAAATAAAGGTCGCCTGCGGTTGTTTCTATGACTTCTATAAAAACAACCGCCCCATCTTCGATATGATGGGCCAAATGAAGGCCATTCGCAGCAAAAAGGACACGGAGAACCTTCCAAATTTCCAGCGTTACACCGATTGCGTCGTGCAGATACACAAGCTTGTGATAGATGTGTTCTCCATGGCGCACGACGATAAGACCATCCGTACTGACATCAATGCAAAGGAGCTCGGGTTCTCTGCCATCTTTGTCTTGGAAGGTTTTTTACATATGCTCAATCTGATGGGTGACCGTTTTACTATGAATTTCGGCCTCGATGAAGAGAAGTTTGCGGAAACGACCATGACGCTGATTTTTCAGATATTTAAGGAGTGATACAATATAATATTAAATTTCAAAGGAGTTTTTATATGTTAGATACCACATCACGTGTACAGCTTGGCGAAAAGGAGATTATTCTTGTACCTACTGCTCACGTCTCACAAAAAAGCGTAGAGCTTGTAAAACAGGTTATTGAGCAGGAAAGGCCTGATAGCGTATGTGTCGAGTTGGACGACAAACGCTATGCGAATATAAAAAACCCAAAGGCATGGGAACAAACGGATATTATTAAAGTGGTAAAGACTGGCCGTGTTGGGTTTATGCTTGCCAATCTCGCCCTAAGTTCTTACCAAAAGAAACTTGCAAAGAAGTTGGAAACCACTGTGGGTGGTGAAATGTTGCAAGGAATTAGTAGTGCAGAGGAGGTCGGAGCCGAGCTTGTACTGGCCGATCGGGACATTCAAACCACGTTCCTGCGTATCTGGCGTAAATTCAGCCTCTGGGAAAAATGTAAAATGTTGACCAGTATTTTCTTCCAGTTTGACGATAAGGAAGAAATTAACGAAGAGGGCCTTACTCAGCTCCTCGAAAGCGATATGCTCCAAGGTATGTTGTCCGATATGAAGAAAGAATTCCCTAAAATTGGAGAGATACTAATTCACGAGCGCGATCAGTATCTCTCCGATAAAATTAAGAATGCGCCCGGTACTAAAGTCGTAGCAGTGCTTGGAGCAGCGCACGTCCCAGGCATTATGGAGGAAATACACAAAAGTATCGACCTTGAAGAAATATCAACGGTTCCCAAGAAAAAGTCCATCGGTAAAATCATCGGATGGGCCATTCCGCTATGCATTATTGGCTTGCTCGTTTATGGGTTTGTAAACGGTATGCAGAACGGGTTCGCTCAGCTTGGCACATGGGTTTTGTGGACTGGATGTCTTGCCGCCATATTCACACTACTTTGCTTGGGTCATCCTTTGAGTATCATTACCTCGTTCATAACCGCACCATTTACTGCGCTGCACCCGCTCTTAGCGGTCGGATGGTTCACCGGACTGGTGCAGGCAAGCGTGCAAAAGCCCACCGTACAAGACCTGCATGATGTCCAAACGGACATCTTCCGGTTAAAGGGCTTCATGAAAAACCGCGTATTGAAAGTTCTAATGGTCGTTATATTTGCAAATATTGGAGCTTCCATCGGCACCTTCATTGCCGGAGCCGATCTTATAAAGAATCTGTTTGGATTATAAACCCTGCCCCGCTTTGCACTATCGGAGCGGGGCTTCACTATATAAATAACCGTTAAATAAGACCGAAACCCTTATATTATTGGCTTTTCCGAATATAAATGTAATAAAATCCACCCATGATAGGTGACTTTCCTTGTACCAAAGTTTGTCCTTTGATATGGTCAGAGTGAGAGGACTTTGAACAGAGGTTCAAGTCCTGATTTTTTTGTACAAAAAAAGAAGAACCTAATGTTCTTCTTTTTTAATGGTCGGAGTGAGAGGACTTGAACCTCCAGCATCTTGGTCCCAAACCAAGCGCGCTGCCAATTGCGCTACACCCCGAAAAAACATATAACTTTTGTCAAGTGTTACACCTATGTCCTCTAAAGTCAAAACAGCACTTTGTCTCACAAGTGCAAAAGTATTGTACTATAGCACAAAAATATAATCAATGTTTGTTTTATATCTCCATATTAATTTATCGCAATAATCCTTTGTTTTTCTCACACTTACGTCACTTTATTATCCCATATACAAAATAACAATAAATATCCAAGACAACACAGCCTACAACCAAACTCTCCAAGTGGTTTATGGAGTAATTATGTTAGTTAATATTCGGTATAATACACAGACGTAACAAAATTGAAATGTTATTTGACTTGATACGTCATGGTAGTTTTTCTATAATGAAGTAAGCCCTGTTGGAAAGGAGTGGTGAATATACAACGTATTTTAGGACAGGTAAGAAGAGCCATTCAAGACTACAATATGATAGAAGATGGTGACAAAATTGCAATAGGTGTAAGCGGCGGAAAAGATAGTATGACCCTACTTACTGCGCTGCGACAACTACAAAATTTCTATCCGAAAAAATTTGAACTTGAGGCAATCAGCCTTACTATGGGTATAGGGAATGTCGATTTCACCCCAGTAGCACAGTACTGTGGCCATATAGGCGTTAATTATACGGTTGAAGAAACTAATATTGGTAAAATTATTTTTGAAATACGGCAGGAACAGAATCCCTGTTCAATGTGTGCAAACCTTAGAAGGGGATCTCTTCATAATATTTCAAAGAAGTTAGGCTGCAACAAAGTAGCACTTGGACACCATAAGGATGACGCAATCGAAACATTACTGCTTAGTACCTTTTATGAAGGAAGAATACATACATTTTCTCCTGTTACTTATCTTGACAAAAAAGACTTATACCTAATTCGCCCACTTATATATACTGATGAAATACAGATTAAGACCCTTGCAACGTCAGAACAGTTTCCTATTGTAAAAAGTCCCTGTCACATAGACGGCAAAACTAAGCGTCAGTACATTAAAAATTTAATTTATGAGCTTCAAAAGGAGAAAGCTGATATAAAGAGCAACCTCTTTGGAGCCATTAAGCGAGCTGAGATTGATGGCTGGCACGAATAATTAAAGTTAAGCTGTAGGTATTGCTAGTAATTCCTACAAAATATTTTTGTTGGGGGTAAGAAAATTAATGAATAAATACATAAGAAAAACTCTGGCACTTATACTGGTGTTAGCTATTTTACTGATTTCTTTTACTACTAATGTGTTTGCTTCACCGAAAGTTATTAATGAAACTGTGGAAAAGCAGAATATTACCTCTGGAGTTGTTCTGGAGAAGTATAATACCTTCACTAATAGTGGCTGGATTAGATCCGATGTGCTTAGGGTAGATTTATCAAATGAGAATGTTAAGGTGGATAGCCTTATTAATAAGGATTCAGTAACCAAAGTAACCACTGTAAAAAATCTTGCTAAGAACAGTGGTGCTATTGCTGCTGTAAATGGAAGCTTCTTTGATTTAAAAGCTGGTGATGTATATGGACCAGTTATGTCTTCTGGTGAGTTTGATGTAGCTCTTTCTGGTTATAATAACCAAATGGCCACCTTTTCGCTAGATGAATTAAATAATGCACTATATGCATATTGGGATACAAAGGTTGAGTTAATAACTCCTCTTGGTGAAAGAAAACCCATTGCAGCCTATAATAGATACAACGGCAACTACAATATGAACATGTATATCGTGGATTCTAAATGGGGTAAAACCTCTCCTGGCGTTTCAGCCAAATACCCTAATTGGTTGGAAATGGTTGTGGAAAATGGTGTTGTAAAGGAATTCAGAGAAAATATGACAGGAGTTAAAATCCCTGATAACGGATATGTTGTTATGGCTACCTTTGGTCAGCAAAAAGACCTTATTAACAATTTTAAAGTAGGGGATTCAGTTGAGTTTGATATTACATTGAATGTAGATAAAAGTAATATGAAGATGGCTTTAACAGGAGGAACTCTCCTTGTTCAAAATGGAAAAGTCGTTCCAAAATTCACACATGTAGCTTCCAGTAATAGAGACCCTAGAACAGCAGTAGGCACTTCTGCTGATGGTAAGACTCTAATAATTGTATCTGTTGATGGCAGATCTAATACCAGTATTGGAATGACTCAGGCAGAATTAGCAGAATACATGATAAAATTAGGCTGTGCTAATGCTATCAATTATGATGGTGGCGGTTCTACAACAATGGTTGCAAGATTAGCTGGAACAACTGGACTCAGCACAGTAAACAAACCTTCTGAAGGCTATGAAAGAGGTGTCTCAGCATCTCTCGGAGTTTTTTCAGTTGCACCAAAGGGCCCTGTAGATACGCTTCTTGTTACATCTTATGAAGAGAATGTTTTTGTTAATACTTCACGTGCCTTTACAGTAAAAGGCATAGATAAATATATGAATCCAGTTGAAATTAATTCAAATGATATTAAATGGTCTGTAACTGGTGTTGATGGTACCTTTAAAGGTAATATCTTTTATCCCACCTCAGTAGGAGAGGCAGTTATTACCGCAAAGCTGGGCGATAATGTAGTTGGAACTTGCCCAATTAGTGTTTTAAGTGCTCCTGTTAAGCTAGATTTAAATTATGATAAGCTAAATACTGAGGCTGGTAAATCCACTACCTTTACTTTAAAAGGTTGGAATAAGAACGGCTATAGTGCTAGCATTGTCGCTTCTCATGCCAAATGGGGCGTAACTGGAAATGTTGGCACTGTTGCTAATAATGTTTTCACTGCGGCTGAAAAAGGCACTGGCTATGTTTCTGCTTCATATGCAGGTGTTTCAGTTTTTTGTCCAGTATCAATAAAGCAGCCAGGTGCCAAAAAGATTATTGAGGATTTTAGTTCAAATACAATGAAGCTTGATCTCTCCTCAAAGTATGTAACAGCAACCTATACGCAAGCTACAAATGTATATAAATCAGGACCTTATAGTGCAAAGTTAACCTATAACTTCACAAAGGATTTAAATAATAGCAGAGCCGCTTACATAAATCTTCCCAATGGAGGGCATACACTAGACTCTACTACAACAAAGCTTGGTATGTGGGTTTATAGTTCTGCTAAAAAGCCAGTTTGGATAGGCGCAATGGTATATGATAAAAAAGGAAATGTTCATTATAAGTACTTTTCAAAGGGTATAACCTGGACGGGATGGAAATACCTTGAGGTTTCTCTTAGTGATGTAACTAATCCAAGTAAACTTACAAAAATATATGCAGTTGAAGCAACAAAACAATCGGCATCTGGCAATTTATATTTTGATGACCTGACTATGGTATACTCTGGTTGTCCGGATGTTGCTCCAACTAAGACAACAAATAGTACTGTTCCTGTGGATCCTGACTATAACGAGCGTTCTGTTACTGGCTCAGATTCCTTAAGTTTTTCAGTTTTTGGTCAGTCCAAATCATACTCTGAAGCTACAAACAAAACTGAAATATCTATGCTTAATACTCTTGCAAATAGGATTAATAAATATTTAGAGGCTTCTGTAGTGGTTGGTACAGATGATAACCTTTGGTCAAAAATAAATGTTCCTGTGATGTCAACAACTTCTGGCTATAAAGTTATTAACAAAAACGGCAACAGACTGATTCAACTTAAGACCACAAAGAGTAATAGCATGAGACTTACTGATTCAAATCAATGGTTCTGGTTTAAAGATCAGCTTAGTTCCTTTGAAGGTAATAACTTATTTGTATTCCTTGCAATAAAGCCCGATGACTTCAGTGATGCTCAGGAAGGTGCTCTTCTAAAGGAAACTCTTACAAATTATAAGAAACAAAATCCCAATAAAAATGTTTGGGTATTTTATAGTGGCTCAACTAACTCAAGTTACATGGAACGTGGGGTTAAGTATATTTCTACAGCGGGCTTTAGTATCGATGGCTTCTCTGACAAGAATAAAAGTGCTGCAAAGTTTGTGACTGTTAAGGCAAAAGGTAATACAGTTACATATCAATTTAAGTCGTTTTAAGTGTTAAAGCCATAAAGGCATGAATACATTAGTTTAATGTAAAAACAACGCAAGTTGGCAAGCCAATATTGCTTATGCTAAATATAAAGCCGACGTTAATCCGTCGGCTTTTGTATTGCCTTTCGTCTTTTACCTTGACTACTTATGGCATCTGCTCTATTCTTTTTTTTAGGAAGACTGAGAACTCGTCCTTTAATTCCTCTCTCGAGAGTGCAAACTCAACTGTTGCTTTTAGAAAGCCTATTCTATCTCCAACATCGTATCTGTCACCTTCAAAATCAAAGGCATACATAGCCTCTCTTTCCATTAACTTCTCGAGAGCATCAGTTAACCATATTTCCCCATTTTTCCCCGGTGTAGCAGCCTCCAAAAATTCAAAAATTCTTGGTGAAATAATATATCTCCCTAATATCGCAATATTAGACGGAGTATGTTCGATTTCTGGTTTTTCAACTAAGCCTTTAACCTTATAAATTCTCTCATCAATCTGGGCCCCGGAAATTATTCCGTATTTGCTTACATCCTGAAGAGGAACCTTTTGCACTCCTAAGATAGTTGTTTGATATTCATTGTAAACATCGATGAGCTGCTTTATGCACGGTTTTTTTGAATCAACTATATCGTCTCCAAGCATAACAGCAAAGGGTTCATCTCCTATAAAGGACTTTGCACAGTATATTGCATGTCCAAGACCTTTTGCTTCCTTTTGTCTTATATAATGTATATTGGCAATGTTAGATATACCCTCTACCACACTAAGCAGCTCTTGTTTTCCCTTTCTATGTAGCTCCTCCTCAAGTTCATAGGACTTATCAAAATGGTCCTCAATTGCTCTTTTGTTTCTACCAGAAATAATAAGTATATCCTCAATGCCCGCAGCAGCAGCTTCTTCAACTATATACTGTATTGTAGGCTTATCTACAATAGGAATCATTTCCTTTGGCTGCGCTTTTGTTGCAGGTAGAAATCTAGTTCCAAGCCCTGCGGCCGGTATTATTGCTTTTCTTACGTTCATAAAATCCTCCACAAGTACCTTATTATTTGATCGTATTCCAATTTTAACATATATCCCTTTCTTAAAACAAGTTTAGTAGGATTAATATTCTCAACTTATTTCAAATTATTTTATTTTTTGTTATTATATGTATTTGTGTTATGATTATATTGATGTTATACTAATAACAATACATAAATAGTATTAATTAAATTTAATATGCGTATCTTCAGGGCAGGGTTAGAATCCCTACCGGCGGTAATATGCACAAGTTGCATTAGCCCGCGAGCGAAAGCAGACATGGTGAGATCCCATGGCCGACAGTACAGTCTGGATGGAAGAAGAATTGGCATTGTGTATTTGCCTACTTGTTGCCCTGTGAATTATATTCACAGGGCTTTTGTATTAACATAAGCATTTTTGGCTTGCCAACTTGCGTTGTTTTTCTTTCATGCAAATATTAGTTATCCATACGCATCTAAAATTATCTAATCTAAGGGGGATTTTTTGTATGACTAGAAGTAAAATTAAGAAACTTACCACGTTGGGAATTTTGATTGCTATTTCCATTGTCCTTATTTTAATACTAAGGATTCCATTTCCAACAGCGCCCTTTCTGGAATATGACGCAGGTGACATCCCTATCCTGATTGGCGGCTTCATTTTCGGTCCATTAGCAGGTATTGTTATAACTATTATTGCATCAGTAGTCCAAGCACTTACAGTCAGCAGTGCCAATGGATGGCTTGGCTGCTTTATGCACATTTTTTCTACTTCAGCTCTTGTAGGTATCTCAGCATTAATCTACTCTAAGAAAAAAACATTGAAAAGAGCTATAATAGGTTTAGTTTTGGGTAGTTTATCCGCAACAATAATAATGCTTGGCCTTAATCTTATTATGAATCCAATTTTTTATGGTATGACTGTTGAACAAGTTGCCAAGCTCATACTTCCTGCCCTTTTACCATTTAATCTTATGAAGGCTGGGATTAACTCCTTAATAACTCTATTAATTTATAAGTCAGCAGGAAAGCTTTTGAAACGTATTGCCGAAAAATAATAGCTTTAGATTTTCTATTCTAGTTTTAGGGAAATATGGGGTAATGCTACTAATTATCTACATTAATTAATATTATTATCATGTAAATTTATTAAAAAGTTAGAATTACGTATTTACAATAAAATGAATAGCACGTATTATAATACTAATATCTCTTTTTTAATACCCAGTTGATAGTAATTTTATTAATGTGATAATTGCGGGGGTGATATTATTATGGAATTTTGTAAATGTGGCTCATTAAAAATTAATGGAAGCTGTACTAACAAGAAATGTGATCATCATATAAAATCATTGGTTGAGTTAGCTACTCCTGCGCAGATAGAATATATTAAGGAATTAGCTGATCAGTTAGCTGATGACATTACAGAAATTAATTTTGAGACAATGAGTAAATCAGAAGCTGTAGATTTAATTGATGAGTATTTGGAGAAATTAGAGGACTCAGATAAAAAACTCTCTCCAGATGAAGATTTACTTGATGATGATGACTTAATTGTTGAAGAAGATGACCAATAGCAAGACTTAGGGGCGAGGATTTATATCCTCGCCCCTTGTTGTTGATAACTTATGAATTATATATTTTCTTTATGTGGATATGTGAAAAAACTATTAAAAAACAATGTATAAAATTCTGAACATGTAGTGAATTAAGTGTTTTGAGCGTTATGTCAACGGTAACATCCTGTGTAAATCGATATGTGGATAATGTGTATAAGTCTGTTAATAACGCAATATTGTACTTCGTACACTTGTGGATAACATAATAGATATGCACTTGGGCAATATTAATATTTATCCATTATTTTTCATTTATACTCAGACCATAACCATATGGATACAGAGCATTATATCCATTAGCTTTATTATTCAGTGTCATTGGGAGTTGTTCATGATTTTTTGGCCATGTAACAGGAAGTCTTCCACTAAATTCATAATCACCATATAGTACTTTAGCAATTATGCCTCCCTCTGTTCCAGGGAGCCATGCCTCGATAAAACTATCCCATTTATCTATTTCATTAGTTACTATTCTGGGCCTTCCAGATATAAGAATAACAACTAAGGGCTTCTTTGATTTATAAGCTGCCTTTAGCGTAGACTCATTTCCTTCCAATACTGTACCCTGTACTATACTAAGAGTAGCATCATCCCCCTTACCCTCTGCATATGGATATTCTCCAAGAACAGCAACAACCACATCCGCTTCCTCCAATTTATTTGGGTCTGTAATTATGTTTATACCACTTTCACTTGCGATTTCCTTAAAGCCATCTAATACAGTAGTTCCACTCATCCAACGACCTTTAGCCTGATCATCCTGCCCACCTTGCCAAGTTTTAGTCCAGCCCCCACACTGTACTCCAATATTGTCTGCTGCAGGGCCAATAACTGCAATTGTATCCTTTCTATTTAGTGGTAATATATTTTTTTTGTTCTTGAGTAAAACTAATGATTCCCTGACTGCTTTCTCGGAAAGCTGCATGTTATAAGCATTTCTAAGTGTATAATCCTTCATCAGTGTTTCTTCTTTAGCATTAAACTTACCCGTCTCCATTTTAACTCTTAATATGCGAGAGACAGCATCATCAATACGGTCCACTCTTATATCATTGTTCTCTACAGCTTTAATTAATGCTTCATAGCATTCTTTCCAGGATGAATCCTCCATAAGTAAATCCACACCAGCATTTACTGCCTCAACGACCTTAGGATACATTCCAACTCCCTCAAGCTGGTGAATACCGTTATAGTCTGTTACAACTATTCCATTAAAACCTATTTCATTCTTCAATATATCCTGTATTAAGTATTTATTAGCATGATTTTTTTCATTTTTTATACTACTATAAGAAAGCATAACACTCTTTACTCCAGCGTTAACCGCTTCCTTATAGTTTGAAATATAATCATTTAATTCCTTTTGAGTTATATTAGCATTACCTTGATCCATAAGATAGCCACTATCACCAGATCCAAACTGCACTGCCCCGTCAGCTACATAGTGCTTAGCGCATGTGATTATGCCTTGCTTTTGTAACTCTGTTATATAAGAAATAGACATTATGCTCACCAGGTCAGAATTCTCACTAAAGCACTCATAGGTTCTTCCCCATCTAATGTCATTCATAACAGCAACACAGGGCGCAAATGTCCAGTCAATACCTGCAGCTATAAGTTCATTTGCTGTAACGTGGGCTATTTCACCTATCAACTCACTATTACCACTAGCGCCTAAGCCTATGTTATGAGGGAATATAACCGTGTCCTTCATATTGTTATTTCCATGTACAGCATCAACAGCAAAAATTATTGGAATTGCCAGTCTGGTATCCTTTGCTGCATTTCTATACCTATCAGTCATTATACGCCATTCATTCAAGGTATTTTCGTCGGGAGCCGACCCTCCTGCAGCAAATATTGAACCTATATTATATTGCTTTATTTCATCAACTGAAATAGCTCTTCTCTCAACTTGAAACATCTGTCCAATCTTTTCTTCGAGAGTCATTTCTTCTAAATAAACAGCTATGTTTTCATCAATTGTCTTAGAACTGTCATACAAGGCTTGTAAGTTTTTTACCTGCTCTTGTTCTGAATATGTAGGGGTTATAGTGGCGGTTACATGTGAAACCGAGGTTTCTTTTGCACTATTTGAGTTATTGCAGCCACTAAGTAATACAGCTATCATTATACCTATCAAAAATTTAGCAATTACCTTTTTCAAATTCATTGCCCCCTTTAATAATATTAACTAAATATTATTAAACTTTACGATAAATTACAATAGAAAAAATCATAGCTCTGAGTTATAATTGTTAAGTAAAGCCAATATTCAACATATTTATATACAATATTAAAAAAGGAGATACTACATATGCTTCAGCCTTATGATTTACCCTTAGATCAATTACGAAATTATAAACCAGAACTAACTAAGCAACCAGACTTTGATGAGTTTTGGAGTAGTTCCCTTAAAGAGTTATCAAACATCCCACTCCAGTATACTTTGACCCCGTTTGATTTTCCGGTTAAGGGCGTAAAAATCTTTACCATCAATTTTACAGGGTTTAATAATGCAAATATTCAAGGCTACTTTGCTGTTCCTGATAAAGACGGGCAGTATCCAGGTTTGATGCTATTTCATGGATATAATTGGGCAGCTGATGGAAATATTGGTGACATTGTAAACTGGGCTTTGAAAGGATATGCGACATTTCAGATGCTCACTCGTGGTCAGCAGGGTTTAAGTTCTGACAACGTCGTGTCTTCTACTGGCTCTACAGTAGGCTGGATGACTCAGGGAATACTCGATCCAATGGAGTACTACTATAGAGCTGTGTATTTAGATGCAGTAAGAGCCGTGGAGATTCTTGCTGCACTTGATTATGTTGATGAAAATAGAATAGGTATACACGGTGGAAGTCAAGGTGGTGCCCTAACTCTTGCCGCGGCTTCACTCAGTGATATTCCTGTGGTTGCTGTTGCAGATTATCCATTCCTATCAAACTTTGAGAGAGCTATTGATATCACCCCTAGAAACCCATACAATGAATTAAATGAATACTTTAGGCGAAATACTGCACCTGAAATAGAAGTTCAGGCAAAAAAGACACTCTCATATTTTGATATAATGAATCTTGCACCACGAATAAAATGTCATACCTGGGTAAGCTCTGGCTTGGTTGATGATATTACACCCCCTTCAACAATATTTGCGGCGTATAACCATATGGTATGCTCGAAAGAAATATCTGTCCAGCGATATTTTGGCCATGAGTATATGCCTAGTACATTAATCCCAAAGCTTCAGACATTAATGAAGTATTTGCAGGAGTAGGAGCAAGGCCATGGTTAATACATAAAAACTTGTTATTTAGGAAGGTATCAGCTATTAAGTTCTTAGCTGATACCTTCTCGTATATCACAGCTATATATAATTTAATATATTCCTTAATTTTGTGTTAAAATTTGTAAAAATGATATTATTACGGTAGGTTTCCATATTATTATTTTTTTATAAAAAATTCTACCATTTTTAATAGAATTTATGGTATTATTCTTAATGAGTTTTACAATACACATTATTATTTATAATGTTAAATTGCATTCATTACTGGAGGTGCTTTCGAAAATGAATTATGGACATTTTGATGAATTAAACAAAGAATATGTTATTACTCGTCCTGATACACCTGCTCCTTGGTGTAACTATTTAGGCTCAGTTGAATATGGAGCTATAATTTCCAACAATGCCACTGGTTACAGTTTTGTTAAATCCGGTGCTGCTGGTAGAATCATTCGATTTAGATTTAATTCCTCATCAAATGATCAGCCTGGTAGATATATTTATATTCGTGATAATTCAGATGGGGATTATTGGTCTGGATCATGGCAACCTGTTTGCAAGCCATTAGATACATATAAAAGCGAATGTCGTCATGGCACAGCCTATACTCAAATATCTTCATTATATAGAGATATTGAAACAAGTACCCTTTATTTTGTGCCACTTAATGAAAAGTACGAGGTGTGGCAATTTAAGATAAAAAACAACGGAAATATACAAAAGGATTTATCAGTATTTGGTATGGCTGAATTTACAAACCATGACCATTATGAGAATGATACTGTAAATCTTCAATATTCCCAATTTATAAATAAAACTTACTTTAAAACTAATCATATTCTTCAGGTAATTAATGAAAATGGTAGTGAAATTAGCAGTGATGTTGATGGACACTGTGATGTAATGGGCGACCCTACTTGCAGATTTTTTGGTGTTGCTGGTCAGAGTGTTTCGGGCTTTGACGGCGAAAGAGAAGCATTTCTTGGAAACTATAGAAATTATGGTAATCCCGTAGCTATAGAAACAGGTAAATGTTCAAATACTCTTGCTTATAACTGTAATTCCTTTGGTGCACTTCAAATTAATATTACATTGCAGCCTGGAGAAGAAAAGGAAATGGTTTTTATCCTTGGTGCAGGTAATGAGGAGGTTGCTAATAGTGTTATTGGAAAATATAAATCGGGCGTTATAGAAGGACAGCTTGCCGAGCTCAAAAGTTTTTGGCATGCACGATTAAATAATTTGCAGGTTAAAACTCCTGATGACAAGTTCGACAACATGATAAATGTTTGGAATGCTTATCAGTGTTTTATTACCTTCCTGTGGTCAAGAGCTGCATCCTTCCAGTATTGTGGACTTAGAAACGGCTTGGGTTATCGTGATACTGTTCAAGATATACAGGGTATTATACATCTTGATGATAACCTTGCAAGAGAAAGACTGTGGCTAATGCTTAGCGCTCAGGTTTCCAATGGCGGTGGACTCCCACTTGTTAAGTTCGACCACAAGCCAGGTCAAGTAGCTACCCCTGATGAGTCGGAGTATGCAAAGTCTACAGGGCAATCTTACTATCGTGCTGATGATGCTCTCTGGCTGTTCCCGACAGTTATTACTTACATAAAAGAAAGCGGAGAATGGAGCTTTATTGATGAGTTAATTCCATATGCAGACAAGGGTGAAGCTACTGTTTACAATCATTTGAAGCAGGCTATAGAGTTTAATTTGGATAGACAAGGCAGTCATGGCTTCCCTGCTGGCTTATTTGCAGATTGGAATGACTGTTTAAGGCTTGGCACTAAGGGCGAATCAATGTTTGTTGCTTTCCAGCTTTATTATGCTTTGGCTATTTTTAAGGAATTTGCTCAAAAGAAACAAATATCTTTAGATATAACTTGGGCTGATAAGCATATGGACAGGTTAAATAATGCCTTTGAACAGTATTCCTGGGAAGGCGACCAATATGTACGTGGTTTCACTGAAGATGGCTACACAATCGGGGCTAAGGCTAATACAGAAGCAAATATATGGTTAAATCCTCAGACTTGGGCCATTATAAGTGGAGCTGCAAAGGATGAAAAAGCAAAGGCAGTCCTTGATAAAGTTTATAATAATCTCAACACTAAATATGGTGCAATGCTATTCTACCCTGCTTTTAGGGAATATGGGTTACCTGTTGCCAGAATGGCGCTATTTAATGCAGGAACTAAAGAAAATGCAGGTGTTTTCTCACAACCTCAAGGATGGCTTATTCTTGCTGAGACTATTGTAGGAAATGGAAATAGAGCATATGAATATTTCACAGAAATAAATCCTGCAGCTATGAATGATCATGCTGAAATCAGAAAACTTGAACCATATGCACATGGTCAAGCAACGGAAGGTATTGATACGCTTAACCATGGACGCTCTCATGTTCATTGGCTCACAGGTACAGCCTCCACTGTCATGGTTTCAATGGTTAATGGTATTCTGGGCTTACAGCCTCAATACGATGGAATTATAATAAATCCATGTATTCCATCTTGCTGGAAGAGTTTTACAATGAATAAAATATTTAGAGGCAAGCTGCTTAATATTAGTGTTGAAAATAATGAGGGTGTTGAAAAAGGAGTTAAATACATAATAGTTAATGGTAAGAAGCTTGATGGCTACTATATTAGCTGTGAAGACTTAGCTGACAAAAATGATGTTCTTGTTATAATGGGAAAGAACTAAAACCCTCTCAAAAGTAAAAATTTTATAATTAAGAGTTATAATGCGCTGGCTTTTGCCAGCGTATTTTTTATCTATGAAAACCTCTTCCTAAGAAGTAGTGTAGCAAAGTACATTACTGCTGAAACAAGTACTATTGTTGCGCCTGAAGCAGTTTCAAGATAATAGGAAAGTATTAACCCTGCCACTCCAGATGTTATTGACACAATCAATGCAATGACATTGTACTGTCTCGCACTTGTTGACACATTTCTAGCTGCAGCAGCAGGAAGCACTAATAATGAATTTATTATGAGAAGGCCCACCCACTGTATGCTTATAGTTACTACCACAGCAATAATCGACGTAAATGCCAATTCAACTGCAATTGTATTTATTCCTCGGCTTTTAGCCAGTGACAAGTTTAGACTTACTAAAAGTATTTTGTTATAGAACATAATCCATAATATAATAATACCTATAATTAATACTAATAATATTACAATATCCTCTACCCTAATACTCAGCAAGTCACCCATTAAAAAAGAAGAGTACTTGCTCGCACTACTCCCTCCTGAGGTAGCCAATACAACTCCCAAGGCTATGGCAGCTGAAGAAAATACACCTATCACAGTATCAGTAGAAGTCTTTGTTTTATTCTTGACTACAGTAATTAGTACTGAGAACGCTATGGAAAAAGCTATCGCAGACCATATAGGCTCAAACACACCAATTACAGTACCTATTGCTATTCCTGTGAAGGCTCCATGTCCCAGGGCATCAGAGAAAAATGCCATTCGGTTATTAACTATAATTGTTCCTAGTATAGCAAATATTGGGGTTATTAATAGCACTGCCAAGAAAGCATTTTTCATAAACTCATAACTCAACCATTCAAATGGAAGAATAACATCTAATATATTATATATTTCATTCATCTTCTTTTTTCTCATCCTCTACTTGTGCATTGTTAAAAAAGCTAGCCAAGCCAAAAGTCTCATGCAGCCTTTTATCATTAAATACCCTTTCAGGCAAGCCATTTAAAACGACTGTTTTATCTAGTAGAATTACTCTATCAGCATGTTTTTTAACTAAATCTAAATCATGTGAAACTAAAATAATTGAAAGGTCAAATTGCTCTCTAACTTTGGATACTATTTCATAAAAAACTTCTAAGCCTTTTCTATCAACACCTGAAACTGGCTCATCTAGGAGCAGTAGTTGTGGCATGGGTTCAAGTGCCAGTGCAAGTAACACTCTTTGGAGCTCTCCTCCTGATAATGCACCTAACCGTCTATCAACAAGTCCCTCTGCCTGAACTCTGCTAAGGCATTCTAAAATTTTCATCTTTTGATCTTTTGAAGTACTAAACCATGCTGGTTTTTTGCTCAAGCACGAAGCAAATAGATTTTTTACACTTATAGGTGCTGCAGTATCAAAATCCAGCTTCTGAGGCACATAACCTACTATTGGCCGTCTTGTATTAATATCATTTTCTCCAACGAAAGCAATTGTCCCCTCGTGCTTTATTTCCCCTAATATTGCTTTTAGCAAGGTACTTTTTCCTGCTCCATTAGGGCCTATAAGAGCTGTCATCTCACCACAATGCAGATGCAAATTCACATCCTTAAGTATTTCTGTTTTACCAATCTTTACATTGAAATCTTGAATTTTAGTGCAGCAATAGCCACCACAGTTTTTATTTAACTCGCAATTTTCATTATGCTTTCCAATAAACTCATTCATCAATATGTCCACGCTCCGCATTTGGCACAGAATTCTATTAAATGTACTGGCATGGACTCGGTCCCCCTTTTACTACTTATTTTAGTTCTCTCAAATTTTATTCCGCTCAAATACCATATATTAAATTATTATACCAAAAATAACTTGAGATTCATCCTTTAACATAATTATTTTATATTTAATGGATAATTCCTTAATATTTATTGAAATAATATGTTAATATGTGTAGTGTAATAATTAGATTTTAGGGAGGATTTTCTATGATAAAGATTGATACTGCAGTTATAAACACTATAAGGATTTTGGCTGCTGAAGCAGTACAAAATGCATCTTCAGGCCATCCGGGCTTACCACTTGGAGCAACACCGATTGCATATACCCTTTGGGCTAAGCACATGAAGCATAACCCCAAGAATCCAAATTGGTATAATAGAGATAGATTTGTTCTTTCCGCTGGTCATGGTTCTGCAATGCTGTATTCAATGCTACATGTTTTTGGATATGATGTATCACTTGAGGACCTTAAAAACTTTAGACAATATAACAGCAAAACTCCTGGACATCCGGAATATAAGCATACCCCCGGTGTAGAAATAACAACTGGCCCTCTTGGTCAAGGTGTTGCTAATGGTGTCGGTATGGCTATGGCTGAAGAATTTATGGCAGCTAAATTTAATAAACCTGGATTTAATATTGTTGACAATTACACTTACGTTTTATGTGGAGACGGCTGCTTAATGGAGGGGGTTGCAAGTGAAGCAGCTTCATTAGCAGGCACATTAAAGCTAGGAAAATTAATTTTACTATATGATAGCAATAATATTACCATTGAAGGAGATACTAGTATTGCCTTTGCGGAGAGTGTTGCAAAACGTTTTGATGCATATGGTTGGCAGGTTATAAGTGTAGATGATGGGAATGATATAGCTGCCATCAATGCTGCTATAGGAATAGCTAGGAAGGATACAAGTAAACCTTCAATTATTATAGTTAATACTCAGATTGGCTATGGCTCACCAAAGGCAGGAAGTGCATCTGTTCATGGTGAGCCCCTTGGTGAAGAAGGCCTAGGTAAGACAAAAGAATTTTACAAAATGTCTTTAGATGATTGTTTCAATGTGTCTGATGAGGTTTTAGCTTATATGAAAGAGCTTGTTCAAGCTGGAATTAAGGCTGAAGAAGATTGGAATAAAATGTTTAAGGAGTATGCCACAGAATACTCCGGTCTTGCTAAGGAATGGGATTTATGGCAGAATGGCAGCTATGATGAGCTACTCCTCAATGACGAAGGTTTCTGGAAATTTGACTCTAAGTCGATAGCAACCAGAGCAGCATCAGGCAATATTATAAATTATTTGGCTCAGAGACTTCCAAATCTAGTTGGTGGCTCTGCAGACTTAGCACCTTCTAATAAAACTGCAATGAAGGATATGGGCGATTTTTCATCTAAGGATTATAGTGGGAGAAATCTCCACTTCGGTGTCAGAGAACATGCAATGGGTTCAATTTCAAATGCCATGGCTATCTACGGTGGCTTAAAAATATATTGTGCTACCTTCTTTGTATTTACTGATTATATGAAGGCTGCTATGAGATTGTCAGCGCTTATGAAATTACCTGTCACCTATGTAATGACTCATGATAGTATTGGTGTAGGCGAAGACGGACCGACTCACCAGCCTATAGAGCAATTAGCATCAATCAGAAGTATACCAAACTTTATTGTATTCAGACCTGCAGATGGTAACGAAACAGCTGCTGGCTGGTATACAGCAGTAACAAACTCTTCTTCACCAACTTGCCTTGTTTTAACCAGACAGAATCTACCTGCTCTTGATATTGACGGTAAGATTGCATTAAAGGGTGCCTACACCTTGCTGGATTCAAAAAACTCAATTCCACAAGTAATTTTAATGTCTACTGGTTCAGAGGTTCATGTAACCCTAGAAGCAGGCAAGCAGCTCCAAGCAGAAGGTATTGATGCAAGAGTTGTAAGTATGCCTTCCTGGGAGCTCTTTGAAAGACAGTCAACACAATATAAGGAAAGTGTATTACCTGCATGTGTAGCTAATAGAGTAGCAGTTGAAGCAGCATCCTCCTTTGGATGGCATAAATATGTTGGGCTTAAAGGTGATGTAGTTTGTATTGATAGCTTCGGAGCCTCAGCTCCTGCCGAGAAATTATTTGAGCATTTCGGTTTCACAACTGAGAATATCGTTGCTAAGGCTAAGGCTGTTATAGCTAAATAAAAGTGGTTACTTACGAAAAACCATCTCAATCTTGAGGTGGTTTTTCGTTTATAATTAACATAAGCAATGTTGGCTTGCCAACTTGCGTTGTTTGCTATGGAAACGATATGAATTTTAATACCAATAATAAAATTTAAAATTTTATGTTTCAACTCAAATATATGAGGTATATATAAATTACAACCAAAAAGGTTGGGGCAATTAAAAATTACCGAAAGGGGATGAATCCACCAGAATAGTATTTTGTAGTATTTCGGTGTTCAGGTCCAAGGTAGTAGAAAGTAAGAGGTAAGTAGTTTTGGTAAGTAGTTTAGCAAGTAGAAGTATGGTATGTAGATTAGCAAGTGGTTTTGTAAGCAGAACTGTTAGTAGTTCAGAAAGATGCTTTGTACGAAATTTGGTAAGTAGAACTGTTTGTAGCTTTAAAGGTAGTATAATCTGCAGTAAAAATCGAAGTTTCCTGAAAGAAGAGTAACGGCCGGATTAGTAAGTTAAATATCCGACCGTTACTCTTTTTATTAACATAAGCAATGTTGGCTTGCCCAACTTGCGTTGTTTCATAAGCAATGTTGGCTTGCCAACTTGCGTTGTTTCATAAGCAATGTTGGCTTGCCAACTTGGATTTTTTATTAATTCATCGTTATTATCTGGGATTATACGAGCGATTTTTGAAGTAAGTTCTAATTTAGTTCTTGTTAGCTCTTCTATTATAAAAATACAAATACTACTAATATTTACTGTCAGACCTACTAAATACTAATTTTCCAGAATCTATATCAAAATCAATTTTACATTCTAAAATATTTTCCATATCTTCAAGTGAGATTAAGGTTCCATACTATTTATAAATTTCGCCTGCTCCATCCAGAGTTTATAGAAAAGGTATTAATCCGTTATAATCCCAGCATAGACCTTTAATCTATTACCTCCTTATTACAAAAGGATATCTAAAATTCCAACTCATTATACAATAAGTGAACACTCAAAAAGTTTGTGCATGATGCTGAAGACTAACACCTGGCTTTTAAGCAAAATATTTCTGACCTATATTTCTGAACCTATATTTCTAAAGCTAGAAAATAATTATTGAATTCCAAGTATTTTTTATTTATATTTAGTAATTTATTATTGACAAACGATAATAATAGAAGTATATTTAAATTACTGAAATTATAGTGAACTGAAATAATAGTACTTACAATTTTAGTATAACTATAATAATTAGAGTTATTATTATTTTTTAAAAGCGAGGTAATTAGATATGTCTTCTCAAATCCTAGGACAGAAGGGCTTAAGTCATGTAATGGAGATTTTGTGTACCGTTTTTCAAGTAATAGGCACTATATTAGTTGGTTCCTTACCCTGGGCATTAAATTACTATTTACTGTATAAGCATAGTTTTGTTGAATCCGATGTTTACTACTCTATGATTGTACTTTTGTTTTGTTCTGGAGTTTGCGCCTTTTCTATATTACAGCTAGCAAAAAAGATTCTACACAGTATTAATACTAAGAATCCATTTACTTTAGATACTGCCAATAGAATAAAATACATCTCATACTGGTGCTTGCCAATAGCATTTATCTATCTTATAGCAATTATTTTCATTCCATCAGCCTTTGTACTTCTTGTAGGGTTAACCTTTTTATTTTTAGCAGCCTGCATTTTCATTATTGCGGAGCTGTTCTATCAGGCAGTTAATTACAAGCAGGAAAACGACTTAACCATATAATGCTGCTATTTGTACAAACCAATTAAGCTAAATGCAAACTAGTATAAAAAATAGGAGAGAAAGGTTGAAGGAACTGAAAAAATAAAGAAAGGGGGACCGAGTCCATGCCAGTACTTTAGTGGAGTTTTATGCCAAATGCGGGGCATGGGCATAATTATGCCAATTGTAGTAAATGTGGATGTTATGCTTGCAAAAAGAAAAATGAGTTCAACTGAGTTAGCTGAAAAAATAGGAATTACCACTGCTAACCTTTCAATACTAAAAACCAACAAAGCTAAGGCTATTAGGTTTTCTACATTAGAGGAAATCTGCAAAGCTCTAAACTGTCAACCAGGTGATATCTTAGAATATGTTTCAGATAAGGAGAGTACTTTTGATTAATATATGCTTATTGGAAAAATATAAGAGAAAGAGGTGTTTTTATGGAAAATCAAGAGAATACAACAAACAGCAGCCAAATACCCCCATCAAACTCAGCTGCCATGCCCATTCAATACTATAAACCCTACGTTCCCAGAAATACTACGCCCGAGTATAAAGCTTTTAAAGCTAGAGTGACCTCTAAAAAAGGATTGGTAATCACTTTACTTAGTATTTTACTTTGCATTTTATACACAGAAACCATATTACTTGGCTCAGCAGGTATATCGATTCCTATTTTCGCAATAGCCTTTTATAGTGTGCTATTCTACTTTTTCAAAGAGAATGAGAAAAAACTTAATAAAACCGCTGTTTATTTAACAATACCTGTGATGCTGTTAGCCTTTAGCTACTTTATTCACTATAACCCTAGTACACAATTTATAACTTGGCTAACCCTGATTGGTCTTATATGTATTCAGCTTGTTTTACTTAGTAATAATCAGGCAAGTGGTATTTTTACCTTTGATATGTTAGCTAAGGTTCTAGTAAATCTTGTTGGAAAACCGTTTTCAAACTTAGCTATGCCCTTTCGCTCATTTTCATTTCTTAAGGGTAAGAAATCTAAGACTTGTAAGAATTTTATCTACATTTTAATAGGGTTAGGTGTATCGCTACCCATTGCAGCAATTCTTATGAGTTTATTTATGAGCGCTGATGCTTTTTTTGCTGATGCTATAAACAAAGCGATTGACTTTATAGGCCTAGATTTTACAATAGTTTTCTGGGATATTATATTAGGAACCATGTTTGGATTATTTCTAGGTGCAATGCTTTTAGGTTTGAAATACAGTGGCGAGAAACAAAAAACTGTTTCTAAAGTTGGAAATAATATTGAAGGTATTATCATTGGTACATTCTTAACGATAATTAATATTTTTATTATTGCCTTTGTTGCCTTTCAGTTTGTCTACTTATTTGGTGGAACAGTAAATATAACAGCTTCCGAAATGAGCTATGCAGAATATGCCAGACGAGGTTTTTTTGAGCTTTCATCTGCTTCAGGTGTTATTTTTAGTATAGGACTTTTCGTTTTAATTATGACAAAAAAGAAGGATGGAAGGCTACCCTTTTGGATCAAACTCTCTGTTGTTTGTCTTTGTGCTTGCAATGGTGTTCTGCTTTTGTCAGCTGTGAAAAGGATGCTCCTGTATGTGGATGTATATGGTCTTAGCATCAAGCGTGTTCTTACTCTATGGTTCATGGTCATTATTGGGCTATCTCTTATATGGTTGATAATTAAATGCTTTGTTAATAAGCTTGATATGATGAAATGGATTGGGATAACAGTGATTGTGGGTGTTTGTATTCTAAGCCTTACCAACACAGAGCGCATAGTTGCAAGGTACAATGTGGATCGCTATATAAGTAGTCCAACAGAAAGTTCAATTGATATATATTACTTGGGGCAGTTATCTTATACTGTTGTCCCAGAAATAGCGAGATTAAAAGATTTAGGAAATGAAGATATAAACAATATTGATATTAATTCACTTTTAAACAATCAAAAGTTAAAACTTTCCTATAGAAATAAAATATATGGTTTTACGCTAGATAGTATTGAAGCTAGAAAAATTTTCCTTAAAGAGGCAAAATAACCTATGATAAAGTAAAACTGTTATCAACGATATATCATACACGGCCTTTTATGTTTGCAATTTCTTAACGAATTATGTAAAATAAAAAGCAATATAGATTTATGTCAGGAGGTCACTATGCCCAAGCCGCTCATAGCTCTAACTCTGCTTATTACTTATTTATTAACTTCCTTTAATACATATGCCTCACCTGCAACAAAAACTACTTATTCAAAAACGTTTGAGCAGATTTACAAAAGCAAAGAAGTTTATAAGGAAACTCAGACCCGTTTAAGTGAATTAAATGAGAAGTACAGCAATATTACAAATTTATATATAGCCGGAAAATCAGTAAAAGAGCGAGATTTATCAGTACTTCAGGTTGGTAAAGGTCCAAGAAAAATATTTATAAATGCATCCCACCATCCCAGAGAATATATGGGCACAATATTAACGCTAAATCAAGCTCAATACATATTAGAAGCATATTCAAGTAAACAAACCATTGACGGTGTAAATATTAATGAGCTTCTTGATAGTGAAGTTACTTTTTACTTTATGCCCCTTGTCAACCCAGATGGTGTACAAATATGTGTTAATGGGTCTCCCTCATATTACTTTAACGCTAACAAGGTCGACTTAAATCATAATTATGATGCTGATTGGACTAAAGAAATTACAAAAACTTACTCTACTGGCACTTCCGCTTTTTCTGAGCCGGAAACCCAGGCCGTTAAGGCACTATGCGAAGATGAACAGTTTGATCTCACGATTGCTTACCATGCAGCTGGAGATATTATTTATTGGTACTATGGACAGGAAGGCTCGGTTAAAGAAAGAGATTTGGCTTACGCAAATATACTAAAGAGTACTACAGGCTATAGTCTTGTGAGCTCAATTAACTATAAAGACTCTACTTCAGGCTTTAAGGACTGGTGTATTCAAAAACTAAAAATACCATCGTTTACTATTGAAATAGGCGGTAAACTTGGTCTATCAAAGCCGTTGTCATGGTCTTCCTATGATTCAATTTGGCAAAAAAACAAGTTAGTACCTGTGAAAATTTCAAAGCAATTATTAAAGCAAACACAATTAAATGATGATAAAAAAACTACCTTGGTATATAAAAATTCTTTTGTGAATCTTAGTAATAATATAGTGACACAAAATGGTGTTAGATATATTTCTACAAAAGATGCTAAAAATCTTATAGCTGATAAGTTGACGAAAACCTTACAATATGATATCCGAATGCACACTTACACTATAAATAAAAACTATTATATAAGTATTGATTACTTTAGTAAAATTATGAACTTATCTTATACATATGCTAAAGACGTGAATACTGTTTATCTTCAATAACAAACTACCCTCTGCTTATTTCTAGCAGAGAGCAGAAATTTAAACTAATCTTGTATAAAATCAGCAGGTGGGAGTATTTATGAATAACGTAATACATATGAACGAGGCTCACAACAGTTTAGTTTGAGCCTCGTTTACATTGTCTAACATAAGCAATGTTAGCTTGCCAACTTGCGTTGTTTCATAAGCAATGTTAGCTTGCCAACTTGCGTTGTTTCATAAGCAATGTTAGCTTGCTAACTTGCGTTGTTTCATAAGCAATGTTAGCTTGCTAACTTGCGTTGTTTCATAAGCAATGTTAGCTTGCTAACTTGCGTTGTTTCGTAAAGCGTAGTTTGCATTATATAGCTGAAAGTTCCTTCATGTCTTCTTTTAGATCCATATAAAGCTTACGATACATTTTATAGTATTCATTATATTTAGCATGAACCTCTGGATTTGGCATAATTCTCTCGCCTAAAACCTGCCATTTCTTGATATCGTCTAAAGTCAGCAATCCAGTACCCAGCCCTGCCAACATAACATCACCCAAATTGGCTTCCACATCATGGATAGGACAAACTACAGCATAACCTGTGACATCTGCAAAAATTTGCTTCCACAGCCTAGACTTGCTAATACCACCTGCCAAGAGAATATATTCACCCAAGTCTTCGCCAGTGGCCTCCATGGAGTGACGCAAGGAATAGGCAACTGCTTCCAAAAATGCTCGATAAACATGGCCCTTAGTGTGGGCTAAAGATAGTCCGAAAATAGTCCCTCGTGCATTAGTGTCCCAAACTGGGCTGCGCTCTCCCATGAAATAAGGGAGTACCACTAAACCATCACTGCCTGCTGAAATTTTTTCTGCCTGCATGTCCAATGTATAATAAGCACTCTCCCCTCCATTCTCCTCTGCCTGCTTTTCCAGTTGGGCAAAGTTATCACGGAACCACTTCACTACAGCACCTGCGGTAGCACCTCCACCAAAGGAATAGGTCAGCCTTTGAGAATCGATTACATATGGCCATGAAATTAGCCCCTGTGCCTTAATTGGTTTTTCATGAATTAAAGCAGCACACATAGAAGTGCCGATAGCGGCTGCATAATCTCCAGGTTCAAATACACCTAGCCCAAAGGTTGCAACACCACAATCCACACCGCCTGCACAGACAGGTGTCCCTTCCACCAGCCCCAATTCCTCTGAAATATCTAAAGTCAGGCCTCCAACAATAGAATCACTTGTAACGATTTTTTCAGGCATCATGCTTCTCGGAATACCCATTTCGTCCATCAATTCATAGGACCAATTACGGGTATTCATATCAAAAATGCCACCTATATTACCTGCAGAAGAATAGTCAATTGCTACTTCACCGGTAAGCTTATATATCACATATGCATTTGGAGGTAAAAACAGCTTGGTTTTTGCCCAGTTTTCAGGTTCATTGTCCTTCACCCACAGAATTTTTGTATACCCATAATAAGGGTCAGTCCCGTTATGGGTTATGCGAGCCAATTTTTCCTGGTCAATATGTGTCTTAATCCACTTTTCCTGTTTACCAGCCCTACGATCCATCCAAATCAGACATGGTCGTACAGGTTCCATATTTTCATCTAGGGGAATACCAGAGCCACCATATAATCCACTTATGCAGATTCCCTTAATATGCTCCTTAGCTACGTTTGCCTTCTTCACAGCATTTTTTATTGAACTCTTAGTTGCATCCAGCCATACACCGGGCCACTGTTCTGCCCACAATGGTTTCGAAGTTAACACATCATACTCTTGTAAATCCTGTGCAATCAGGTTACCCTCGATATCCATGATTATAGACTTAGTACCAGAAGTTCCAATATCTGTGCCAATTAAATATTTCATATAGCCTCCAATTTAGTCTGATACATGAATCATTCATTACTAAATGCATCGCTTACTTTTGTTTATTCAAACTTAAATGCAACCTTAAAATCACCATACTTACCTGTAGCATATTCAAAAGCAGTCTCCCAATCCTTCAGTTCAAATAGCCTGCTGACTACACCATTGGTTTTTAGGTTACCATTTGCGATATTTTCAATGACAAATGGAAAACTATGTGGAGACAAATGCGCACCTAACACATCTAATTCCTTACGGTCACCGATTATAGACCAGTCTAAGGTTGTTGGAGCACTAAATACTGAGAATTCCACGAATCTACCCAGCTTACGAATCATCTTCATACCCTGTATCACTGAGGAGGGATGACCGGTTGCTTCAATATAGATATCACAACCATATCCATCAGTCAGCTTCATAATTTCTTCCACCACATCAACCTTGGAGGGATTCCAAACTATATCTGCGCCAAATTCCTTTGCCTTTTCCAAACGCTCGTCCATCATATCAAGAACAATCAGCTTCTTGGGGTTAAGCATTTTTGCGTAAGTAGTCATACCCAAACCCAAAGTACCTGCACCGGACAGCACAACTATATCCTTGTTACCAATCTGTGCCCGGTCTACGCAGTGCTTAGAGCAGCCATATGGCTCAATCAGCATAGCGTCTTCTAAAGGCATGGAAGCAGGAACCTTGTGGATAACGGAATGTTTATTGGGAATACGAACATATTCTGCCATACCACCGCAGAAATCCTTAAAGAAACCGAAAATCTGGTGAGGCTGGCACATCCAATAATGACCATCCTTGCAGAACCTACATTCTCCACAAGGAGCTATTTGCTCAACCGCTATTCGTTCTCCAATTTCATACCCGTTTACATTTTCGCCCACATATACAATTACACCAAAAAATTCATGTCCCGGAATAAAAGGGGGTTCTACCCAAGCAGACTGGTTTTCGTCACCCCAATACATAGCTGCACCATGCTGGCACTTAAGGTCACTTGCGCAAACACCACAGCCTTCTGTCTTAATCAATATATCATCTGCACCACATTCGGGCACAGGGAAGTTTTCTTCAAATCTGTAATCATTAGCACTGTATGCAACCAGTGCCTTCATTTTATCAGGAATAAACATTTTATTTTCCTCCTTTACATCTATTATTCTCATAGTTGCTTTTAAAAGCTGTAACCCTTAAAATCCTGGAGTCCTACAAGAAAATTCTTAAATCCTAAAATACAACTTTTTATTTATTTTCGTTACATTTTATAGTAAATCTTAATCAAGTCCAATAATCGCATTGTCCTTTTTCAATTCTGCACGAAGTTCATTTACGTCAATACTTGACGGCAGAACACCCTGCTTATGTGCAATTGCCATAGCAGTTCCTGCTGCCTGACCTACTGCCATGCATGTACTCATTACACGTATCATAGCAAAAGCACTTTGGTCAACAGAAATGGTTCTTCCGCTCATAAGAAGCCCTTCAATAGTTTCTGGTACTAGACAGCCATACGGAATTCCTACGCCATGCTTAACGG
>JAEZOA010000089.1 GCA_023441625.1 Bacillota bacterium
GTTCAATAGCATGAAATTAAGTTATCAAGGAACCAAAATATTTTTCCAGTTAGTTTGTTAAATTAATGTGAGGTTTATAACTGGAAATTAAGTAACTTAAACCTTACAAAACTTATTATACGAGGAGCTTGTGTGTATGAAAGTCCTGAATTAATAGAAATCCAGAGGTATTGCAAAGAGCAGATTGATACCTTGTGGGATGAGGTAAAAAGGTTTGAAAATCCGCATAAATACTATGTTGATATGTCAAAGTCCTTGTGGGAGATGAAAGAGAGCTTGTTGCAGAAGTATGTTAATACCTAAATTGCTAATAAAGGCTTATAATATTGGTTTATTTAGTAAAAAGGCATATTAAATAGAAAATTATGCAGGAATTCGTATTTTTATATCGAATTATTTATAATGTTGAATAGTAGATCTTTATTTTAGGGAGGATTTGATATTATTACAAATAACAAGGTTTGGCAAAATAGAATTCGGCTCTACATATGTATGACCATTCTAATGCTGATTCTCGGAGGATTCGGTATAGTATTATCTGAACTCTTTGGGTGGGGGATTACTGGAACTAGTATATTTCTTATTATAGGGATGATAGTTAATTTAGTAGCTTACTTCTTTTCTGACACCTTAATTTTAAAAAGTTCTGGTACAGTAATGCTCACTAAAGAGCAAGTTCCAGAGCTTTATTTGATAGTGGAAGAATTGATACAAGATAATAAGATGCCAATGCCCAAGCTATACTTGATTAATGATTCATCAATGAATGCCTTTGCTACTGGGAGAAGTCCTAAACATTCTGCTATAGCAGTGACTAGAGGATTGCTTGAGAAACTTACACTAGATGAAGTGAAAGGAGTAGTAGCTCACGAAATTGCACATATTCGGAATTGGGACACTCTTTTAATGACTTCTATATCAATTATTGCGGGGTTTATCAGTATTCTGGCTGAAAGTTTTTGGCGAAGCCGTGTTGTAAGTAAAGCACAGGAAAAAGATAGTTCGGGGGTTTTAGCGACTATAAGCTTAATATTAGCAATTTTTGCCCCACTAACTGCATTTTTTATCCAAATGGCAGTATCTAGGCGGCGAGAGTTTTTTGCTGATGAAGCAGGTGCTGAGATATCTAAAAATCCAGTGTTTTTAGCAAATGCATTACAAAAAATAAGCAGAGATCGCCGTCCTTTACCAGCGATGAATGCAGCCACAGCGCATCTTTATTTTTCAAATCCACTCAAATCAGAAGGATTTATAGATAAGCTGTTTTCTACTCATCCACCAATCGAAGAAAGAATAGGTCGGCTACAAGAATTAGCGCAAGTAAAAAATTAGACAATGGATAAGAAAGGAATAAAATATGGAAGAAAAAATTGAAATTGGGGTTAAAGCTCAAGAAGATGTTGTATGTGCAAGTTGTAAGAAGACCTTGCAAAGTACTGAGGCTCATAGCTTTAGAGATAAAGAAAATAATGATGTATATATGTGCGAGAATTGTAAGGCAATCATTGATGAGGAATTTCGTAAAGAAAGCGAAAACCCAAATTACATAGGTGCTATAGTACTCGGTATTTTAGCTGGACTCATTTCTGGAGCTGCTTGGTACTTCATTGAGATCGCTACTCAAAGGATTATCGGTTTAGTTGCTATAGGAGTAGGTTATGTTATTGGGTGGGCAGTGGTTCGTGGATCAGGGAGAAAACGTGGAACAGGGTTACAATTAATAAGTGCAGTTATTACATTGATTTCGATATTTGGTGCTTCATATTTTTCAGCATTATATTTTATTAATGATTATATAGCAGACGAATTAGCTTTACTAGGTCAAACTAGTGCTGATTTTATGTGGGTGTCGCCACTCGACCCAGAATTATTAAAAATGATAATTTCACCTGTTGGAATTTTGATTTGGGCAATTGGTATCTATATTGCTTTCAGAGCACCAAAGAAAAGAGCATTATAAATTATTTTAAAAATGATTTATTATTCAATGAACTTATAAAGCAAGTGACTTTAAAAGAAAAACCGGTAGGCGAAATGCCGGTTTTTTGTTTTACTAATTAATGGCTTATGATAGAATTATTATTAATTTATTAAGCTATTGTCGGGGGTATTAAGGTGATTGAAATGTATAATGCTTACAACTCTGTTGGAACTCAGATGGATATGAAAAAACTAAATTCGTTGAAGGCTATTGAAAAGCTTAAGTCCGGTGATATGGAGGTTCTGAAAAGAGAAAAATGGCTTCTGTTTCTGTCATTAACCTCAGAGCGAAATATAAATCTTGAACGCATTAATTCTCTTGAAGAAATGAAGAAAAATTATGTACTTGGCTATGTAGAAAAAACTCTAATAGCCCTTTCAGACTTTCAACTTAGCAAATATCAAACATACATAGTTGAAGAAACGCTAAAGTGGTCTGAAGTTGCAAAGGCTGGTTTATTGCATCAAAGGAGACAATGGATTGAAAAGGGTTTCAATCTCTTTGTACACAATATAGGTTCTGCGCAGATATATCTTGAGCAATCAGAGGAGCTTGATCCTGACATAAAGAATATAATTTATTACCTAATAGCTACACATGGCTTAATTGGACAATATATAAGAGGAGAGGTTAATCTTGCTGATAGCAAACCACTCTATCAACTTATTAATGAAAATAAAATGTCCGCTGATGAGCTTAAAGAAGTGCTAAGAGTGCTGAATCACTGTATTGTAGATGCAGTAGATGAGAGTATTTGGAAAAATGTAAGTAAACAGGTTGATGAGGTAATTGAACTAATAGTAAACGGACGATTTGATGATCGATATACAATTAAACAAAGAATAAAGAGCTTAAGAGCAGTATCAATTAGAAATGGTGAAGATTTTGATGCTGAGTATGATAGGCTAATTGCAGGTGGAGAAGTTGAAAATAAAATCGCAGAGCTGCTTGACTTTGCCCAGCTATGGTATGTGGAAGCGGCAATGTATGATTTTTCCTTTGAGGAATTTGTAAAAGTCTTTTTGATTATTAGTCAAACAGTAGATTTAGATAAATTGAAGCACCTTAGTTTTGAAAAACTAATGAAAAACCTTTATTATCAGCACGAAGGAAAAAAGAGAATTAATATCTATAAAAAGCGGATCATCGAAAAATATCTTTTAGATATTACAATTGAAGATATATTTAAGGGCGATTTTAAGGATAACTTACATGTTGTTCATGAGGTATCATTTCATGAACATTTAAAGGATACAGTGTTTTTTACATTTAAGTTCTCAGCAGCAGGCAGTAAGCTGATCGAATTTTGTATTGAAGCTGAGAAATCAGATGTTCTTTATGAAAATGCTATTGTTCTCCTGTTTGATTTGTTTGGACTTAGAAAGGATAAGTATGACCGCTTTTATGAGGAAGAATCCTATCTACAGACCATGAACCAGACAATAGATTACAAGAGAGTTATTCTTGATTATATTACTGGAAATAGCGTTATTGATATAGGTCCTGGAGGTGGGGCATTAATGGATCTAATTGAAGAAAGGTTTCCAGAAAAGAAGATTGCTGGTGTGGATATAGCACAGAATGTGCTCGACAGCTTGAAGAAGAAAAAGCAGCTTGAAAACAGAAAATGGGATGTTATTTATGGAGATGCCCTTAATTTAGGACAATATATTGAAAAAGGAACGGTGGATACTGTTATTTTCTGTTCTATTTTACATGAACTATTCTCTTATATTGAATATAACGGGAAGCAATTTAATCACGAAACGTTAGCTGCTGCCTTTAAAAGTACGTTTGAAATTTTACCTTTAGGCGGAAGAATTATTATTCGCGATGGAATTATGACTGAGCCAGTAAATCAAAAGAGAATTATAAAGTTTTTATCAGAGGAAGGTATGGAGTTCTTGAAAAGATATGTTAAAGATTTTAAAGGCAGAGAGATTAAGTTCACTTTAGTTGGACATAATGAGGTTTGTATGCCGATAAATGATGCAATGGAATTTCTCTATACGTATACTTGGGGAGAAAAGTCGTATATTCACGAAATTAATGAGCAGTTTGGATATTTTACTCCGAGCGGATTTGAGGGGTTTATATCGGAGGTGCTTGGTGAAAGTGCTAAAATAGTTGATTCTAAGCACTTTCTTCAGGAGGGTTATACAATAGCATTGTCACAAAAAATTGAATTTTTCAATGAGGAGAGAATTCCTGTAAGGTTACCAGATAGTACATGCCTTGTTGTAATTGAAAAAATATGTAATTAGAACATCAGAAAGGTATAATATTTTTTATTTGATTATGGTTAATTTTTTAATTTACATAAATAATATAAATACAATCTTGGAATATATTCCAAAACGTTATATAATTTTAGTATGAATAATTAAATTAGTTTTATGATGTTTGTTTCATAATATTCTTTTTGGAGGTCAAAAATGCAAAAAGTGAGTTTAGTGTTAAGACATTATAATAAACTAAAACCAATAAGTTGTACCGTGGTTAGTGGGAATACGGACAAACTATTTACTATAGAACTAAATGATAATGAGGGCAAAGGCCTGGACATGCTAAAAGGGGATCCAATATTAATAGGGGGCTTAAATAAGGATGATACTGTTTATGTCTCTGGAGGAAGTGTAGTTGGTGTTACACAGCAGGAAGATAAGTACATTATATGTTCTGATGAAATAGTATATATGCCAAAAGAGATAGATAAACGGCAGAATGAAAGATATCCAACATCATTACTTGGTGAGATAAAGTTGGTAAATTCAAATAAAAGAGAAAGATTATACTTAAAAAATTTTAGTTACTCAGGGATGGGCGTTTATTCAGATGGAGAGTTTGAAGTAAATGATAGTGTAGAAATTAGCATATATTTAAGTAATGCTGTGCTTATATACGATGGAATTGTCATAAGAAGAGCAATGAGCTATGGAAGGAATGAGTACGGACTTAGAATTATACATAGAGATAAAAATGCTTTGTATAATATGCAAACTCAATTATCTAGTATAATGCAAAGTGAAAAGGAGTTGATTTATAAGCATTTATTAAATTCTAATTTCAAAATATAATTGTTCACTTTTATTTTAATAATGTTAGTCAATAGAACTTATATACATTAATATCTGGAGGATCAATGGAAAAAGAAAACATAGTGCTAAGGCATTATAATAAATTTAAACCAATAAATTGTAAAGTCTTAAGTGGAGATGTTAATAAATTATTTACTGTACAATTTACTGATAATGAGAATAAAGAAGCTGAAATAGTTAAAGGAGATCCTGTTTTAATTGGAATATTAGAAAATGAAGATACTATTCTGGTTAATGGAGGAAGCGTGGTTAGTGCTACACCTAAGGAAGATAGGTACATAATATGTTCAAATAATGTGGGTCAGATTTCTAAAGAAATTGATAAAAGAGAATTCGATAGATATCCTGTTTCCATACTAGGGGACATAAAGCTAATAGAAACAAATAAAAGAGTATCTGCATGTATAAAGAATATTAGTTACTCAGGTATTGGGATTTATTCTAGTGCTGAATTTGAATTAAGCGATACTGTAGGAATTACTATTTATTTAAGTAATAATGTGACAGGATTTGATGGAACAATTGTAAGGAAATCAAAAAGCTATGGTAGAAATGAGTATGGAATACAAATTATCCATAGAGATAAAAATGCAATGCATGCTACACAAAGTCAAATATCAACTTTAATACAAAATGAAAGAGAGTTAATGCATAGACATTTAATTAATTCTAATTTCAAAATCCTATAAAATGTAAAAGACTAGAGCATAAGAGGGCGAAAAAAATTATGAATGTTCAGATTTATGGGGCAAAAGGCTTTGAAACACAAAAAGCTGAGAGGTATTTTAAAGAGAGAAAAATAAATTTCCAATATATTGACTTATACAAGTATGGACTCAGTAAGGGAGAGTTTGATAGCGTAAAGGCCGCTGTGGGAATAAGAGACTTGATAAATGCAGATAGCAAGGAGTATGAAAGACTAAATATGAAGAATTTAGGTATTGGCAAGGTGGCCGAGGAGGTACTGTTCAAAAATCCCAAGTTGTATAATTCACCAATTGTCCGTAATGGACGAAAAGCCACAGTTGGATTTAAACCAGAAATTTGGGCACAGTGGGAGTAAGTTCCTAACGACTAATATAATAAACAACTTTTGAAGTCACATTTCTTAGATTTTCTATTTTTTCTATTAATAATTGAGATACCCAGGATATATTATTTATACCCATCAAGCTTGTATAAATAGATATCATTAAATCAAATGTCATACATAAGCATAGGGAAGAACATATTATTATCTTAGTTTTTATTGGTATTGAGACAATGATTTTACTAATGATGGGATGGACAAGGTATACCACTAACAGTGCTAGGAACCCCCAAATAATTGAGTTTCTGACACATATGTAGCCCATAAAATCAGCAAAATTATCACTATAATCCCATAGCTTTTGATTCAGTAATTTTTCTAATAATACCCCTACTACTAGCTCTAATATTGATATTAAAATTGAAGAATATAAAAACAGTAATTTTGGTTGAAATTTAAAACAACAAAGAAAATAAACTACTATAATTGTACCTATTCCATATACTCCGCATAGAGGACCCATAAGGAAGCCTCTATTTACTAAATGACCATGATATATAGACATATAGATAGTCTCAATTACCCACCCACAAAATGAATATATAAAAAAGCAAAGGATAATATTTAAAAGCTTATTGAAATAAGTGGCTGTACTCAATTTTTCATTCCTCAATGATATTTCCATAAATTATAGAAATAAATAAGGTACTTATATATATGTATTCATTTAGGATACATATATTGTTAAGAAATATTATTTTGAGAGCTTCTAGTATTAAAAATAAGCATAGAAAAACATTTAAAACTAATATCAAAAAAGTGTACACTTACCATTGCACTGGTGATAGAGATTTTGATATATTAAAGTATGTATAGGTAGTTAATTAGGCTGCTTCAAAACTGGTGATGAATTGGAACTAAATTAATTAAACTTTAAAGCTCAATTGCTGGTGGAGGTATGCTTAAGTGAAAAATGATAAAAAATGCATTCCTAAGTTGTGCAGTATTCAAATTGACAATAGAGAATTAAAATATATATTAACAAAAAGCAGCAGAAAAACAGTTGGCATTACAATAGAACAAAATGGGACTGTTAAGGTTACTAGTCCATTTCACGTATCTGAAAACTATATTAATGAGTTACTGCAGAGAAAGTCACACTGGATAATAAAGAAGCTTAATAATATAGAGATTCGAGCAGTTAAAGCTAATAAAGCTAAAAGGTTTGAAGAGGGTGAACACTTTAGGCTATTAGGAAAAGAATACAGGCTTAAACTGTATAGAAGCGGTACTTTAAAGAAACCAACAATCAGACTTATTGATGATAATATTATTATCGCTGCGCCAGAAAATGCTGAAGTAGACAAGCTAAAGGACTCCTTGAAACTTTGGTATATAAAGCAATTTAAGCTGGTAATTGCAGACAGAATCAAGTACTATTCATCAATCATAGACGTGTGTCCTAAGAAAATAACAGTTAGAGAACAAAAAACAAGATGGGGTAGCTGTAGCTCTAAAGGTAACATAAACTTGAATTGGAAGTTGATAATGGCTTCGATAGAAGTTCTTGATTATGTAGTGGTTCATGAGCTTTGTCATATGAGGGAGATGAACCATACGAAGGAATTTTGGAAGCTTGTTGAAGGTGTCCTTCCACAGTACAAAACATGTAGGGTATGGCTGAAGGAGAATGGAGACCTACTAAGTATTGAATGATTTTGAAAAAAGTATTCTTAGGTATTGCATCTGCGGAGATACAAAACTAAAGGACTGGTATCGGGAGTATATCTGTAAGAAAAATGATCAGGGTAACTGGGTATTTTATGGTTTTGGCGGTGAAATGAATTTTACAGGTGAGAATTTTACACCTGAATATCTTAAATAGAAGTAAAATACTGGCATAGCACATTGGTTTAGCGGCCCCTTTATTTATCTATAAATATTAAAACCTTATCTATAAAAAGTAAGCTCGGTGGATATATTTAATACATGCAGAATGTGTAGGAGTAATACCAAAAAAATAGATTCTCCAAAACAATGTTTATTTGCAGAGTTTGTGGAACAAGCTATAATATTGATAGCTTGGGAAGTATTGCTTATATTACAAACAATACTACATAATAAATCACTAATAGTGCAAGACCAAGAGGCATTCCTAACTTTGCCCATTCCCGGCTCTTGATATCAAAGTTTTCAGCAACTACAATATTTGAAATATTTCCAGGGATGAGCATACCACCGCTAATTAACAGACCCATTAGAATTGATTTAACCTGGGCTGCTGCCATAGAAGGACTAATCATTGCAGCAGCGACGGTTGCATTATCTAGTGCCGCAGCACAGATATTTAACCAGTAAAGTATTTTATTGCTTAAACCTAACACATAAGTATCAATTAGTGGATTGAAGCCAGTACCCAATAGTTCAAGCCCCAAAATGAAAATAAATATTTTAACAGTACGAATAAGTACCTCTTTAATACCTTCTTCATAAATATCGCGATTTACTTCTAAGTCTGTAGTACCATTAGCATTATATTTTTTCATGCTTTTAGTTACGTATAGACCTCCAAAAATACCCAACGAAATTATTCCTGGAACAATATAAGCTCCCAATAGGTTTAAAAGATAAAAGAAATCTTCATTTAATGCTGATACTACAATTGTAGATAAGGGTTCTCCGATAGGGGTAAGTGCAGCCCCTAGACCAATTGAAAAGCATGAAATTATCATAAGATTTACTTTTGCACGTCTTGTATAGGGTAGAACTGCAACAATCTCAACAAGTATGAGAGATGCAACAATTGCTGTTATAGCACTGGATATAAGTCCTATTAATACAATTAGTGTGAATACAAAAATGAAAGTAGGTACTCTTTCAACGATTATGTTTACACCTGCACTTATATATTTTGCAGTATATTTGAAAACAAGTCCGGCTAATAAAACAGCACCGCTGACAAAGTACAACATATCATTAAGCAAAATCTCCTTTATGAATTCTAAGCTGAATATTCCTGAAACTGCTGCTGCGAGTATTCCCATGATGAAGAGAAAAATTTCAAGATTTTTTTCAACTTTAGTAATTACAAAGGGCAAAATAAAAATAATGGCTAAAATTACTAGTAAACCAAACATCATAGCTTTAGTCCTCCTCGTATTATATAGTCATAGCTTTTCTTTACCTTTTCTAGAGGTTAAGCTATGCTGTTTTAAGATACTGTGGATTAGTTAGTCCCCCCTACCACTTGATGGTTTAAAAAAGGCTCTAACCACAGTC
>JAEZOA010000037.1 GCA_023441625.1 Bacillota bacterium
AGCCCAAATGTGGGCATGGAGGTTATTATGAGAACAACAAATAAAAAAGAATTAATATTGTTTCTTGTTGTTTCGATGCTAATTATAATGTTTTCAGGTTGTACAAATAAAACGTCAGAGGCATTAGCTACTTTGGCAGCTGTATCTCAGACAGCCTCTGAAAATTCATCAAATCAACAGAAAAAAATTGAGCTTGTTGTGTCAGCTGCTGCCAGCTTAACAGATGTTGCATCTGAAATTGCAAATATGTATAAAAAGGTAGCACCATACGTAACTGTTACCTTTGCCTTTGGTTCATCAGGAGCATTGCAGACTCAAATTGAAGAAGGAGCGCCTTCGGATATTTTTATGTCAGCAGCTACAAAACAGATGAATGTCCTTGCAGAAAAAGGTTTAATTAAAGAAGGTACAGAGAAGGAACTGCTTGTAAATAGAGTTGTATTAATTACTCCAAAGGATAGCTTAAAAGGAATTACAAGCTTTGAGACAGTTGCTACTGAAAAGGTTTCGACTATTGCTTTGGGAGAACCCAGCAGCGTTCCAGTAGGTCAGTATTCTGAGGAGATCTTTACTTCTCTTGGCATTTGGAAGAAAGTGAAGTCGAAGGCGAACTATGGTAGTGATGTAAGACAGGTTCTTACTTGGGTAGAGGGTGGAGAGGTTGATTGCGGAGTGGTATATGCAACTGATGCAGCTACATCACAAAAAATTACTGTGGTTTGCGAGGCTCCAAGGGATAGTCATAAGCCTGTTATATATACTATGGCTATACTGAAAAACAGTAAACAGGTTGATGCTGCACAAAGCTTTTTAGAATATTTATCAACACCTGAGGTTGCTAATATTTTTAAAAAATATGGTTTCGAGATGATTAGTAAGAATGATTTTAACATGGGAGGTGAGTAACATAGATTTATCACCGCTTTATATATCGCTTAAGGTAGCCTCTATTGCTACCGTAATAACAATTTTTACAGGTATTGCAGCCGCACGATATGTTTTGAAAATCAGGCGTTTCAAGGGCTTTATTGATGGTTTGTTTACTCTGCCCATGGTACTACCTCCTACGGTTATAGGCTTTTTCCTATTAATTATTTTGGGGAAAAACAGCTTACTTGGAAAATTGCTTTTTCAGTTTAATATAACAATTGTTTTTACTTGGATAGGTGCTATAGTTGCTTCTACTGTAGTATCCTTTCCGTTAATGTACCGCACTGTAAGAGGAGCGTTGGAACAGTTTGATTCAAACTTGATTTTTGCGGCCAGAACACTAGGAATTTCTGAGATTAGAATCTTTTGGAGAATTATTATTCCGAACGTAATTCCCGGCATTATGGCAGGAACTATTCTTACCTTTGCAAGAGCTCTTGGGGAATTTGGAGCAACCATAATGCTTGCCGGGAACATTCCAGGAAAAACACAGACAATTGCAGTTGCTGTATATACGGCAGTACAGGCAGGAGATAGGGCCAAAGCCTACAATTGGGTATTGATTATCTGTGCTATGTCATTTACCGCAATGATACTCATGAATTCTTGGAACAATACCCAATATAAAAAATCAGCAAAAAGGGGTGATTTTTGATGGCTCTCTATGTTGATATTAAAAAAAATTTAGGGGATTTTAAACTTGAAGTTAAGTTTACTGCTCAGGAAGAAATTATGGCCATATTGGGTGCTTCTGGCTGTGGGAAAAGCATGAGCTTAAAATGTATAGCAGGAATAGAAACCCCTGATGAAGGTAGAATTATACTAGGAGACAGGGTTTTGTTTGATTCGAAAAAGAATATAAATTTATCACCTCAAAAAAGAAAGGTAGGATATTTGTTTCAAAACTATGCATTATTTCCGAATATGACGGTAGAGGAAAACATTGGAGCAGGGGTTACCCTTCCTAAAAACGAGCGAATAAGTGTGGTAAAAGAAAAAATAAAAGCATTTTATTTAGAGGGGTTGGAAAAAAAACGGCCTAATCAGCTCTCGGGTGGACAGCAGCAAAGAGTTGCTCTTGCCAGAATTTTAGCTTCAGAGCCAGAAATTATTATGCTGGATGAACCGTTTTCTGCTTTGGACAGCTACTTAAAATGGCAGTTAGAGCAAGAGCTGATAGAGGTGCTATCAGCTTTTCGAGGAACTATCTTATTTGTATCCCACAACAGAGATGAAGTTTATCGTTTCTGTGACAGCATTGCAGTTGTTTCAGATGGCAAAGTTGATATGGTAAGTAAAAAGGAGGATTTATTCAAAAATCCACATACCTTGTCGGCTGCACTTTTATCAGGCTGTAAAAATATTTCAAGAGCACAGAAGCTTACAGAACACACCTTAAATGCAATTGATTGGGATATGGTTTTGTATACAAGAAGAGAAGTACCAGAGGATATAAAGCACGTTGGTATGAGAGCTCACTATTTTAAGTATGCAGAGAATGGGGATGTACAAAATGCTATGACGTGTGAAGTGATAAAAGTAATTGAAAATCCATTTTCTAATATTATTCTGCTCAAAAATAGAAACAGTATTGGTAAAGATGGTTTCTCAAGGTTGAGGTGGGAAGTAGATAAGGATATTTGGAAAGAAATTTCTAATACAAAAAAACCTATAAGACTGATTTTTCGAGAACAGGATTTGCTGCTGCTTAGTTAATACAACTAGTATGAAAACTTATGATTTTAATTTATCATTTTGTGTAAAATTATATATATACAGCCAATAGAAAATAATAATATAATAACATAAAAGCGACGTAATAAATGTCGCTTATTTATGTTCGCCCAGCATGGGCGAACTCTTAACATAAGCAATGTTGGCTTGTCAACATGCGTTGTTTAATCATACTACTCTTGGAGGCTAATACAAAATGAATGATATACAGATAATAATACAACAAATAATTATCCTAACACTTCTGGGAATAATAGGGTTTGTAGCAGGTAGAAAGAATTTTTTGCCAGAGAATTCTCATAAATATATATCGGCACTTATTTTGAAGATAACTATGCCTTTTTTAATTTTTACGACAATGGGAAACTATTCATTTACTAATGAAACACTGAAAAATGGTGCTTATATATTTATTCTAGGAGTTGCTTTTATACTTTTATCAGGATTAATAGCCTTGGGCCAATGCAAGGTAATGGGTATAAAGGAAAAAACAAAAAATATATATATTTCACAATCAATGTTCGGAAATGTAATATTTATGGCATATCCACTACTTAAAGCAATGTATGGCGATATAGGCATAGTATATGCCATTTTCTTTAACATAGCTAGTGACGCTATACTCTGGACCTTAGGTGTTTATTTGTTTAATAGGCATAACTCCAAGAGTTGGAAGGATAATCTATCACATCTAATTAACCCTAATACTATAGCATTTTTAGGTGGAATAATGATGATAGCGTTAAAGTCACTTTTCAAAATAGATAAAATATATGAATTTAATGTTATTTGGAATGTTGTTTATTCAGCCTTCAATGGCCTAGGGCATACAACAATATACCTATCTATGATTTTTGTTGGATTAATTCTTTCAGATATAAGAGTATCAGGGGTAAAGGATATATTAGCTAGATACCATTACCTTGTATACTCAGCCTTTAAGCTGCTGCTTATACCTATTTTAGCAGTTGTCTTTTTTAAGCTTACCAATAACTTTTTTGACGTATATGTTAAAAAGATAGTGGTATTGCAGCTGGCTATGCCTTCAGCTACAATAGTTTCTGCACTTGCACTGCAGTATGATTCAGACTACAATGCCGCTACAGAGGGGATATTCGTTTCAACAATATTGTCGATGTTTACATTACCTTTTATAGTCTATTTGCTCCTGTAATCTTTAGTTCCGAATATTCAAACCAAACATTAAATTAATGTTCGGTTTTTTTGTTAGATTAATTGACAATTGAACTTAATATTTGATAATATTAGTATGTAAATACGAATGATTTTATTAAAATATCAAAAAATGTTCAGAAACTTACTTGGGATGTGGAGGATGGATTAATGTGTATTTCAAGAGATGCTAAAGTAGCTGTTATTATGGGAAGTGATTCTGACCTTTCAGTTATGAAGAATTGTATAAAGGTTTTGAAGGAATTTGGAATAAATTATGAGGTGAAGGTATGTTCAGCACATAGAACACCTGATAAAGCTTCTGAATTTGCAAGAAATGCTGAAGAAAATGGCATTGATGTTATTATTGCAGCAGCAGGAAAAGCGGCCCATTTGGCTGGAGTATTAGCAGCCCATACACCTATCCCGGTTATTGGAGTTCCAATTAAATCTTCAACAATGGATGGCTTAGATTCACTGCTTTCAACAGTTCAAATGCCATCAGGAATACCTGTTGCAACAGTTGCTATTGATGGGGCAGAGAATGCAGCTATATTGGCAGTTCAAATTCTATCAGTTGGCTATAATGGTTTGAGGCTTAAGCTCACAGATTATAAGAAATCATTAGCTGAAAAGGTTGAAAAGAAAAATATTGAGCTTCAAAAGAAGTTAGAAGAAATATAAATGTAAATGGATAATAATTAGGTGCAAATATAAAATAAACCATCAAATATAAAAAGGAGTAACCTCATGTGTGATTTTGGTCAATGCTTACAGTGTAACAATTTAGACTGCTTTGATGAACGAATGGATAAAATGCACGAAGAATGTGGTGTATTCGGAATATATTCAATAGATAATAATGATATAGATGTTGCAGGTATGACTTATTATGGACTGTACTCACTTCAGCACAGAGGGCAGGAAAGTGCCGGGATTGCAGTAAGTGACAAGGAAACAATAATCTATCACAAAGACATGGGCTTAGTTCCAGAGATATTCGATAAAGTCGTACTAAATCACTTGAAGGGTACAATAGCTGTCGGTCATGTTCGTTACTCAACCACTGGTGCAAGCAGACGTGAAAACTCACAGCCCATAGTTGTCAGATCAAGAAATGGACAAATTGCTCTTGCCCATAATGGAAACATAGTTAATGCTGCCGCTCTTAGAGAACAAATGGAGGAATGCGGAACTATATTTCAGACTACAAATGATACTGAGGTCTTGATAAATTTAATAACAAAGCATAGTATAACTACAAATATACTCGAAGAAGCTGTTGAAAAAATGATGCATGATGTTAAAGGATCTTATGGAATAATTCTTATGACAGCCAGTAAGATGCTGGGAGTAAGAGATCCATATGGAATAAGACCCTTATGTATCGGAAAAACGTCAACAGCTTATGTTATTGCATCAGAATCTTGTGCATTAGATGCTGTTAACGCTGAATTTATCAGAGATATTGAGCCTGGAGAAATTGTTATAATTGAGGATAATGAGATAAGGTCAATTAAGCCATTTAATAATAAAGAAACTAAACTGTGTATATTTGAGTTTGTTTATTTTGCCAGACCGGATAGCATAATTGATGGTGCTAGCGTTCAACAATCCAGATACGAAGCGGGAAAACGTCTGGCAATTGAGCATCCTGTAGAGGCTGATGTAGTAATTGGAGTTCCTGACTCGGGACTATCAGCAGCAATAGGATTTTCAAGACAGTCAGGTATTCCTTATGGAGAAGGAATTGTTAAGAACAGATATGTAGGAAGAACATTTATTCAGCCAAGCCAAGGCATGAGAGAGATGGCTGTAAGAATTAAGCATAATGCTATTAAACAGACAATACAAGGAAAAAGGGTTGTAATTATAGATGATTCAATTGTTAGAGGTACAACCACCAGACGAATAGTTCAGATATTAAAAAAAGCAGGAGCCAAAGAGGTTCACATGAGAGTTAGCTCACCTCCTCTTAAATTCCCTTGCTATTTTGGAATTGACATTTCGTCGAGAAAAGAACTTGTTGCAAATAAACTATCAGTAGATGAAATCAGAGAAATGATTTGTGCTGATACATTAGGATATTTAAGCATAGAGGGATTATTGGAAACGCCGATAAATTCAAAATGTGGATTTTGCGCAGCTTGCTTGAATGGAGATTATCCTTTAGACGTACCTGATGAGGGAGATAAATTCAGCTGTGGCTGCTAATATGGGGCAAAACAAATAAACCTACGCAAAGCTCGGTTTATTTGTTTTCTTTGAGGGTTAAGCGAGTTAGAACTAATAATAAATTACCTATGCGAGCGGATTGTAAAATAAAATATTGGAGGGTTAAATTATGACTACATATAGAGATGCAGGTGTTGATGTTGAAGCAGGTTACGAGTCGGTTAAACTGATAAAAGACCATGTAAAACGCACATTCAGACCAGAAGTTATGACAGAATTAGGTGGGTTTGGTGGACTTTTTAGTTTGGACAAATCAAAGTATGAAGAGCCAGTTTTAGTTTCTGGCACAGATGGAGTTGGTACAAAGCTTAAAATGGCTTTCTTATTGAATAAACATGATTCAGTAGGTATTGATTGTGTTGCTATGTGTGTAAATGACATTGTATGCTCTGGAGCTGAACCATTGTTTTTCTTGGATTATATTGCAGTTGGAAAAAACTATCCTGAAAAGGTTGCTGAGATTGTTAAAGGTGTTTCAGAAGGCTGTGTTATGGCAGGATGCTCTCTCATAGGTGGGGAAACTGCTGAGATGCCAGGGTTTTATCCTGTGGATGAATATGACTTGGCTGGCTTTACTGTTGGGATTGTTGACAAAAGCAAAATAATTGATGGAAAGAGCATAAAAGCTGGTGACAAGCTTATTGGACTGCCATCTTCAGGTATTCATAGTAACGGATATTCTTTAGTTAGAAAGCTTATTAATCCAACAAAAGACGGATTAAATGAATATGTTGAAAAGCTTGGCTGCACTATGGGAGAAGAATTAATTAAACCGACAAGGATATATGTAAAAACAATTCTTGATTTAATAAAGAAATTTGAAGTTAAAGGAATTTCTCACATAACAGGCGGAGGATTTATAGAGAATATTCCGAGAATGGTGCCCGAAGGTTTAAGAGTTAATATTCAAAAGGGCTCATGGCCCATTCTTCCAATATTCGATATGCTAAAGAGCTTGGGTAACATGGGGGATAGTGACATATTTAATACCTTTAATATGGGTATTGGTATGGTTTTGGCTGTGGATGCTGATAAAGCTGAGGAGATAACAGCGTATTTAAAATCAGTTGGAGAACAAGCCTTTATTATAGGTTCAATTGCTGAAGGTGAAGCAGGTGTAGATATATGCTGAATATAGGTGTATTGGTATCCGGAGGAGGGTCAAACCTTCAGGCTATCATGGACAGGATAGAAAGCGGATATATACAGAATGTTCGAATTGTGACTGTGGTATCAAGCAAGCCAGGAGTATATGCACTTCAGAGAGCACAGGATAACGGTATCAATAATACATATATATCCAGAAAGTCATATGATAATATAGATGACTATGATGATGCTCTTATCAGGCATTTTGATGAGAATAAGGTGGACTTGGTAGTTATGGCAGGCTTTTTATCCATTCTGGGTGAAAGGTTCAATAAGTTTTATGAAAAAAGAATTATCAATATTCACCCGTCATTAATTCCTGCATTCTGCGGAAAAGGCTTCTATGGAATTATCCCTCACCAGCATGCAATAGCGTCAGGTGTCAAGGTGACAGGTGCAACAGTGCATTTTGTGGAATTAGAGGCTGATACCGGTCCAATTATATTACAAAAGGCTGTATATGTTGAGGATAATGATACGCCCGAAATACTTCAGAAAAGGGTCATGGAACAGGCTGAATGGGAGATACTTCCTGAAGCAATTAAACTATATGCCGAAAACAGGCTGGTTATTGAAGGAAAGAGAGTAAAGATAGTCTAAATCTCGGCTTGCCAACTTGCGTTGTTAACATAAGAAATGTTGGCTTGCCAACTTGCGTTGTTTAGGCAGTTGAGTTAATGTTTATATTTTTAAATTTTATAAATTGGAGGATTGGGGTTATGATTAAACGTGCATTGATGAGTGTTTCAGACAAGACAGGCATAATTGAGTTTGCTTCTGCACTAGTTGCAAAGGGAGTAGAGATAATATCAACAGGCGGAACCGAAAAGGCTCTTTCAGAAGCAGGAATAAAGGTAGTAAATATTTCTGATGTAACAGGCTTTCCAGAATGTCTGGACGGAAGAGTCAAGACATTACATCCAAAGGTACATGCAGGAATATTGGCTATGAGAAGCAATGAAGAGCATATGAATCAAATAAAGGCTTTGGGAGTAGATACTATCGATTTAGTAATTATTAACCTATATCCGTTTAAACAAACAATTCTAAAGGGAAATGTCGAGCTGGAGGAAGCAATTGAGAATATTGATATAGGCGGACCAACAATGATAAGAGCAGCTGCAAAGAACTATCAAGATGTTGCAGTAGTAGTTGACCCTGCTGACTACGGTAAGGTGCTTGATGAAATTAATGAAAACGGTGATGTTAGTGCAAAAACTAAGTTTAGACTTGCATACAAGGTTTTTGAACACACCAGCCATTATGATACCTTAATAGCTAAATACCTAAGAGATACTCTTGGTGATATAGAATACCCTGAAACTCTTTCTCTTACTTATGAGAAGGCTCAAGAGATGCGCTATGGTGAAAATCCCCATCAAAGTGCTGTTTTCTATAAAGAGGTTGGAGCAAACAGAGGCTTTTTGCCAAGTGCAGTTCAGTTGCATGGAAAAGAGCTGTCCTTTAATAATATTAACGATACAAACGGTGCACTTATGCTGCTCAAGGAGTTTGATGAGCCTACAGTAGTTGCTGTAAAACACACAAATCCTTGCGGAGTTGGAAGTGCAGATAATATATATGATGCTTACATGAGAGCTTATGAATCGGACCCTACTTCTATTTTTGGCGGAATTATAGCTGCCAACAGAGAAATTGATTTAAAGACAGCAGAGGAAATAAACAAAATATTTATTGAAATAGTTATTGCTCCTTCATTCTCAGAAGAGGCATTTGCTGTGCTCTCTCAAAAGAAAAATATCAGATTGCTGAAACTGGAGGGAATAGAAGAACAGGCTCCTGCAGATACACTTGACATGAAAAAGGTTGCAGGTGGTCTTTTGGTTCAGAAGAATGATGATCTGCTATTTAACGAAGAGGATTTAAAATGCGTAACAGATGTTCAGCCAACAAAAGAGCAAATGGAAGATTTAAAATTTGCAATGAAGGTTGTTAAGCATACAAAATCAAATGCTATAGTTGTTGCAAAGGATATGAGGACTTTAGGCGTAGGACCCGGACAGACTAACAGAGTTCTGCCTACAAGAGTTGCTATTGAATATGCTGGAGAGAGATCCATCGGAGCGGTTTTGGCATCAGATGCATTCTTCCCATTCTCAGACTGTGTTGAGGTGGCAGCAGCAGCAGGCATTAAGGCAATTATTCAACCAGGTGGCTCAATCAATGATCAGCTTTCAATTGATGCTTGTAACAAGTACGGAATTGCAATGGTGTTCACAGGAATGAGACATTTCAAGCACTAAGATAGATGGGAAAAAGTCGTGCAAAAAATTTGTATAGGATTAATGTTAAAGTGAATATTACCTGTTATAAGTAATTGAAATTTCCTCAGCTAGGGATATAAATCTTAGCAGGATGGGAGATGTATCAAGGGGATACATCTCCCATGGCTGCGTGTAGTCACTTTAACTGGAAATTTAAAATAAAAATTATAGCGAGTAATATTCGCTTTTTGTATACTAAAAGTAATTTTATGGAGGCTGAATATATGAAGGTTCTAATGGTTGGTGGTGGGGGAAGAGAGCATACTCTTTTATGGAAGCTAGCTCAAAGTCCAAAGATAAGTAAGTTGTATTGTGCACCAGGAAACGGCGGAATTTCCAAGCTTGCTCAATGTGTTGAAATAAAAGCAATTGATATAGATGGAATGGTTAATTATTCCAAAGAAAATAAAATTGATTTGGTTGTTGTAGCACCTGATGATCCACTTGCAGCAGGCATGGTGGACAAGCTTAATGAAGCAGGGATTAAAGCATTTGGTCCTGTAAAAAATGCGGCTATAATTGAAGGTAGCAAAGCATTCTCTAAGGATCTAATGAAAAAATACAACATACCTACAGCGGGCTATAGTGTGTTTGAAAATAGTGCTGATGCATTGAGCTATCTTGATACTAGCAGTGCTCCAATAGTTGTAAAAGCAGATGGTCTGGCATTGGGTAAGGGTGTTATAATTGCGCAAACCATTGAGGAAGCAAAAGCTGCTGTAAATGAAATAATGAATGATAAGGTCTTTGGGAATGCCGGTAATAAGGTAGTTATAGAAGAATTTATCGAAGGTCCAGAGGTTTCTATTTTAGCTTTTACAGATGGAAAAACTATTGTACCTATGGTATCCTCCCAAGATCACAAACGTGCCTTTGACCATGATGAAGGGCCCAATACAGGTGGTATGGGAACCTTCTCACCAAGTCCCCTATATGATGCTAAGCTTGCCGACTACTGCATGAAGGAAATTTTTATACCAACCATTGAGGCAATGAACAAAGAGGATCGTAAATTCAAAGGTGTTTTGTACTTTGGATTAATGCTTACAAAGGATGGACCTAAGGTTTTGGAATATAATGCAAGGTTTGGGGATCCTGAAACACAGGTAGTTATACCAAGATTAAAAACAGACCTGTTAGAAATATTTGAAGCCATTATTGATGAAAGGCTTGCTGATATAAATATTGAATGGGATGACAATGCTGCTGTTTGTGTAGTTGCTGCATCAGGCGGATATCCTGGAAAATATCCAACGGGCTTAGAAATAAATGGACTTGATGATGCTCAAGCTAATGGTGAAACTATTGTTTTCCATGCAGGAACTTCTTTAAGGGATGGAAAGCTCTATACAGCCGGTGGAAGAGTATTAGGAGTTACGGCAGTTGAAAAGACAATGGACATGGCTATTGAGAAAGCTTATGCAGGTATACAGAAAATAAGCTTCGAGGGTATGCATTATAGGAAGGATATTGGAAGAAAATAAAAAGATAATTTGTATTTGATTAGACCTTACTACATTAAAAACAGCGTAGTAAGGTCTTTTGTTAACATAAGCAATGTTGGCTTGCCAACTTGCGTCGTTTAATTTCAACTATTTTACAACAATGTTTTTACGTTTTTTAATATATAGTTCACTTTTTATGCTATAATAATTCTTGTATCTGGTGAAAAATAATACTAAATATAGACTTGCCGTTAACAAAATTGGCTGAGATTAAAACCTAAGAAGGGATAACTTGATGGGAAGTAGAGGATTGAAAATAGGAATTTGTGGAGGAACCTTTAACCCTATTCATTTAGGACATCTTGCTATTGCAGAGCTGGTTAGGTGTGAATTTAATTTGGACAAGGTTTTATTTATTCCATCAGGTATGCCTCCACATAAGGATTTGAAGATTGTTACTGACCCAATTCATAGATTGAACATGGTTAAATGTGCTGTAAGTACAAATCCATATTTTGAGGCTGTCGATATTGAGGTTGAAAGAAGGGGTTTAACCTATTCAGTCGATACATTAAATGAGTTGCACAAAAACTATTCTTGGGGAACAACATTTTACTATATAATTGGTGCAGATGTGGTAATGGATTTACTTACATGGAAAAGATTTGAGGAAGTATTTGTGCTAACTAAGTTTATTGCAGTAATGAGAGCTGGATTTGAAGATAAGGATTTCAATGAACGGATAACGCTGTTGAGACAGAAGTATGATATTGATATTACTAGCTTTGAAGCGCCACTTATCGAAATTTCATCAACCCATATAAGAGATAGAATTAAAAATAATTTATCAGTAAAATATCTTGTAGATGAGTGTGTAGAAGAATATATAAAGAAGAATAATTTGTATTTATCAGACATGTAATGCTTTAGAGAAAAATAAGGCTCACTGAACCTAATAGTTTATAATGGAAGGGTAGTTATGAATTTTGAAGAAATGGATGCATTGCTTAAGCAATCATTGAGACCAAACAGATATATTCACTCGTTGAATACAATGAAAGAGGCAATTTCATTGGCAGAGTATTATGGTGAGGATATTGAAAATGCTAGAATTGCTGGACTACTTCATGATTGTGCTAAAAATCTTAACGATGATGAAACAATAAAATACTGTAATCTTTATGGAATAAAGCTAAATGAAATTGAGCAAAGTCAAGTATTTTTAATGCATGGTACGGTGGGTGCTATAATTGCAAAAGAAAAATATGAGGTTAATAATGAAATTATATTAAATTCGATAAAATATCATACAACAGGGAATTTTAAAATGAGTATGATGGACAAAATAATATATTTAGCAGATTATATAGAGCCGGGCAGGTTACATTGTGGGGCTGATAATGCGAGAAAACTTGCTTATATTGATATAAATAAGGCTTTGATATGTGCTTTTGATAATGTAATTAAGTATGTTATTAGTCAGGAGGGGTTAATTCATCCTTCTACAATTGAAGCAAGAAATAGTTTGTTACTTGACAGCGTAGATAGTGGACAGTAGATAGAACAATGTATTCATAAGCAAGGAATAAAAGTTTGAGGGGATTAAAATGGGTAAATTATTTAAATATGGCTTTTATATAATAGGAACCTTTTTGTTGTTTTTTTCATCAATTATAGTAGGCTTCAATTTCTATAATGATTCAGGGGTATTTGATAAGGCTGTAGTTGAAGTTAAAAAGCAACCTGTAGAAGCTTCTACAAGTACTAAGAAGACTGTTGCAGCACCTGAATCAGTTAAAAAGGCTCCTACAGATAGAACTCCAGCGGTATCCACTGTAAATAATAATAAGCTGGTTGTAGAGGTTATTAACTGTACTGGTAAAAGCGGTTTGGCAGAGGATACTAGAACAATGCTAGAAGCTAAGGGTTACACTGTTAGCGCAGGAAATAGTATTGATAGCAAGCAGGATACTTCTCAGATTCTTATTAGAAAAAAAGGGGCTAAGCCTGACGTGATAAGAAATATGTTAAAAATATCTGTAATAAAAGAGGAACTGCAACCAGACTCACGATTTGATATTACTATTATTATTGGAAGTGACTTTAACCCTTAGAAACAGCTAAAGCTATTTGAAAGATATAAAATTAGGTGCTATAATAAACAGAGTTCTAGAAACGGTTATGAAAACCTTGAATTAGTAGTTAATAGACCTGCGTAATTGAGATTTTATAATATAAGTTGAGGATGAGGTGTAAAATTTGGATTCTAAAAAATTAGTAGATAACATTGTTGAAGCGTTGCAAGAAAAGAAGGCAAGGGATATAAGTATAATTGATATTCATAATATAACTGTAATTGCAGATTATTTTGTTATTTGTAGTGGAACTTCTACCACTCATATAGCTTCAATTGCTGATGAAGTAGAAATTCAATTAAGTAAAATTGGACTCGAGCCATATCATAAAGAGGGTTATGATACTGCAAAATGGATTTTGCTGGACTTTGCCGATGTAATAGTCCATATTTTCCATGAAGAAGACAGAAGTTTTTATAATTTAGAGAGGCTTTGGTCAGATGGTCTATTGACTAATATCAGATGATAAAAAATGGTTATAGATGAAAATAATATTACGAAAAGTATTTTTAAAATAGCCATTCCTGCTGTTATTGAGCAAGTTCTGCTAATGGTAGTAGGGGTTGTTTCACTTGCATTTGTGGGACACATAAATAATGAAGCTGTTACAGCAGTTGGTTTTATTAATTCCTTGTTTGCTTTTATTCAAGTGTTTTTTATTGCACTTTCAACGGGTTGTACAGTTATAATTGCCAGATTAATTGGAGAAGGCGATGTAAAAAGTGCTAAATTAGCTATAAAGCAAAGTGTAATTATTGGGTTTATTTTGTCATGTATAATGACAGTTTGCTTAATATTATTTGCAAGGCCAGTTTTAAATCTATTTTTTGGTGGAGCTGAAGAACTTGTACTTGACATGTCGACAAGGTACTTTAAAATTACTCTTATTACACTTCCGCTGATGTTTGTAAATATAATTATAAGTGGGTCACTCAGAGGAGCTGGAGATACAAAAACCCCAATGTTTATTGCAAATATCGTAAATGTATTGAACATTATTTTAAGTTATGTTTTAATATATGGGATAAGTATAGGCGATTTTTCCATAGAAAAAATGGGACTTACTGGTGCTGCTATAGCAGTTAGTATATCAAGAGGTTTAGGAGGCATATTAAGTTTATTTGTAGTTTTGAATAAAAAGGTATTACTATCCTTTAGCCTAATAGATAGATTCATAATAGATATTTCTTTACTCAAAAGGATTTTGAAGGTAGGTATCCCTGCATCTATTGAACAATTAATAATGCAAGGTGGTTTTTTAATTTTACAGGTAATAATTTCTAAAATGGGAACTAACTCCTCTGCGGTATACCAAATAGTAATATCGATAAATTCTATGTGTTTTGCTCCTATATTTGGATTTGGGATTTCGGCTGTAACTATGGTCAGTCAAAGTCTTGGTGCTAAAAGAATAGATTTGGCAAAAAAGAGTGCATGGCTAACTGTAAATATTTGTACTTTGCTAGCAATAGCTCTTTCCGCACTGCTATTTATTTTTGCTGGTCAGCTTATAAAAATTTATACAAAGGATATTGCTATAATTTCAATAGGTGTTAGTGCAATAAGGCTTTACAGCTTTTCTCAGCCTTTTGTTGCAATTGTCAATGTAATCTCAAATGCTTTAAGAGGTGCCGGAGACATAGCGTATGTAATGTTAACTAGTTTTGTTGGTATCTGGTGTATGAGACTACTTATAACCTATTTATTGCATTATTTTTTCAAGTTAGGAGTTAATTCAGCATGTATAGCTATATTTATAGACTATTTCATTAGATCTATAATGTATATAATCAGATTTAGAAAAGGAAGATGGGCAAATATTACAATATAAAGGAAGGTAAGAAATGATTAGTGCAAATGGTGTTTCCCTAAGATATGGGGGACGAGCTTTATTTGAAAACGTAAATATTAAATTTACGCCGGGTAACTGTTATGGATTGATTGGAGCAAATGGCTCTGGTAAATCGACATTTTTAAAGATACTTTCTGGAGAAATCGAGCCGAACAAAGGTGATGTTTCTATAACACCCGGTGAAAGGCTTGCGGTACTTAAGCAAGACCATTTTGAATATGATGAATATGAAGTTATAAAGACTGTAATTATTGGGCATAAAAGACTTGTTGAAATCATGGAAGAGAAGGAATTGTTATATGCAAAGTCAGATTTTACAGAGGCCGAGGGTATAAGACTTTCAGAATTAGAGGCGGAGTTTGCTGAATTAAATGGTTGGGATGCAGAATCTGATGCGGCTATATTGCTAAATGGTTTAAATATCGGTGAAGAATATCATTATAAAAAAATGAAGGACTTAGATGGAAATGAAAAGGTTAGAGTTTTGTTAGCTCAAGCCTTGTTTGGCAATCCTGATATATTACTTATGGACGAGCCAACAAACCATTTAGATGTTGCATCCATTACATGGCTTGAAAATTTCTTAGCTAATTTTGAAAACATAGTAATTGTAGTGTCACATGATAGGCACTTTTTAAATCAGGTATGTACTCAAATTGCTGATATTGATTTTGGAAAGATTCAGCTATACGTAGGTAACTATGATTTTTGGTATCAATCCAGTCAATTAGCACTACAACAAGCAAAGGACGCAAACAAGAAGACTGAAGCGAGAATGAAGGAGTTACAGGAATTTATTCAAAGATTTAGTGCAAATGCATCAAAGTCTAAGCAAGCTACCTCTCGTAAAAAATTACTTGATAAATTAACACTTGAAGATATCAGGCCTTCATCAAGAAAGTATCCCTTTGTTGATTTTAAACCTGATAGAGAAGCAGGAAATGACCTGCTTATGGTAAATGGAATTACAAAGGAAATAGAGGGTGAAGTACTCTTAAATGATTTAAATATTATTGTAAACAAAGGTGATAAAATTGCTTTTGTAGGGACATATGGAAAAGCAAAGACAACGCTATTTAAGATACTAATGAGTGAACTAGAGCCAGATAGTGGTGATTTTAAATGGGGAGTTACTACTACTCAAGCTTATTTCCCAAGTGATAACTCTGAATTCTTTGACGGAGTTGACATTAACCTTGTTGATTGGCTTAGACAGTATTCAAAGGACCAAACTGAGACCTTTATTAGAGGGTGGTTAGGTAGAATGCTTTTTGCTGGCGAAGAGGCGTTAAAAAAGGCATCTGTACTCTCGGGAGGGGAGAAGGTTCGCTGCATGTTATCAAAGATGATGCTTTCAGGAGCAAATGTTTTGGTGCTTGATGAACCTACAAACCACCTTGACCTTGAATCAATAACAGCCTTAAATAATGGGTTAATAAATTATAAAGGTACCATTTTGTTTACATCACATGACCACGAGTTTGTTCAAACAATAGCAAACAGAATTATTGAACTGACTCCAAAGGGTATAATAGATAGACAGATGACCTATGATGAATATTTAGAAAATGAAGATATATCAGCACTTAGAAAAGAAATGTGGGCGTAGTAGTTACGCTGAACGATATAAAAATGAAGCTTTCATTATAAAACAGAAAATAGAAATGAGTACAAAAGGGAATGTCATAAGCGACGCTCCCTTTTTTACTTTCTTATTTTATGCATTTTATTATAATAAAAAATCATCTTAGGAAAAAATTATTTACAGGTAAGACATCTGTAATGCTTGAACGTATAATGAAATGTTAAAAATATGGAATTGTAAATAATTATATTTCTATATTATCAGTTTACATACAATCCAATATATTGAATTGGGCTTTTTATAGCCAAAGTAACTTATTAGTAAGAAGGCAGGTGTCATGACCGCAACAATAACTGATGGAAGGTTAACACAGTTGTAGATAAAAATTGCAACTGAACAAATTAGAGAGTGAGGATAAAAAATGAAACTTAAGAAGATTTCTATAATACTTTGTCGGGTAACATTACCAGTTATAATACTCTCGCTTTTCTTTTCGAATTTTAAAATACAAGCGCAAACCAATAATAATATAGAGATTGATTGCAAGAATGTTGTTGATTACATAGACACAGAAATGTGCAAATTGATTGACGGTAAGTTAACTAAAGGAGTAACTGTTTCAATAGTTAAGGATAAAAATGTAGTCTTATGTAAAGGCTATGGTTATTCTGATGAGAAAAACGGTATTAGAGTTGATACTGAAAAATCAACCTTTAAAATAGGGTCTGTATCTGAAATTTTTGTATCACTTGCAGCCATGCAACTGGTGGAGCAGGGAAAGCTTGATATGAATAAGCCTATAACTGAATACATTGGGACGGATTTCCCCAAAATTAAATATCCTGTTACTATGGGACATCTGCTTACACACACTGCAGGTTTTGAAGATATATATTCGCCTCTTGAGGTCGAAACAGAGAACGAAATAATACCATTAAATCAATACGTCAGAAACTACATGCCCAATCAGATATTTAAACCAGGAGAGGTTTCGGCATACTCCAATTATGGAATCGCACTTGCGGGTTATACCATAGAGAAAATTTCTGGAATTTCTTTTGATAACTATGCTGATATGAAAATATTTAAACCATTGAAAATGTACAATACAACATACAATTCAACTCCTAAAGGTATTTTATCAAAAGCATATGGCCCCGATGGTACAGAAAAGAAAGATGTATTGGATAATTGTTACCCTGCAGGCTCTGTAACCTCTACGGCTCAAGATATGGCTAAATACATGAATTTCCTTCTGGATGAAAATGATGACCAGAGTGTAATACAGAACAAAGGAAAACACGATATGTTCAGTAAGCACTTTGCCATGGATGAGGAAATACCAGGTTATGGTTATGCTTGGCAAAGACATGAATTTAACGGGCATACTTTTTTTGTACATGGTGGTGGAACAGCTAATTTTACTTCGGCAATTGCAATATATCCTGAGCAAAATCTTGGAATATTTATGTCATGTAATCAAATAAGTGATTTTGAACTGGCTGAATATAGTTTTGGTGTAGCAGAAATGCTTTACGGAGTAGATAAGGAAAAAGACGTTTTTACTGGTGAGAATTCAAGAGATATTAGCGGTTACTATGTACCTGCAAGAAGTGTATTCAAAGGTTCAGATAAATTTATCAATTTGTTTATGTCTAGCCCGAGACATATCACAGGAAATATTTCTGACGGATTTGAAATAGATGGGAAAAAAATTGAAGCTGTAGGAGTAGATGCATATAAAGAAAAAGACCTTGGGTATATCAAGTTTGTACAAAAAGGAGATAATTTGTACTTCACGCCAAAACAATTTTACACATCATATATTCGTGTACCTTGGTATGAAAGTCTCGAATGGCAGTTGTTTGTAGTACTGCTTTTTGCGCTAGCAAGTTTGATAGGGTTTATTGTGTCACTAATTCTTATTGTAATGAGTATAAGAAATAAGAAGGGTAAGTACGAGGTTATTAAAAATATATCTATTATTGCGGTATTCATAGCATTTGTATCAATGATTCTGAGGTTTGTTTATCATGTAGACTATATGGATGAAGTCTTCGGAGACATAAATAATACTGCTGGTCTAGGTGGAGTGATATCTTTTTTTAAGATGGGAGCATACATGATAGCAGTTTCTGGATTGTGTGGAATTGCTTCAACCATAAACTTTTGGCTTAGAAAGCGACACATTTTCATCCGTGTATTTTACTCAATTTGGAGTATCGCTGTTGTGTTGTTTATATTATGGCTAGTCCAGTTGAATTTAATTTAATTTAATTTAATTTAAAAATAGTCTTCACGCTACAATGAGTGAAGACTATTTTTTAGTAATTTAATTTCAATATTTCAATGTTACCCAATATTCTCTGCATATCTCTTAATCTTTTTAGTAGTAGTTTTAGCAAACTCTTCCTCACGGATTGTAAAGTCCTTAACTCGCTTATATAAAGGCATTTGCTTGTTAATTTCCTTGATTTCTGAATGAATTAGCTTGTATATTTCATCATGAGAAATAATATTTAAACTTAGTCTTTCTTTAATTTCATCTACATCAATAACAATCTGAGCATTTACTTCTGTTTCACCTGACTCTTCAACATACCTGCCCCAAACTAAGCTTTCTTTAACATATGGGCATTTAGCAAGATATGCTTCAACCTCTTCAGGGAAAATATTTTTTCCGTTCTTAGTAACTATAACATTTTTCTTTCTTCCAGTAATGTAAATATAACCTTCATCGTCTATATAACCTAAATCTCCTGTGTATAAGCAACCATTACGCAGGACCTTTTTGGTAGCAATAGGATTCTCAAAGTAGCCAAGCATTACATTATCACCACTAATTACAAACTCTCCAATACCATCGTCACCAACATCTTCAACCCAAATATCTACTCCAGCAAGTGCTTTTCCAGCGGAGTCACTCCGATAACCTCTGTCGTTATTTACAGCAACAATAGGAGCGCACTCAGTCAAACCATAGCCTTGAACAATTCTTATTCCCATTGCACATAAATCGTTTGAAACATCTGGGTTTATAGCAGCTGCACCAGAAATAACTAACCTTACTCTACCACCGAAAACATTAAGTATTTGCTTAAATAACTTCTTGCGAATATCAATCTTCAAGAATAGGAAAAGAAAATTGCTAATTTCAAGTGCAACATTTAATTTAATTTTGCTAAAGAAACTTTTTGAAGCCTGCTTTATTATCTTTTTGTGCATATTCTCCAATATGAGAGGAACTAACATTAAGATAGTTGGCTTTGTTTCCTGCAAATTCTTCACAATGTACTTTAAACCTTCATTGAAGGAAAGACAGCAACCATTATACATCATTACAAGAAAACCTGCAGTACACTCATATGTGTGGTGTAGAGGCAAAATTGATAAGGCACTATCATTCTCATCAATTGAAAGCATTGAACAAACAGCCATTACATCTGTTACAATGTTTTTGCTTGAGAGCATAACTCCTTTTGCCAAATCTGTAGTTCCAGAGGTAAAGATTAAAGCAATCATTTCATTTTCATCTATATAGGCATCTAAATAACTTTTTTCACCACTAGCTATTAAATTTTTGCCCTTTTGAATCAAGCCTTTATATGAAAGAAAATTATTAATAGCTTCGTTTTCCCCAAGGTCGATATCAATATAATATTCAATAACCTTTGAAGTTTTACTTAGCTTAGTCATATCTTCTCTATGGCTTGAAGAGAAAATAACTGCACTGACACCTGCTCGTGATATAAGGTTTTCTATTTCATGAAAAGGTAGCTCTCTATCAAGAGGTACCACTACACCAACACCGCCGGTGATGGTCAAATATGAGGTACACCACTGGGCACTGTTTTGTGACAATATTGCAATTTTTTTATCCTTCAGACCCAAATCAATTAAGGCTGTACCTAATGCATCTATCTCATCCTTTAACTCGGTATATGTCTTACCGTAATACTGACCATCCTCACCCTTTATTAAAAATGCATTTCTAGTTCCAAATAAATTTACACTTTGAAAAATCATGTCTTTCATATTGCTGATTTTTCTTGTTTGGTAAATTGGTTGGGCTTTCATTGATTACACTCCCTTTAGTAAGAATATTTTAAAACTTCCATATTACGTTTATATTACATATAATTATATACTATAATATAAGTATATTGAAATTAAATCAATATATGAAGTAAATAAACCTTAAAAATTTCTTCTTATTCTTTTTTGTTTAAGTCTGTACTTTCTTTTTCTTGATATTTTTCTGAGTATTATCCTTAAAATTAAAAAGCAAATAATAAAAATTAAAGCAATTAGTATATATTTAAATATCGAGTTATCTAAAATACCCTTGATAAAATCACTTATTTTGGATTTAAAATTTTGTTCTACTGTTCGAGAAGATATAATATTTACTTTGCCAAGAGCTGTACCATCTCTTTTATATTCGATATTACCTAATACATCACCTTTTTTTATTGGAGCCTTTAAATCTTGATTAATTGTCACTTTTTTTTCTAGGTTCCATAGAGCTTCATCGTTTGGTAATATAGCCTCAACCTTATCGCTTGTAACAAGGTTAAGCTTGCCATCATCAGCTGCATTAGCTACCTGGACATTTTCTATTAAAGTGTTTCTATCAATTACCAGTTGATTTGAATAGTTTTCAAAACCTGCTCGAAATAACGCTTCAGTAAAATCAAATACGGTCCTGTTAGGCTTATTATTAACTCCTAAAACTACCGATATTAGTTCGAATCCATCCTTGTTTATAGCTGATGCTACAAAATTGTTGCCTGCACGCATTGTTGAACCAGTTTTTATACCGGTTATTGTAAATTGGTTTCTGTCATCTCCTGTATCTAAACCATAATTAAAGGATTGGCCTACAAGCTTGTTGGTATTGTTAAGAACAATCCATTTTTCGTGTTTGTTAGTTGGAGGTAACATATCTAATTTTTTCTGACTGACAATATCTCTGAAGGTTGGGAGTTTTAAGCATTCTCTTGCTATAAGAGCCAAATCTCTTGCAGTAGAATAGTGGTTAGCATCCTTCTCATATTCATCAATACCACAGGGGTTAGTGAAAGTGGTATTCTTAGCTCCGATTTCAATAGCTAGTTTATTCATTTCTGTAATGAAATCATCCTTTGAGGGATAAAGATTTTCAGCTACAATATTAGCAGTTTCATTGGCAGACACAATTAGCATAGCATGCAGTAAGTCGTCTAATGTAAGTTGTTCACCAGGCATTATCCCGATGTTCATTCCACCCACACCTATATCAGTGACAGCTTCATTACTTGCAACCATCACTTGGCTTAGTTCGCCCTTTTTAAGAGCTATAAGAGCAGTCATAATTTTCGTTGTACTTGCTGGACGTACTCTGAGGTCTGGTTGATATTCATATAGAACGTTTCCTGTTTTTGCATCCATTAATATGTATGCCGCAGCATCAATATCTAAGTTACAAAAAGCAGGTGAGACCTGAACTGAAAATAAAAATGTGAGAATAAGACTGACAAGTACCTTCTTCATAGCTTCTCCTTTGTAAATGAGGTTCTATTATATTATAATGCAAAAGTAGGATTTTTGAAACTTTTTCGAGAAGTTTTTATATCAGCCATTAAATGGGTGAAAATAGAGATTATTCAAGTGCATATAAATCCTTGAATTCTGATTTATAATAATATAAAATATCTTACATGGATTGGTAAAAATTAAATTAATAATACTAAACTAATGGAGGTTAATAATGAAAAAGAAGTATTTAAGAGTATACATAATTTTAGTAGTAGTATTACTTACAGTAGCCATGTGTTCAGGAATTGTATTAGCAGATGTAGGTAACAACAATAGCTATAGTAGAAGTAGCTCGAGTAGTTCAAGTAGTTCAAGTAGTTCTACTAATGACCTTAGTAGTTTGCTATGGTTATTTATGGCAGTGCCATGGCCGCTGAAAATAATTTTAGTTATTATCGTTATTGTTGGATACTTTAAGTTAAGAAAGAATAAAGGTACAAATACCGGCGTAAATGCTGGACCTGGAGAGGCAAGGCGTAGTAATACAACTATTCAATTAATTGATAGAAGCAATGAAATAGAAGCTGCAATAAAAGAAGTTGATGAATTATTTAGCACACAGAAATTCCTCGGATGGGTTGAGGAAGTGTTTATGACGATACAACAGGCTTGGATAGATAGGGATTGGGCTAAGATAAGACCTTTTGAGAAGGAAGAACTCTTTAAGAAGCATGAAATGCAGCTTGAGGAATACAAGAGACTTGGTCAGATAAATATGATGGAACGTATTAATATTAATAGAACTTATATGCATAAGTATGAAAGAGATAAAGAATATGAGTATTTAACGATATTACTCTCTGCCAGAATGAATGATTATGTTATAGATGAGAAAACAAGACAAGTAGTAAAAGGCAATCCAAATGACGAATTCTTTACTGATTATGCACTGGTATTCATGAGGAGGTTCGGTGTTAAAACAGATCCTTCAACGAGCAATTTAAGTACAAGGAGTTGTCCACATTGCGGAGCACCTGTGCAAATTACAAGTGCAGGTAAGTGTGAATATTGTGACTACATAGTTACAACAGGTGAACACGATTGGGTACTTTGTGATCTTGACTCAATTACTAACCAATCAAACATTGGCAATGGCGGAGTGGAGATTAATAATTAACAGCTGGAGGTATTAATTATATGATTAAACTCATAGCACTGTTAATTATTTCAGCCATAGTGATTATCGCAAGTATAGCAATATACTGTACTATAAAAACTAAAATAAAAAAATTTTCAAGGAATGTACTTGGTACAAAGGATATTATTGAAGGCTTGAAAAATATTGAGTTAGAAGCAAATAGTGTACCTATATCGTTGGGTGGTGGAGACTCTATATACCTTCCAAAGATAACGAGAGACTTCCAGGACTACCATAGAGATATAATGGAGACAAAGGTAAAGGATTTCATGTTCCAATATCTAAGTGGTGTAAATAGTATAGAAATGAACACTTCAGAAAGTGTAAAACGTAGCTTAGATAATGACTATACAACCAATTTAAGGGGAGTAGGCTACAATAACATAGTAATACATGATGCAGCCATATATGGATATGAGAAGGGTTCGGAGCTGGCAACTGTAAGTTATCAGGTAACTGCTGAGTACATGAAGTTAAATAAAAAGGTTCAGACAAAATATAGTGTTAGCTTAGTTTACATGTTTAAGGATACGGAATTTGAAGGGGTTGCAGTTAGATGTAATTACTGCAATGCACCTTTAGAAGATGAAAATACTACCTGTACCTACTGTGGGGCTCAAGTAGTGAGAAATATTGAAAAAGTTTGGAAAGTTAATGACTATAAGAAACTAATATAAGGAGGGTTCAGAAATGGGATTGATTAAAGCAGCAAAACAAGCGATAGGAGGAACATTGTCAGACCAGTATAAAGAGTTTATATACTGTGACGCGTTGCCAATGGATGTTCTTATTTCAAAGGGTCAAGTAAAGGTGATGCAGAGAAACACAAACCATGGCAGCTCCAACATTATTACAGATGGTTCTAGGGTTGCAGTTGCAAATGGACAGTGTCTACTAGTAGTAGAGGATGGAAAAGTTGTTGAGTTTTGTGCTGAAGAAGGAGAATACATATATAATACTGGAACTAGTCCATCATTACTTACAGGTGGTTTGGAAGGTCTTAAGAAGAGCTTTACAACCTTGTGGAATAGAGTGCAATCTGGTGGTCAACAGGATCATGATCAGAGAGTTTACTTTGTAAACATGAAGGAAATCATGGGCAACAAAGTTGGTGCTGGAGAAATTCCGTTTAGAGATAGTGAATTTAACTTTACAATGAAAATCAAATGTTTTGGTGAGTATTCATATAAAATTACAGATCCTCTAATGTTTTATACAAATGTATGTGGTAATGTGGAGCAGGATTTCAAAAGGACACAAATAGATTCTCAGTTTAAGGCCGAGGTACAGCAGGCATTACAGCCAGCACTTGGAAGAATAGCTTTAAAGAGAATAGCATATGATCAGCTAACACTATTCACAAAAGAAATAGCAGAAGAAATCAATGGCGAATTAACAGCAGACTGGGTTGAGAAAAGAGGGATATCTGTAGTTACATTCGCATTAGCTTCTGTAACACCAGATGCAGAGAGTGCGAAGAAGATTGAACAGTTCCAGAGCAGCAGAGTTTACACAGATAGTCGAATGATGGGTGCAAGATTAGGCGAAGCACAAGCAAATGCTATGGAAAAAGCAGCAGCCAATGAAAATGGCGCTATGATGGGCTTTATGGGTATGGGAATGGCTGCACAGGCTGGTGGAGCAAATGTGGCTGATATGTATAAAATGGGACAACAGATGGCCACTCCAGCACCTACTCAAGAAAAACCAAAGGATACCTGGAAGTGCAGTTGTGGTACTGAGAATACTGGAAGGTTCTGCGCTGAATGCGGTGGAAAAGCGGTTGTTCCTGTCATAGAACCTCCAAAGGCTAACGGATGGACTTGCACAAATTGTGGAACAGTTAATGGCGGGAAGTTCTGCTCCGATTGTGGAGGAAAGAAACCATTGGATAACACTTGTGAACAATGTGGATTTATAGGTGAAAAACCCTTTAAATTCTGCCCTGAGTGTGGAGCCGAAAATAAAGAATAATTGATTAGCTCTTAAAATAAAGATTTCTTGGATTAGCTGGAAAAAGTTTGGCTAATTCAAGAAATTTTTTGCATTTTACCATAATATGTATTATAATATATTCAAAATCATTTTGGTTTACCTTTCTAAGCTTTATTCTTTTTTAGTATTTTTTCAAAATTATATGTTAATTAACCTTTCGTATAGAATTTCACAATATTTTAGTGTGTTTATATTTGTAAATTCATTGCACATTAAAAAACTTGTGCATTTTAAGGTGTTTTTTATATTTAGGAAATTTAACATAATCAAAAATAATTTTATCAGGAGGGAATATGGAGTTAACATTGTTTGGTAGACAGTTCTTTATCAATAAGCTACTGCTTATTTGCTTAGTTGTTTTTCTAATTATTGGTTCTGGAGTTCTCGGATATTTCTTGAAACAGGTTTATCAGCCATTATCTGCCTCAGATGTAGTAGAGGTCAACCCAGAAGTGGTTAAAACTGAGACCTATGAGCCTTTAAGTGAGACACCAAAGATAGATGATGAGCCACAAATAAAGGTATATGTTATTGGATGTGTAAATCAACCTGGAGTTGTAACAATTAAAAAGGGACAGGTTATTGATGATGCAATAAAAATGGTTGGTGGAGCAACAAAAGAGGCTGACTTGGAAAATATTAATCTGGCGTATAAGCTAAATGAGAATACTATGCTAAGAATAAAGTCGAAAGCTTTAAATGCTTCAAATAGCGGAATAACCTCTGAAGTCAATACCAATCAAACACAAAATAATAAAGATACTAAAACAAAGAATCCGCAAGAGAAATCTACTACTACGAAGGTTGGAGGTAGTAGCAATCCAGATACTACCAAGATGAATAGTGGAGTTGATATAGTAACAGATAGTTTAGGTGCTGTAATTGTGGAAAGTAATGTTAAGAGTAATAACGATACAAAAAACAGCTTAATAAACATAAACAGCGCATCACAGGCTGAACTTGAAAAACTCCCTAATGTTGGACCTGCAACAGCAAAAGCTATAATTGAGTTTAGAGAAAAAAATGGAGGCTTTAAAAAGTTAACAGATATCATGAAAATAACTGGGATAAAGCAGAAAACCTATGACAAAATAAAGGATTATATTTGCATAGAGTAAATACAATAAAAACAGAAAACCGACTCAAAGAGTCGGCCTGAATATAATTTAAAGGAGGAAAATATAATTTATTTATTTTCATAATTATTATACAAAATTTACATAAATATTAGAATAGAAAAAATAAACGATATTTAAGTCGAAAAAAGAAAAATAATATACAAAACTAACAATGCTACACGCTCAGTGGAATAATGAAGACTGATATTATAACATAAGAAAATAAAATAGATATTATTGGAAGTATAAATCCAAACAGTATTACTTTAAAAATTCTTCTGTGCCTGACACGTCTGTATCTTTTAAACCTTGTATTTCTCAAGTGCGCCTCCTAGATGTAACTTACTACGATTAAATAAGTGCATAGCTTATGATATTCATGTTATCAATATTATTACACTATTTATTGTTATAATTTCACAAAAGTATGTTTTTTATAATTACTTTTTTTAATTTTTAAATTTTATAGGTATTGACACAAAAAAATAGTAATAATATAATTACCATATACTGAATTAAAAAGATGGTTATATACTGACAAAGGCGTTGATGAGAAGAGTAAGTAAAAATACGGGGTTTTAGAGATTGGATATTCTAGCTGAAAGTATCCAAACCTACACTTTACTGAAGACCACCTCTGAGCCATATCGGTGATTACGTTATAATCCGCGCAAATGCGCAATGAGTAGCAAGTAGGGTGGAACCGCGAGATGACTCTCGTCCTTATATAAGGACGGGGGTTTTTATTTTTTTTAAATGGAGGTATACAATGATTAAAATTACACTAAAAGATGGTAGTTCGAAAGAGTATCAAAATGGTATTACAATTAATGAAGTTGCGCAGAGTATTAGCGCTGGTTTAGCGAGAGTGGCACTTGCAGGAGAGGTTGATGGAAAGGTAAAAGATTTAAATTTTAAACTTGAAAAAGACTGTGCTCTGAATTTATTGACCTTTGATGATGAAGGAGGAAGATTGGCATATAGGCACACAGCATCACATGTTTTGGCCCAAGCAGTAAAGAGATTATTTCCAAATGTAAAGTTGGCGATTGGTCCTGCCATTGACAATGGTTTTTACTATGACTTTGATACAGAAAAGAATTTCACACCTGAAGATTTGACTAAAATTGAAAAGGAAATGGAAAAGGTTATAAAAGAGGATTTTTCATTAGAGAAATTTACTCTTCCTAGAGCTGAAGCTATCAATTTTATGGAAGAAAAGGGCGAACCTTATAAAGTAGAGCTTATTAAAGAACTTCCAGAGAATGAAGAAATATCATTTTATAAGCAGGGTGAATTTACAGACTTATGTGCTGGTCCACATTTGTCATCAACAGGAAAGCTTAAAGCAATCAAGCTAATGAGTGCTACCGGTGCATACTGGAGAGGTAACGAGAAAAACAAAATGCTTCAAAGAATATATGGTACAGCTTATCCCAAAAAGAGTCAGCTAGATGAATATCTTTTTAGGCTTGAAGAAGCTAAAAAGCGTGACCATAGAAAGCTTGGAAAAGAGTTAGATTTGTTTGATATTATGGATGAAGGTCCTGGATTCCCATTCTTTATGCCTAAAGGAATGGTACTTCGTAATTTGCTAGAAGATTTCTGGCGTATTGAGCATAAAAAGGCTGGGTATCAGGAGATTAAATCACCTATGATTCTAAATAAGGATCTTTGGATTAGATCGGGTCACTGGGAAAATTACAGAGAAAATATGTATACTGTTAACATAGATGAACAGGATTTTGCAATTAAACCAATGAACTGTCCTGGCGGTATGTTAGTATATAAAAGAAAGCTTCATTCCTATAGGGATCTTCCTGTAAGAGCAGGTGAGCTAGGACTTGTACACAGACATGAGTTGTCAGGAGCACTTCACGGATTGATGAGAGTAAGATGCTTTACTCAAGATGATGCACATATATTTATGACACCTGACCAAATTAAAGATGAGGTAACTGGTGTAATAAATTTAATAGATGATTTTTATAAAGTTTTTGGTTTTAAATATAATGTTGAGCTTTCAACTAGACCAGAAAAATCAATCGGTTCAAATGAAATGTGGGAATTGTCCACAGCTGGACTTAAGGAAGCATTGGATGCTAAAGGTATAAACTATAAAATCAATGAAGGAGATGGTGCATTCTATGGTCCCAAAATAGATTTCCATCTTGAAGATTCTATAGGACGTACTTGGCAATGTGGTACTATACAGCTGGATATGAATTTGCCAGAGAGATTTGATTTGACTTATGTTGGGGCTGATGGTGAAAAGCATAGACCTGTAATGATTCATAGAGTTGTATTCGGAAGTATCGAGAGGTTTATTGCTATATTAACAGAGCACTTTGCAGGAGCATTCCCGGTATGGCTTTCTCCAGTACAGGTTAAAATTCTACCTCTTGTTGATAAGCATCATGACTATGCATATGAGGTTAAAAAGTTACTTGAGCAGTATGATATTAGAGTTGAAGTTGATACTAGAAATGAAAAGATTGGTTACAAGATAAGAGAGGCTCAGATGGAAAAAACTCCTTATATGCTTGTAATAGGTGACAAGGAAATGGAGAACAGTGCCGTAGCTGTCAGATCTAGAAAAGACGGAGACCTTGGAACTTTGTCGGTGCAGGGCTTTGTTGATAAGATTATAGGAGAAATCAAGACTAAAGCAAAGTAATTATGTAATTGTTTAGTTGAAGTTCTTGCTAATGGCTGCTAGGGTAGAGATATTTGTGAGAGGTTCAGCAAGATTATTTGAAGAGTTTAAGGGAGTAGATGAAGCTAAAAATATCGTTTACTCCCTTAATTTTCATATAGGTGGCTTGTGTGTGGTTTATTTGTTTATAAATTAGATAATAATTATATTAGTTTGTAGTTGTTTTGCTATTAAGATTTCATGTTATTTTAATCAGAATTAGTTGTACAAGTATGCTATAATTAATTAGTACAGACACAGGCTGAAAGGAGAAGGGCATGTCAAAAAAACTGTTATCGATAGTTGTTCCTGTTTACAATGAGCAGGAGGTAATAGACGAAACCTTTAAAAGATTATCAGGTGTATTCAAGGATTACTTTATGGACATTGAATACATTTTTATAAATGATGGAAGTAGAGATAATACATACTTCAAGCTTGGAGAAATTGCAAAGAATAACTCTGAGGTCCGCGTAATCAATTTTGCAAGAAATTTTGGGCATCAGATAGCGATAACTGCAGGTATGGATTATGCGAAGGGTGATGCAGTTGTAATAATTGATGCAGATTTACAGGACCCTCCTGAAGTTATTTTACAAATGGTTGAGAAGTGGCAAGAGGGGTATGAAGTAGTTTATGGAAAGCGATTAAAAAGAGATGGTGAAACTTTTTTCAAAAAGTTTACTGCCAAGATGTACTATCGTTTTCTTGACAGTATGACAGATGTAAAGCTTCCTGTTGATGTTGGAGATTTTAGACTAATAGACAGGAAGGTATGTGATGCAATGAAAGGCTTACCTGAAAGATCAAGATATGTTAGAGGCTTGATTAGTTGGGTAGGATTTAAGCAGTGTAGTGTGGAATATAGACGTGAGAAAAGATTTGCAGGAGAAACTAAATATCCTCTGAGAAAAATGATAAAACTTGCGGGGGACGGAATATTCTCGTTTTCATATAAGCCTTTAAAGCTTGCGACTTTTGTAGGAATGCTTATTTCTGCAATTAGCTTTATTTATCTAATTATCGTTTTAATCCAAAAATTTGTTAAGAATGATGTTGCTTCTGGATGGGCATCTTCAATGGCAGTATCTCTGTTTTTTAATGGTGTAATGCTTATAGTTTTAGGAATTATGGGTGAGTATGTTGGTAGGATATATGAGGAAGTAAAGGCTCGACCTTTATATATTGTTGGAGAGTTATTAGGTTTTGAAAAAGAAAACGGTAGTTCAAAGGACGAAACGAATAAAGATAAAGAGACATAATAAGAAGATATAGCTTAAATACAAAGATTAATTAATAAGTTTTATAATTATTTGCAAAAAAATAAAAGTAAATGAGAATTGTACTAGAATTTTAGGGGGGACTGGCAATGAAACAATATCTTGACTTATGTGAACATATCCTAAAAACAGGCATAAAAAAAGAGGATAGGACAGGTACTGGAACAATTAGTACCTTTGGCTATCAAATGAGGTTTGACCTACAGAATGGATTTCCTCTACTAACAACCAAAAAACTTCATTTAAAATCAATATTACATGAGCTGCTATGGTTTATTAGTGGTAATACAAATATTAAGTATCTAAAGGACAACGGGGTTTCCATTTGGGATGAGTGGGCTGACGAAAATGGCAACCTGGGACCTGTTTATGGACATCAATGGAGGTCTTGGGCTACTGCTGATGGAAGAAGTATTGATCAGCTAAGTGATGTCATTAATCAGATAAAGAGCAATCCTGATTCTAGAAGAATGATTGTTTGTTCTTGGAATGTTGGGGAGATTGACAAGATGGCTTTGCCGCCCTGCCACTGCTTTTACCAGTTCTACGTAGTTAATGGCACGCTTTCCTGCATGCTATATCAGAGAAGTGCTGATGTTTTTATCGGAGTTCCATTTAATATAGCCTCATATTCTCTCTTTACAATGATGGTTGCTCAGGCATGTGGCTTAAAGGCTGGTGAGTTTGTTCATACCTTGGGTGATGCGCACATCTATTTAAACCACGTAGACCAGGTTAAACTTCAACTCTCTAGAGAGCCAAAAGCACTTCCAATTATGAACATTAATCCAGATGTAAAAAATATATTTGATTTTAAATATGAGGACTTTACACTCACAGACTATGATCCCCATCCACATATTAAGGGGGCTATAGCTATATGATTTCAATTATATTTGCTATGGGCAGAAATAATTCTATTGGGTATAAAAACAAGTTGCCCTGGTATTTACCAGCTGATTTAGCATACTTTAAAAGGATTACATTAGGTAAGCCTGTTATTATGGGCAGAAAAACCTTTGAGTCATTGGGAAAACCACTCCCAAATAGGACAAACATAGTTATTACCAGAAGTTTAGACTTCTCACATGAGGGCTGTATAGTAGTAGGTTCAGTAAACAAAGCTAAAGAATTGGTCAAAGATAACGATGCATTTATAATTGGTGGTGCCGAGATATATGCAACCTTTTTACCAATAGCAGATAAGATGTATATAACTGAAATTGATAGTGATTTTGAAGCAGATACATTTT
>JAEZOA010000039.1 GCA_023441625.1 Bacillota bacterium
ATCCTGAAAAACCGGAAAGCAGAAAAGGAAGCCCTCATTAACCAGCAGATGTCTAAAAAAATTATTCCATTGATAGAAATGGTAATTGAAAAACCAATTTCAAGTTCAAAAGGAGACTTTGCAAGTAGCCATGAAAGTTTTTTCAAAAATCTAGGGAGTCGTCAAATAATTGTAGATATACCAATGTATTTGAAGCTTAGTGGAAAAACAATAAAAAACGTACATAGCTTTTTATTTCCAATTTATGAACAGCCCTCCCGTAGAATTGACTTTTTAAATCAATTAGCAGTTTTTTATAAGAAGAAATCTCTTTTTAGCACTTTTCCTATTCTTATACCTACTATATCGTATAATCCAAATTTTGCATATGAAATTGACTTCATAACTAAACAGGAGAAATCTTTACGGGTAAATTTTAAAACACTGGCATTTAGAATATTCCAGAATGTATCCCCAAAAGCTTTGGACGAAGTAAAAAAATCAGTTAAAGAAAATGATATTATTATCTTGGATATTGGAGAGTCAAAGCATGATCAGGTAATACTTGAGCCTCTATATAGCAAAGTACAATCTATTAAATCTATTTGTTCTTGTCATACTGTTATTGTTCGCTCTGCTATTCCTCAAAGTTTAAAGAATACAGAACTTATTGATGATAAATATATTAATGAGGCTGACAATAGCCTAGTGACTCAATATAAGAATTACGGTTTTGATGCGTTTGGAGATTGTGCAGGAATTAAAAGGACGGAAATTGATAATATACCGGCTTCCAGTCCCGCATATATAACATTTGATAATGTTAAAAACAAATATCTTGGATATAAAGGAGAATATAATATAATTACTACTTTTGAATCATTGGTTTTACCTAAATATCTTAAATCAAGTCATTGGAACTCTCTTACCAAGGAACACAAAAATTCCTGCTATGGCTGTACACTAATTGAAGGTATGAGACATAATAAACTATCACCTAATTCCGCTGTTAAATGGAAAACAATATCAATATCACACTACATAAAATCTATAGATGAACTCTTGTGATAAACTATATTTGGATTTAAAGTACTTGTAAAAAAGTCTTGAATATCTATTGGCAAAAGCATGTCAATGTGTTTCTTGACATGCTCCCATTTTTTCTTATTCTTGTTTTTCAGAGCCATTTTGAATAATTCATTGATTTCATCTTTTTTGAAAAGTCTTTTTAAAAGGATTTCTCGATCATCTTTGTAATTTGGAAGATTACTTATTCCCTTGCTTTTTAGGATAAAAGCATAGTCTTCAGAGTTTAGATTTTTAATCTGCGCTTCCTTTTTTAACCCTTTGTTTAAATTTGCGTCTCTTTCCTTGTTAAATATGCATTTACCACTTTCTATTACATATGTGATAATTCCGCACTTTCTCGGTATTAGTTGCTTAACTTTTTTTAGATGAATTGGATGTATGACAACATAAATATACTCAAAAACTTGCTCGTAATCTTTAAACTGCTTTATAAGCCTGTCCGTAGTATCTAGCTCGGTTTTAATCTCATATGCATATGACTTACCGTTTACCCTTAAAAAGTCGAGTCTACTAGAATTAACATTGGTTTCAAACATAACTACTTCATCTTCATTTTGTAGGTATTCCGTTAATAAATTATATTTAACTATGTTTTCGCCCTTATAATAATTAAAAATAACATCATTGTATATTTCGTTTGGAAGGTGAGTTTTTTGAAATATTTTAATATATTCATGGCAATCAGCTGGAAAGATACTAAAAAGTTTATCCCATGAATTCCTTGTTAAATCAAAAAGATTGTAACTGGAAAAAAGCTCCTTTGAAAGTGCTTCAAGCTCCTCATCAGATAGTTTAGTTTTTAACATGGAAATGATTTCACCCATTGCCCTCACCTATCATCGTTGGTATTTAAAATAAAGTTTATCATCAGATCGTTTTTGTATCAAATTATGTACATAGAAATTAATCGGTTATTTGCCTGAAATTCTTAATTTTATTTTGCACGCTAAATAGCTTAATTATTTCAAACCCCACAAAAATCTATAAGTAAAGCTTTCTTTATTATTCTAATAGTGTCTGTTTACAAGAAAATACTATCATTGGTTATATTAAAGTACAATAGTTTTACGTAAAATCTTTGATATAATTAGACCTTGAATCCTGATTACGCAAGATTCTGATTATATTAATTAAGCAACATAAACCTGTCTACAACAAACTATTGAATTAGGTTATGCAAGTTTATTCACTAATCCAAGATTTTTCTAACTACACCATTATTATTCTATACATTTAAAATACCTTTGTCTACATTTTATCACTTATATAGCCTCTGGCCAGTTTTGATGTCAGGTATGGTTTCATAAGTATGCTGCTGCCGCCATATACGGCGATAACATCGACCTCATTTCTATACGGTTAAGCTGGCCGATAACATGTGCAATTATTTTTGTTACTTGCCGCTCTAAAGGTGTTTTAATTGTAGAAACAGCTTTGCCATAATACTTATGGTTACGGTTTTTAAGTATATCTGAGAAATACTGCCTGGAACTCTCCGGAAGATTGATTAATCTGTTAAACTCATTAATGGATTCTTCTATTGCATGACCGACCCCATTATAAGAACCCTCGATATGCTGACTTAAAATAACCTGCCCTTCAGTAATCGGATATTCAGTGGTGCCGTCACCTATATCCACATGAAGAATTCTTTTATCAGAAAAATATTTGTCTGCTTTAATATTATATTTGCTGCAAAAGTCAATGAAGAAATCTTTATCCATTGATTGGAGCGCAAATATAACCGGCGTTCCCTCCGGAACCACTTTTACAAAGTCAAAAACAATC
>JAEZOA010000159.1 GCA_023441625.1 Bacillota bacterium
GTCTATGTATGGGTGCAGGTATAACTGTGGCACAAGGTATTAAGAGAACTGAACCAGATACAAAGGCTATCGCCTTCATAGGTGACTCAACCTTTTTCCACACTGGAATTCCTGGGATAGTAAATGCAGTTTACAATAATACAGATATTACGATAGTTATACTTGATAATAGTACTACTGCTATGACAGGACACCAACCACATCCTGGAATTGGTAATACTATGATGAATAGTATATCAAACAAAATAGATATTTATGGAGTTGTGAAAGCCTGTGGAGTAGGGCATATAGTTAAAGGTGATCCTCTTGATTTCACAAACTCTGTTGAAATAATTAAACAGGCAGTGGATTATAAAGGACCATCAGTTGTTATTTTTAAATCACCTTGTATTGCACTGTTTAAACCGAAGGTTCTATACAAAGTCAATGACAAATGTACAAACTGTAAAAAGTGTATTAATACCATCGGTTGTCCTGCAATCTCTATTGTAGATAGTAAGGTGCAAATAGAACCTTCACTTTGCTACGGTTGTGGCTTATGTGTAAATGTTTGTCCATTTAATGCCATTGGGAGGTGTGAAGAATGATTAAATCAAAATATGACATCCTAATTTCTGGTGTTGGAGGGCAGGGAACTGTTCTTGCTTCAAGACTTATTGCAGCGGCTGCAATTAAACAAGGTAGTTTTGCAAGAACTTCTGAAACGATTGGAATGTCTCAAAGAGGTGGATGTGTAGTAAGTCACGTTAGAATAAATAGTGAAAAGTCCAGTTCAATAATACCCTTTGAAAATGCAGATATGTTAATAGCCTTTGAATTAGCAGAGGCTGCTAGGAGTTTAACAAGACTTAAAAAGAGCGGCTGCTGTATAATAAATACCCAGGTAATTAAGCCTGTATCAGCATCTCTCGGCACTTCCCAGTATGATATAGAAGATATTACCAATTACATTCAAGATAATGCAAAAGAAGTTTATTTTATTGATGGATATAAGCTTGCGGAGGAAGCAGGTACTGTAAAGACTGTAAATGTAGTTCTTTTGGGTGCTGCAACTGCTGTTGGTAAAATGCCTTTTAGCAGAGAAATAATGCTCGAAGCAATTGCTGAAAACGTACCTCAGAGGTTTAAAGAGTTAAATATAAAGGCTTTTGAAATGGGTTATAATTTTATCTCAAATCTCACTAAATAGATTACAACCAGTATTATATTCACTCATTATTCGATAAAAACATAAGCATACACATAATAGGGGGATACGCCATGAGCCAAAATAAGCTGGGGAAGCAAAAGCATATAGCATTAGTAGCACATGATAATAGGAAGGAAGCTCTAATAAACTGGGCAAAGAGTAAGAAGGATATTCTTAGTAAGCATTTCTTATGCGGGACAGGTACAACTGCAAGTTTAATTACTGAAAAAGCGGGTTTGCCAGTTAAAGCTTATAAAAGTGGACCCTTAGGCGGAGATCAACAAATTGGTTCGCGTATAGCAAATGGTGAAGTTGACTTTATGATATTCTTTTGGGATCCGCTTACCTCACAGCCGCATGACCCAGATGTCAGGGCTTTATTAAGAATAGCGGTATTATATGATATACCTGTAGCTATGAGTCAGTCTACAGCAGACTTTCTTTTGTCATCTCCACTAATGGATGAAGAATATGATAGAAATGAAATAGATTATTACAACACGATAAGAAAAGGACATTTTGGAGGACTATAATAGACAGTTAGGAAAATTATTTGTATAATAATAGGAGAAATTAAAAAATTAAGAGAAGAGATGAGTTAAGATGAGACAAGGTCAGTTCGAGTTATTTCAAAAAATGCTTATAAATGTTAGTCTAAACAGTTCATTTTATAAGGAAAAATTTATAAAAAGTGGTGTTGATGTTAAAGACATAACATCTTCTGAACAAATTAAAAGCTTGCCATTTACTACAAAGGAGGAGCTGAGAGATGCTTATCCACTTGGTTTACAAGCAGTTCCAGAAGAGAAGGTTGTTAGAATCCATTCGTCTTCAGGAACAACAGGAAAGCCAATTATAATTCCTTATACAGCACAGGATGTAGAGGATTGGGCTGTAATGATGGCTAGAAGCTTTGAAATTGCTGGGATCACTCCTTTAGACAGAATACAAATTACACCTGGATATGGCTTATGGACAGCAGGAATAGGTTTTCAGGCAGGGGCTGAAAAGCTTGGAGCCATGGCTGTGCCAATGGGACCGGGAAACACTGATAAACAACTTCAGATGATGATGGATTTAAAGTCAACTGTAATTATTGGAACCTCATCTTATGCATTAGTTCTTGCAGAAGAGGTTGAGAAAAGAGGACTTCGTTCTGAAATTAATCTGAAAAAAGGTGTTATTGGTTCTGAACGCTGGGGAGAAAAAATGAGACAGCGTATTAAGAATGAACTTGACATTGAGATTTATGATATATATGGACTCACAGAAATTTATGGGCCTGGTATTGCAATAGACTGTGATTGCCATGAAGGAATACATTACTATGATGATTACCTATATTTTGAAATAATTAATCCTGAGACAGGAGAGGTGCTTCCTGAAGGTGAAACGGGAGAACTTGTTATTACTACCTTAAAGAAGGAGGGTGCCCCTCTTCTGAGATATAGAACAAGAGATCTGACTAGGATAATACCACAACAATGCAAATGTGGTCGTCCATATCCTCGTATTGATAGGATAGTAGGACGAACCGATGATATGGTAAAGGTTAAGGGTGTAAATATCTATCCCGGCCAGATTGATGAGGTTTTAAGAGAGGTAGAGGGAGCTAGCAGCGAATATCAGATTTTAATTGACCATATTAATGGGAAGGATGTTATGACACTTAAGGTTGAATATAATCCAGATGGTGATATGGAACGTGGAGATATAGAAGATAATATTGTTGACCTTTTCAAAAAGCGTATAGGGATACATATTATCGCTGAGGTGAGCGGAATTGGAAGTCTTCCTAGAAGTGAGAAGAAGAGTAAGAGAATAATTGATTACAGACAGTGCTAAATAATTATAAACCAATATAAAAACAAGGGATGGTATTAACACACGGGTTCCCTTGTTTTTTTTGTTGAAACGAATACCACACGTTCTATGTGAGGTCATGACTACTAATTTTCATAGTTATAAATTGTAGGTGTTCATACTTAATGGAAAGTTAAGTTAATAAACATTTACATTTTGTTCACAATTCTTACACAGGTTTGACATATTTTTTTAATATTATTTAGAATGAGAATTAAAAAATTCCTAACCAAGGGATGAAGAGGTGGAGTTTATGGGAATAAAGAAAAGTAAATGGAGAAGTAAAAAAAATGTGAAGTTTTTAATTGCTAGTGTAGTAATTATTGCGATTGCAGTTGGAGGATTCCTAATAACCAGGAACAATGTTTCAAAAAGTGCAATGACATCAGCGCAACGTACGGCAAAGGTAACGAAAGGGAATATTGAGGTAAGTATAACTGGATCAGGTACAATTACATCTGCAAGTACAGCTGATTTAATGTCAAATGTATCAGGCAAAATTATTAGTGCCTATTGTGAAGAGGGAGACACGGTAAAGAAAGGAGATCTACTATACGAAATAGATGATACTGATGCACAATTAAGTATTCAAAAGATAGAGAACTCTATAAGTCAGGCAGAACTCAGTACTAGTAATACTGAAAAAGGGTATGATAATTTAACAATTACTGCACCTTTTAGTGGTAAAGTTACTGATATACAAGCTGAAAAGGGCCAGACTGTTAACAGCGGTAGGAGCATGTTCACAATTACTGATACGTCAAAGCTAACTCTTTCAGTTCCTTTTAATACTACATACATATCAAATATTAAAGTGGGTCAAAAGGTTCAGGTTAATTTACAACAACATATGGATATCGTAGAGGGCGTTATTACTGAAATTGGAAGTAATTCATATGCGGCTTCAAATGGTTCAATTGTTAAAGATATAGAGGTTACAGTATCCAATCCAGGTACTATAACTGATTCGTCAACAGCAAGCGTGAGCATCGATACTAATAATGGAATTAATATGGAAAGTGAAGTCAGAACATTTTCATATGCCAGTAAAAAGGCAGTCACAGCTTCTACATCAGGTACAATTTCTTCTGTAAATATTAAAGATAATCAATATGTTAATGCTGGAGATGTTCTTATACAAATTGAGAATGATGATTTGCAGATAACCTCAAAAACAAATTCTTTAAAAATTCAGGATTTACTGAACCAATTGACAGCGGCTAAAAAGACCTTGGAGGATTACAAGGTATATGCTCCTTTTGATGGTACAATATCTTCTATATCAGCTGAGCAGGGAGATAGCTTAGAGCGTGGGGGTGCTCTGCTAAGCATAAGAGATTTTAATCAAATGGAGTTTACAATATCAGTTGATGAACTTGATATTTCTAAGGTAGAGGTTGGACAGGAAGTTTCAATTACTGTAGATGCATTGACCGATACAAAAAAAACACCTCTTAGCGGTGAGGTAAAATATAAGGCTATGGAGGGAACTTCTTCTAACGGGGTAGCTACATACAAGGTTACTATTAAAATAAACGAAACAGAAAACCTACTTGCTGGAATGAATGCAAATGCTACTATTATATTAAATAAAGCAGAGAACGCACTGGTTGTACCTATTGAAGCAGTATCTAAAAGGGGAGAAAAAGCTTTTGTATGGGTAAAGGGGTCATCAGATAGCAGTAATCAGCAAACTCCTAAAAGTAAAATGAAACCTACTGAAAATATGAGTGCTCCAAGTAATAAATCAGATGTTGCACAAAGTAGTGATAATGGTAAAAAGGCTAAAGAACAAAATGATAGTGTTTTAACTAGAGAAAATAAGATGCCAGTTGGCTTTACTCAAAATCAAGAGTATTATGCCAATGCTACTATGAAAGAGGTTGAGGTTGGCTTAACAAGTGATACATATATCGAAATTAAAAGTGGACTATTCGAGGGTGATGAAGTTATTCTTCCACCACTTGTAGAAAAAAGCACTGGTGAAAGCGGTAAGGGTACAGCTTCAGGTGGCTTCAACATGGGTGGCATGGCTGGAGGCATGGGCGGTGGTAGAATGCCTAGTGGTGGAATGCCAGGTGGCGGCGTGATGCCTAGTGGTGGTGGAATGCCTAGTGGCGGAGGAATGCCAGGTGGCGGCAGACAATAAGCAAACTCTAAATAAGGAATTTACAGAGTGTGAGATAATAATATGAGTAAATGACCATGGAGGCAATAATAATGATACAAATATCAAATATGTGTAAGGTTTATGAGATGGGTGAAAACTCGGTATATGCCTTAAATAATGTCTCATTGCACGTTGCAGAACACGAATTTGTAGCAATTATAGGTCCATCTGGTTCTGGCAAATCAACGCTAATGAATATGTTAGGTTGCTTGGATGTACCTACATCTGGAAACTATATTTTAGATGGAAAAGAGATAAGTAAGCTCAATGATAATCAGCTTGCTGAAATAAGAAATAATAAAATAGGCTTTATTTTTCAAGGCTTTAACCTTTTAAAAAAACTGACAGCAGTTGAAAATGTTGAATTGCCGTTAATATATCAGGGAGTAGGACACAAGGAAAGGCACAGACGATGTATTGAGGCGCTTGAAATGGTTGGGCTAGGGGATAGAATACATCATACACCAAATGAATTATCAGGAGGTCAACAGCAAAGGGTTGCAATAGCCCGTGCCCTGGTGAGTAATCCCCCGTTAATATTGGCAGATGAGCCTACAGGTAATCTTGATTCTAAATCTGGCTCAGATGTTATGAAAACACTACATTTTTTACATGAACAGGGAAATACTATTGTACTTATAACCCATGATAATAATGTAGCCGCCCAAGCCCAAAGAATTATCAAAATTCAGGATGGTATGATTATTGAAAATAAGGAGGCGGTGTAATTGGGTTTTTTTCAGGCCTTCAAAATGGCAATTAAAAGTATTGTGGGAAATAAGGGTAGGTCCTTTCTAACTATGCTGGGTGTAATAATTGGTGTTGGGTCTGTTATAACAGCAGTTGCCTTTGCACAAGGAAGTACAGCCAGTATAACGGATTCAATCAAAGGTCTTGGTAGTAATCTGATTACAATAACTATTACTGGAAGAGGTAGTAATAGGCAAATAACATATGACCAGTTGCAGGAATATGCTGATAAGAATAGCGATACCATCAGTTTGCTTGCACCCACTGTAACAAGCAGTATGACCTTGAAAGCCGGAACATTGAGTAGGACAACATCAGTGATTGGCACTAGCGAAGAATATGAATATATAAAGAGCAAGCATGTTTCAGCAGGAAGATTTATAACCTCCTTTGACACAGACAATAAGCTTAAAACAGCAGTTATTGGAACAGCTGTCGCAAATGACATATTTGCAGGAGAAGATCCTGTAGGGCAAACAATGAAAATCAATGGAGAAATATTTAAGGTAGTGGGCTTGTTACAGGAAACAGATGGCAGTCAGGATTCTGGAGATGATGATCAGGTAATTATACCTGTAACAGTGGCTCAAAGACTTAGTAGAAATGGTACTATCAGAAACTTTACTGTACAGGCGGTTGATGCCAATAACGTTGAATTAGTAATGGATAATCTTACTACATATTTAACCTCGGTATATGGTGATGAGGATTTGTTTAGTGTAATGAACCAGGCAGAGATTTTGGATACTCTTAACACTATTACAGATACACTGATGATAGTACTAGGAGGAATTGCAGCAATATCTCTAGTTGTAGGTGGAATAGGAATAATGAATATTATGTTAGTTTCAGTAACGGAGAGAACTAGGGAAATTGGCATTAGAAAAGCTATAGGTGCTAAAAAGAAAAGTATCATGATTCAGTTTTTGATTGAAGCTGTAATGATAACCGGTATTGGAGGAATTGTGGGAATTCTAATGGGGGTAGGTTGTATTCACTTTATTATTGGAGGATTTGAAATAACCACAGAGGTATATTCTTCATTTTGGATGCTACTTTCCTTTGGAATATCTTTAGGAGTAGGAGTGATTTTTGGATTATTCCCAGCTTATAAAGCAGCGCGGTTAAATCCTATTGATGCACTCAGATTTGAATAACTAAATACATAAACCAGGAGGTTGAAACAATGCTAAAAAAAATAATTACTTTTATGTTGATTGCTGTTTTGATGGCTACAACCACAATTACATTTGCTGGGAATAGTAGTGCAACTACTAATACAGCAGGTAATCAGACTAATGCCACATCGAATGATTCCCTTGCAAAGTTAAATTTAATGGGTATTATAGATGAATCAGATCTAAATATGACAGGCAAGATGAGTAGAGAAGTGTTCTCTAAATTAATAGTCAATTCAACCGGAAATTATGAATTGGCACAATCTTTATCAGGTTCTACAACTTTTTCTGATGTAGCTAAAACATCAAAATTTTGCGGATACATAAATGCAGCTGTAAATAAAGGGTATTTATCAGCTTTCGCAGATGGAAAGTTTAAACCTAATAATACAATAACATATGCTCAGTTATGTACCGCAATGATTAAAGCACTAGGGTATACGAGTAGTGATATTATTGGAACTTGGCCAAACGGATATATTGAAAAAGCAAAAAATTTAGGTCTTACTACTGGCTTTAGTCTAAAAAGTAACGATGAAGTATCTACTAGTGCGACTATTACTATGATTACTCGAATGCTTAATACTAATATTAAGAAAGCTAATTCATCTAATGCTGACGTAACTCTCAAGGAATCAGTTGGGTTGACGAATGACCAAACAAATTGGGTATATGGTGAGCCAGAGGTTGCTTTTAACTTTAATCCAAACAACAACAAACTTGGGAATATAACATTTAAATCAGGTATACCTATTCTAAGAAATACAGTTAACAATACTATAACACCTTCAACGAGTACTGTAGGAGAAATAATATCCTTGAACGATATTAAGGATAAGGATGTGGTATATGAAGTTTATAATAAGCTTAATGTATTAATATATTATTTGGTGGTTGATAATAAAATTGAAGGAGAGATTACAAGTATTCTTCCTAGTAAATATACACCAACAGCAATTGAGATAAACAATGTGAAGTATGATTTGGGTGAGTATGTAAAGATAGATAAATTCAATTCCTCAAGGGATGCTTTTAATGTGGGAGATGATATATCTGCCGTATTAGGATATGATGGTAAATTAGTTGATGCATATTATATGGAGGATGACAACAATAAGGAATATGCATTTGTTGTTAACTGTGCAACTAAAGTATCTACAGCTGCCGCTGACTATGGAAAAACATATTATACAGTTGATTTGATGCATGTAGATGGAACTACCAAGACATATAAAATAGAAGAGGATCCAAACAAATATGAATGGAGATTGGTGAAGTATTCAAGTGTGGATGATGATACTGTGGCTTTGCTAAATCTTAGCTATAGAACTGATACAACAGTTGAGATAGACAAGAATGAGAAAAAAGTAAATCAAAGCTATACCTCAAACAATGTAAAGATATTTAATTACACTGATGAGACTGTTAATTTATTAAATTGGGATGATATGCCAGATGGTACTTTGCCAGCAGGTAAAGTTAAATTTATAGCAACTGCAGGAGATTTTGAAGATATATGTGTTATATTAACAAGTGATGTATTAAATCAACAATACAAAAACTATGTTGTTCAAAGTATAAAGGAACCTGATGGGAAAAACCTAAAAGATGAGAAAGCAGCATATTATGCGTATAATTTGGTTTCAGGGGCAAATAAGTATACATATTACTCAAAAACCGAAATTTCAGGAGCTACTACAGGCTCAGTATTCAGTATGAAAATGTATAATAATAATGTAAGCTCCTTTAATAAAGTTGAAGATCCTAATGGACTAGGATGGTATATTCAAGCCATTGATAGTAAGCGCCTCAAAATGAATAACTGGATATATATGTTTAACTCAGATGTAACTGTGTATCTTAAAGACTATTCGGGGAATTTAGCAGCAAAAAAATTATCTGATATTGTTATAGGAACAAGTGCAAATTATGGTAGTATAAAGCTGTATTGCGATAGACCAATAAATAATGGCGGAAAGGTTCAAACAATAATAATCAGCTTGAAGTAGAAATCAATAAAAAGTCCTGAGCTTTTATGTAAGTATAAAAAATGCTCAGGGCTTTTTGTATTTAGACAAATTACAAAGATTTTTTATTGGGAAAAATGTATATATTTAGTGCATTAATTAAATAATAAGATTATATTCGTTTTAATAAAAAACAATAACATAAGGAGGACTAAATTAAAATGAAAAAAGTATCTGTATTAGTTATAATTATTGCATTGGCAATTAGTATGGCAGCATGCGCCAAGACCGGTACAGGAGGAACAACAGTTACACCGACAGTAACAACTCCATCTGTAACAACACCATCAGTAACAACACCATCAGTAACAACACCAACTATATCTACATCACCGATAACAACTACTGCACCTACACCTGCTACAGCATCGCCGTCCATAGCAACTATGTCACCTTCAACTGCAACTACATCACCGTCTACATCAAGCGCATCAAAATGAAGATGAAAAATAAGAAAGCTTAAAAAATAAGAATCTATGAATTTGTTAAATAATGCGAATTCATAGATTTTTATTTTTACACATTGATTTTATATTTAAAGTAATATAGAATAAAATACGAATTTGCATATACTAATCATATAAATGAATATGCAAACTAAAATAAAACAAATTGGCAGAGTAGATTTTTGCGCGTTAAGTGTTAAAAGGACGGGAAGTTGCCTTTTAGACGAAAAACATTTAGATGCAATCTTTTTAAATGTTTGCGGTGCAGATATCGCATTCCGCTGCCACAAAAAGAGCAGACCTCTTTGTGTGGCTTTTTATTATTATATGGGGAAATTTAGGTACCCACACATTAAAAGGAGGTAGTGCATATGCATGATAAAACAAGAAACATTTTATTTGTAGGTCTTTTTATTGCTCTTGAAGTTATTTTAACAAGATTCACTTCTGTAGAAACTCTAACTGTGAGGATATCCTTTGAATTTGTAGCTATTGCCATTTCGGCAATAATATTTGGACCAGTTACGGCTGGTACCGCTGCTGCTATAGCTGATATTTTAGGAATGATGATATTTCCAAAAGGGCCATACTTCCCAGGCTTCACTTTGAGTGCATTCATTTCAGGCTTTCTATATGGTGTTGTTCTATACAAGAAGAAAATTACCATTGCAAGGTCCTTTTTTGCTGCACTTGCGGTTATTGTAATTACTAGCTTGATATTAAATACTATCTGGCTTGTTTTTATGTATAAAAATGCGGCATTTGCGGATTTAGGAGCTCGATTAATAAAATGTGTAGTTTTCCTGCCAATACAAACGGTTATGATTTATCTAACTTGGAAATATGCAGGAACTGCAATAAGTAGAGCTATATCACCTAATAACAGAGTATCTCAATAAATTTTACAAGAAAATATTTTGCTTTTTAAGACATTTTCCAATTCCATACGTATTAGAGTATATAAGAAGGGGCGAGGTTTGAACTCGCTTGTTTTGAAGCTTCACGATACTTATTTCGTGCTTGAATAAGCTGGAGTATTAGTAACGCTATGGAGTTAAATATAATGAAATGGGAGTTGAAAATATTGAAAAGAAGATATTTTTCTGTTATAGCTATTATACTTGTTCTTATGATGGTTCTTTCAACTGGCTGCGGTGTAAGAATTAATGGCGAAGAACATGAGTTATTTTCTGTGGATAAGAAAGAAAATAATCTTTTTGAAGGTGTGGGCAAGGAGTCCTTAGAAGCTCAAACAATTGAAGAAGATAAGTTAGATGGGGAGAGATTGGTACTATCAACTGATGCTGGAAATGTTACAGTTGAAAAATCTGAAGCCTCTCAAATAGTAATTGAAGCAGAGAAAAAAGTACGAGGTACTTCAGAAAAGGACAAAAAGACTATACTGGAAAACATGAATATTGAACTTGAGAGAAATGGAAAGGTCATGAAATTAGTTGTAAAAACAAAGGATGGAGAGGATTTTTGGGATTGGAAAAGAGATAACTTCAAATCCTTTCAAACTACAATAAACTTGGTTATATTACTTCCAAATGGTATAAATGGGATAGAAGTAAACACTGGGGCAGGAAATATAGATATAAACGATATATCAGCAGAACTATCCATTAACACTGGCGCAGGTAATATTGAAATTCAAGGTGTATCTGCTTTGGAGAATAACAACATTAATACTGGAGCTGGTAACATTGAATTTCATGGTGAAATTTATAAAGTAAGCTCATTTATTGCTTCAAGTGGTGTTGGTAATATTGATTTTATAGTCCCAGAAGATACCAAGATGTCCCTTGATGTAAGCACTGGTGTTGGTGCTTTATCTGGTAGCTTTATAAAGACAAAAAATTCTAAGAGTAAATTCTACTTTGTAGGGCATATAAATGGTGGAGGCCCAAGTGTAAAGCTAAATACAGGTGTTGGAAATATTGAGGCTGATGAGGACTAAAGTAAATCTTTGTGCTTTTCTGAAAAATTGTAGAGCAGATAGTAATGAAAAAGTGGGCTTATTCAGATGGGAGTTAAGGTAATAAGAAATTAGTAAAAAATAAGGGTTACCGCAAACTATATAAGTAGCAGTAGCCCTATTTTTAATAACCAACCCAACTTTCCATTGATAAGTATGAACATCTACAATTTTCAACTGGGAAAGTTTAGTAACCATTTTAAATAACAATTATAACAGCGCTTTAACTGACTCCCAAAGTATATCACATAATTCACATTCTTTATTATTTTCATCAAACATACTATTATTGGAAAAGTCGTCTTTACCCATTTCAAATACATAGTCATCAATATTAGCTGATATATAGAACCCGCCTTTTCCAAAATTTTTCCTTTGGAGGATGTCAATCATTTGTCCGATATCCAGAAGAGGTACACAATCCTTCTTTGAATAGGAATCTGGTCTTTGAAATTCAAAGTTGAAATCCTCTTCAAAAGAAAATTCTTCTTCAGTAGCTTCATCGTTTTCGTCAATATCAATGTTATCGATATGTTTTTCGTTTTCACTTTCATTTATATTATCAATATCATCTGTTATATCGGAAGTAATATTATCTGAGGATGAATCGTCGTCTTGTATTATTAATTGCTCATCTGGTAAAAATTTTAAATCATAAAGTAACAAGTCATGGTGCTTTATTAGTTTAATACCTCCAATTACATAGGTTATCTGGCTAAACTTTTCCTCAGCAGCATCTATACAAACATTTGCTACTGCAACATCGTATAAATTTGGAATCCATAGGTCACAAAGATTTTGTTTTTGCTCAAAGGTCAGAGAATTAAGTTGTGATTTAGTTATCCGTAATTTCATTTGGTTGTCCTCCATAACGGTAATAAACTGAACATTTGATTAGAATTATAATTCAGTTTTGAAATATGTTCAGCTGCATAAATATTATATTATAAATTCCACAGGTTGTCATATCATTTTCTAACTCATGATTTAGTATAGAGAGACAAAATACATTAGAATTACAAATAGATATAACACATTGAGAATTAACACAAAATAGCTTAATATATAGATTGGAGAGCTTAAGATTTATTTGGAGTGTTACTCCTGAATTAAACTATGTTATATAATAAAAGGGTAAAATAACTTGACAGAGAACACTAGTTTGATAAATAATGTTTAGGTGGAATAATTTTTGGAGGACTATTAATGGCAAAAGATAATAAGAAGACTGATTATGGAAATGAAAGTATTTCATCGTTAAAAGGAGCAGATAGAGTTAGACAACGCCCAGGAGTAATATTTGGGTCGGATGGGCTTGAGGGCTGCCAGCATTCTTTCTTCGAAATTTTGTCAAACTCAATTGATGAAGCTCGCGAGGGATATGGAAACGTTATAGAGATTACCAGATTTATGGATCGCTCAATTATGGTACAAGACTGGGGAAGAGGTATTCCTCTGGACTATAATGCAAATGAGGAACGCTTTAACTGGGAACTGGTTTATTGTGAGCTCTATGCAGGTGGAAAATATAAAAACAACTCAGGTGAAAATTATGAATTTAGCTTAGGCTTAAATGGATTGGGTGCATGTGCAACTCAATATAGTTCAGAAGTTTTTGACGTTACAGTGTTTCGTGATGGTTTTAAGTACCAATTGCATTTTGAAAATGGAGAAAATGTAGGAGGTCTTTTAAAAGAAAAATACAAATATTCTCAAACTTCTACTATTCAGAAATGGAAGCCTGATTTAGAAGTATTTACAGATATAAATATCCCACTTGAATTTTTTCAGACTGTTTTAAAAAAGCAGGCTGTTGTAAATGCAGGTCTCCGTTTTGTTCTCAAGGACGAAGAATCAGGAGAGACCTTCTTGTATTGTTATGAAAACGGTATAGTTGACTACATTAAAGAGATTTCACAGGAAGATGGTTTTACTGAGGTTCAGTTCTTTGAAACTTCAACAAGGGGTAAGGATAGAGAGGATAAGCCTGAATACAAGTTAAAAATGCAGATAGCTTTCTGCTTCAATAATAAAACCAATTTGTTAGAATATTACCATAATTCGAGCTTTCTTGAATACGGTGGAGCTCCTGATAAAGCAGTAAAGAATGCATTGATATATGAAATTGATAAATGTATCAAAGCTCAGGGTAAATACACAAAGGATGAGGCTAAAATAACCTTTGCAGATATTGAAGACAGTTTAATATTGGTAGTCAATTCCTTTTCAACAATAACAAGCTATGAAAATCAGACTAAAAAATCAATTACAAATAAATTTATTCAGGAGGCAATGACCGATTTTCTTAAACAGCAGCTTGAGGTTTACTTTATTGAAAACAAGCTTGAAAGTGACAAGATTATAGAGCAGGTTCTTGTAAACAAAAGAAGCCGCGAAACAGCAGAGAAGACCAGAATAAATATAAAAAAGAAACTTAGCGGTAACTTAGATATTTCTAATAGAGTAAAGAAATTTGTTGACTGCAGAACGAAAGATATTTTAAAAAGAGAAATATATATAGTTGAGGGAGATTCTGCTTTAGGAGCCTGTAAGCTGGGAAGAGATGCTGAATTTCAAGCAATTATGCCAGTTAGAGGTAAAATACTTAACTGCTTAAAGGCCGATTACGATGGTATATTTAAAAGTGAAATTATTGTAGACCTTCTAAAGGTGCTTGGCTGTGGAGTAGAGATAAAATCAAAGCACAATAAAGAATTAAATACTTTTGAACTGGAAAATCTCAGATGGAATAAAGTAATTATTTGTACAGATGCAGATGTGGATGGGTTCCAGATTAGAACTCTAATTTTGACGATGTTATATAGATTAGTTCCGACACTTCTACTCGAGGGAAAAGTGTTTATTGCTGAATCGCCTTTATTTGAAATTACTTGCAAGGATAATCACTACTTTGCATATTCTGAAAAAGAAAAAGCAGATATTCTGGCAAAGCTTCAGGGAAAGAAATATACAATACAGAGGTCAAAGGGACTTGGTGAAAATGAACCAGACATGATGTGGTTAACCACAATGAATCCTGCAACTAGGAGATTAATCAAGGTTATGCCTTCTGATGTAGAGGCTACTTTCCAAATGTTTGATGTTCTACTTGGAGATAATCTGTCGGGCAGAAAGCAGTTTATAGAGGAAAATGGTAGCAGATATTTAGATATGATTGATGTAAGCTAGAATCATTGGATATAAAGAAAAGAGAAAAGAGAAAAGAGGACAAGCAAGCATGACTCCTAAAAATATGGTTGAACAAACTATAGTAGATACTCTTGAAACAAACTATATGCCATACGCAATGAGCGTTATTGTATCAAGAGCAATCCCTGAAATAGATGGTTTTAAGCCATCTCATAGAAAGCTTCTTTATACTATGTATAAAATGTCACTTCTTACAGGTGCTAAGACTAAATCCTCAAATATTGTGGGACAAACTATGAAGTTAAATCCTCATGGAGATATGGCTATTTATGAGACCATGGTGCGCTTAACAAGGGGTAATAATGCACTACTTCACCCATTTGTTGATTCGAAAGGAAACTTTGGTAAACAATATTCAAGAGATATGAAGTTTGCTGCGCCTCGTTATACCGAAGCTAAGCTAGATAAGCTATGTGAAGAAATATTTAAAGATATAGACAAGAATCCTGTAGACTTTATTGATAATTATGATAATACCACTAAAGAGCCAGTACTATTACCAACTACATATCCCAATGTACTAGTAAATGCAAACCAAGGAATTGCTGTTGGTATGGCTAGTAATATTTGTAGCTTTAATTTGCAGGAAATCTGTGATACAACAGTTGCACTAATAGATAATGAAGCTATAAATATTGGAGATTACTTAAAAGCACCTGACTTCTCATCAGGAGGTCAATTAATTTATTCTGAGAAAGAAATACAGGATATATATAATAATGGGAAGGGTGGCTTTAAGGTACGAGCAAAGTACAGCTATGATAAAGAGAACAACTGTATCGAAATAATTCAAATACCGTATTCAACAACTGTTGAGGCAATAATGGATCAGATTATTGACTTGGTAAAGGGTGGTAAGATTAAAGAAATTACAGATGTTAGAGACGAAACAGATTTAGGTGGACTAAAGCTGACTCTTGACATTAAGAAAAATACTGATCCGGATGCACTAATGAATAAGCTTTTTAAGTTTACACCACTACAGGACAGCTTTAACTGTAACTTTAATATATTGATAAATGGAAGACCTAGAGTGATGGGGGTTAAGACTATTCTTAACGAATGGCTTGCCTTTAGAGTAGAGTGTATAAAACGACAAACATTATATGATATTGAGAAAAAAAGTGATAAGCTGCATTTACTATTGGGACTTAAAAAAATATTACTTGATATAGATAAGGCAATTGCAATAATTAGAGGAACAGATCAGGAAAATCTTGTTATACCTAATTTGATGGAAGGCTTTCAAATAGACCAAGTTCAGTCAGAATATATTGCAGAAATAAAGCTTAGAAATCTTAATAAGGAATATATTTTAAATAGAGTAAGCGAAACAGAGGATTTAATAAAGGAAATAGCTGATTTAAAGGACATTTATGGAAATGAAAAGAGAGTAAAAAAGATTATTCAAAAACAACTTAAGGAAGTTGCAAAGAAGTATGGAAAACCTAGAATTACTGAGATAATTAAAGAAGAGCATGTTGAGGAAATAACTATAGAAAAACTGATTGAAGACTACAATTTGAAAATATTCCTCACTGAGCACAATTATCTAAAAAAGATTGCACTTACATCACTTAGGGCAAATCCTGAGCACAAGCTAAAGGATGATGATCTAATTACTCAAGAAATCGAAACACATAATAAAGCTGATTTGCTGCTCTTTTCAAACCAGTTTAACGTATATAAAATGAAAATATATGATATTCCTGATTGCAAAGCCAGCAGTTTAGGAGAATACCTGACTAATCTGTTAGGGTTGGATAACGATGAAAAGATAGTATATGTCACTGCTACTGATAATTACGAAGGTTATATGCTGTTTTTCTATGAAAATGGAAAAGGTGCAAAAATAGATTTGTCAAGCTATGCCACAAAGACAAACAGAAAGAAGCTTGCTAATGCTTATTATAGTGGTTCTCCATTGGTAAGGATGATGTTTATTAATGAGGACATTGAATTAATTGCACAAAGCAGTATTAAAAAAGTTTTAGTGTTTAATACTGAAGCCATTGGATCAAAAACAACCAGAGCTTCACAAGGGGTACAAGTACTGATTTCCAAAAAAGGCAGCACATTAATACACATAAAGACTTTAGATGAAATGCCCTTGTCTGATATTAAGTATTATAAACCAAAGAATATACCTGCAATTGGCTGCTATCTTAAGGAAGTGGACAAGACAGATACACAGCTGAGCCTTAATATGGAGTAGGAACAGACAAAAGGTTAAATTGATGAATATACTTGACATACCAGGCTAAAACTATAAAATAATACTAGTATAAAATTTTGAATTTTGGAGGAATAAATATTATGAATAAAAACCCTATAGTTTCTATAGAAATGGAGAGCGGTAATGTTATCAAAGCAGAACTTTACCCAGAGATAGCACCAAACACTGTAAATAACTTTATTTCACTTATAAATAAAGGCTTTTATGACGGAGTAATTTTTCATAGAGTAATACCTGGATTTATGATACAGGGCGGTGACCCTGATGGAACAGGAATGGGTGGTCCTAATTACAGCATTAAAGGAGAGTTTTCTATTAATGGCTTTAAGAATGATTTAAAACATGATAAAGGAGTTTTATCAATGGCTAGAACTATGGCTCCAAACTCAGCAGGCTCACAGTTCTTCTTAATGGTTGAAAAGGCTCCCCATCTTGATGGAGAGTATGCTGCATTTGGAAAAGTAATTGAGGGCATAGAAGAAGCTGACAGAATAGTAAAGGTTAAAAGAGACAGAAATGATAAGCCATTAGAAGCTCAAGTAATGAAAAAGGTTTCAGTTGAAACCTTTGGAGTTGAGTACCCAGAGCCAGAGAAGGTTTAGCCTTTAGAAAAGGGGCTATTGTAAAACTATATCGGATATCAATATAGTTTTGCAATAGCCCCTTTTTATATCCTTCACTTACTATTCACTAATTCTCTTAGATATGGCTCTGGCTGCCAGGACACCGCTGGCACTTGCTTGAGACAGGCCTCTTGTTATTCCGGCACCATCACCAATGGCAAACATATTTGGCAGCTTTGTTTCAAGCTCCTTAGTTAATTCAAGTCTTGAACTGTAGAATTTCACCTCAACACCATATAATAAAGTATCGTAGTTTGCAGTACCTGGAGCTATCTTGTCGAGTGCATAAATCATTTCAATAATATTGTCCAGATGTCTCTTTGTTAATACAAGACTTAAGTCACCAGGAGTTGCATTTAAAGTGGGGTGTATGAAACTCTGGTTAAGTCTGTGAGGATTTGTTCTCGCACCCTTAATTAAGTCTCCAAACCTTTGTACAAGCACCCCGCCACCAAGCATATTTGATAAAGAGGCAATCCTCTTTCCATATTGATATGGTTCGTTAAAGGGTTGTGTAAATCTATTGCTAACCAGAAGTGCAAAGTTAGTGTTTTCACTTCTTAAACTTGGGTCAGTATAGCTATGGCCATTAACAGTCACTATACCATCTACATTCTCTGATACAACATGTCCATATGGATTCATACAAAAAGTACGGACTAAATCACCATATTGCTTTGTTCTATATACTAGCTTTGACTCATAAACAACATCCGTTATGTGTTCAAATACCTTTGCAGGAACTTCAACTCTAACGCCGATGTCAACTTGGTTGTTTATTAAATCAAGCTTTAATTGCTTGCATTGCTTTGAAAACCATTCGGCACCTGACCTGCCAGGAGCACATATTAAATATTTACAATTTATAGTGTTTTCGTTTTGTATTTCAATTGAATACCCGTCATTTAAAGGTGTAATGTCAACTACTTGAGTATTGCACTTGATTTCTAAGCGTTCTAACAAGTAATTATATAGCCTTTTCAGTATTTCATAATTATTTTCTGTTCCCAGATGCTTTACTGAGGCTTGTAATAAATGAAGGTCATTTTCAAGAGCTTTTTTTTCAATAATTTTGGCTTCTGGCGTATAAGTAGAAAATGTCTCCTTGGTTGCACCGAACTCAACATTTACGCTGTCCACATATTCTATTAATTCCATAACCTCTTTGTCTGTAAGGTAGTCATTAAGCCAACCTCCAAATGAAGTCGTAAAATTGAATTTACCATCTGAAAATGCGCCTGCGCCGCCAAAACCACGCATAATGTCACAGGATTTACAGCGTATGCAGTCTTTAATTTTATTAGCAATAGTAGGACAATTACGATTTAAAATATTATTTCCCTGTTCAATCATTACAACTTTAAGTTGGGGGTTCTGTTTTGTTAATTCATAACCAGCAAATATACCAGAAATGCCACAACCAATTATTGCAACATCATAATTTATAATCTTCATAAAATAACCTCCATAAACCTTATTTTGCAACACTTACAGATAAATTATTATACATTATAAATGTAAATAAGTAAATGGAATGAAATTTAGGTTTTGGTTATTCATTCAAAAGTATTGTTACCTTCTCATCTATGGCTTTTGCGGTTTGCTCAGCGGAAGCTTTGCCGTTGATATAATTTCCTAATTCCTTGTTAACTATTCTTATTATATTTGTGTCAATAAGCTGCACAGGCTGGGAATTCTCAATCATCATATTCATCTTGTCAGCGATGCTTTCAGGCAGCTGCACTATAGGGAATGTGAATCCTGTATCTGAATTTTCTAAAGCAGCTTGCATATCTTCTTTAAATGCCAGCTTATTAACAGGCATATATGTATTGAGATTACCGACACTATTACTGTCTTTTTCTTTTTGTCTATCTTTTGAAAGCATAAATTTAATGATTTCAAACGCTGCCTCCTTATTATTGCAATTTTCATTTATGCCAACGAACTCCATAGGCTCAGCTGAATATACACCCTTATTCACTATTGGTATGATTTCCATTTTATCTCCTACAGCTGATATGTAAGTAGAATTAAAGTATCTTAATTTCATTGGGGGTGAAATAATGGTATCATATCCAAAAACCAGTTTGTCAGCTGCTGTCATATCAGCATAATACTGATATTTACTTTGATCTTCATATGTAGCTATAGAAGGATATATGTTTTTGTATTGCTCAAGAAGCTTGATAAATTCTTTTGTATTAAAGTTTGATTTCTTGTTTTTCTTATCGATAAATTCTAATTTACTGATATACATCATGTCTGTAAAATGAAAATTACAAGCAATTAAGTTTTTACTTTTTTCGTTGCTTTGTGTAAAGCTTTTTGCCAATTCACTCAAGCCCTCAAGAGTAATACCTGATTTTTCTATATTGATATTATATTTTTTTAATGTTGCTTCAGTTGTTGTAAAGTAAGGTATTGTGTAGTTTAAAGGTATATATAATCTTTTGCCATTATAATTGCCTACATCAAAAATTTTTTGATAGTATTCATTTTCGTTAAATTCCTTATCTTTTTTTATCAGAGCATTTAAATCAGTAAAAACTCCGCTTTCTAGAGCTCTATTTAGGGAACCGAAATAGAGCTTATGAAACAATATTATATCCGGACCTTCACCAACCATTAATTCTGTACTCAGCTTGGTTAACATATCTTGAAAAATTTCTAAATTATAAACTGTTTCAGAGATCTCAATGTCTGGATATATATCCCTGAATTTTTGAATGTTATATTTTGTTCTCTTATCAGAATCAAGATACCATATACTTAATTTCTTTTGAGTAGTATTGTTTTTAGAATCAGACTGTTCGTTGCTGGAACAAGCTGTATTTAATAGTAATGTCACTGTCACAATAAAAATCAATATTCTTTTTATAGCTTTCATTTGAATTCCACCTTTATTAAGTATTTTTTCCATATTTAAGATTAATATAGTAAATTATACATAAAATCAATTTCAATTGGTACAATAGCTATATTCTATTTACAATTTATTTACAAACAATTCATAAAATGGGGTTTTAATTTAAAAAATAGTATTTGTATTTTATAAGTATGGATGGTACAATAGTAGAAAATATTAAGAAAGACAGTTCGTGACCATCCTGTCTATAAACAAAACTATGGCGTCGCTGCCTACATAATGTAGGGCAGTATTTTGTTTTGTTAAACGCCTAATTTTTATGGATTAATTTTGTCACGGCTCATGGGGGAATGGACATAATTATGAATAACAATAAAGTAAGAATGCTGACAACCTCAGCCATGATCGCCGCAGTGTATTTAGTTTTAACATTGATTTTTTATCTTATTAGCTTTCAGCCTATGCAAAGCAGACTGGCCGAAGCACTTACTGTATTACCGTATTTTACGCCATTGGCCATTCCAGGGTTATTTGTGGGATGTTTAGTATCCAATATTATTGGAGGTAATGGAATCTGGGATATAGTTATTGGAAGCCTGGCAACACTTCTATCAGCTTATTTGACCTATAAAATATCTTTTAAAAAGCCAAAGAGAAAACTGTTAGCACCACTGCCACCAGTGCTTATTAATGCTGTTGTAATAGGTGCAATGCTAAGTATTCTGAGCGATTTGTCATTGCCTATAACAATAATTTCAGTGGGAGCTGGACAATTAATTGCATGTTATTTTGTTGGATATCCTTTAATGCTGCTTATCGAGAAAAATAAGAATTTAAATGAACTATTTAGCAGGTTTTCGTAAATATGTTCACATTGTACCTTGTTTTTTATTATAGACTAAGATAGAATAACTTTACGAAGCTGTTAGAAAACTATATCGGATACAAAATAGTTAAAAGATTATGTTTAAATAGTCCTTCCGTACGAACTAATATCAATGGATTGCTCTAAAGAAAACTTAGCTTGTGCCGAGCCCTAGCGAAGGCAGAAGTGTAGTTGCACTTATACTTGAAAAGTGCCATAGTAATTGCTGAAATAGTCTGGTTAACCACAAGCATTTTTGTCGTCGCCGAACACTCGACATCGTGTCTCGGGTTGCTGCTCAAATCGACGTCCTGTCGCTTTGACGGCTAAAACACTTGTGTTTCACCTACAATTTCGGCAATTACTTTTAACTGAGCTTCCCATTGATATAAGTTGTACTCACGTACTATTAAAACAGAAAGTTTTTCTATATTGTATTTTGTTTTGCAACAGCACCTCTTTTAAACTGCTCTCTATAGGAAGGAATATTAGGATGATGAACGTAAACAAAATAATGCGTTTGGGCACCTTGCTGTTCACAATTGTTCTATTAGTGTATGCTGTTATGAAGTATCTTTCCAATGCAACTACAACAGCAGGCTATTATTTTGTTGGTGCATTAGGGTTTTTTGTTGTTTATTTATCTTACTCCAAAAAGGGAAAAGGTAAAAAGTAAGTTATAATTTGGCTATAATTTTGAATATAAAAATTTAAAATACCTTGTTATTAGTAATGCGATAATGATAAAATCATTAATAATACTAATTCAGATTACTAGTGTATACCAACTAATTTTTAGGTTAAGGATGTGTTTTTTTAATGGAACAGACAGAACAAAGGAAGAAAATTTTCAGTGGTGTTCAGCCTTCTGGAAATCTTACTATAGGTAATTATCTAGGAGCAATTAAGAACTGGATTCCGTTACAGGATGAATTTGATTGCCTTTATTGCGTAGTTGACCTTCATACGCTTACAGTAAGACAGAAACCTGCAGAGCTAAGGCAGCGTAGTCTAAATTTATTAGCTCTTTATATGGCATGCGGACTTGATCCTCAGAAGTGTACCTTGTTCTTACAGTCACATGTAAGTGCACATGCAGAGTTGGCATGGATTTTAAATTGTTACACATATATGGGTGAACTCAATAGAATGACTCAATTTAAGGATAAATCCATCAAGCATGGTGATAATATTAATGCAGGCTTGTTTACTTATCCAGTACTAATGGCGGCTGATATTCTACTATATCAGGCAGATCTTGTACCAATAGGACAGGATCAAAAGCAACACCTTGAGATAACTAGAGACATTGCTGAAAGATTTAATGGTATTTACGGTGACACCTTTACTGTTCCTGAGGCATATATACCAAAAATTGGTGCTAAGATAATGAGCTTACAGGAGCCTGAAAAGAAAATGTCAAAATCAGATGAAAATGAAAATGCTTATGTGTTTATATTAGATTCTGAAGATGCAATACTTCGTAAGTTTAAAAGGGCTGTTACTGATTCTGAAAGAGAAATTCGTTATGACGAAGTAAATAAGCCAGGAGTAAGCAATTTGATCAGTATTTATTCGGCAGTGACTAATAAAAGTTTTAGTGATATAGAAAAGGAATTTGAGGGCAGAACTTATGGAGATTTAAAGGAAGTTGTAGGGCAGTCAGTTGTAGAAATACTGAAGCCAATTCAACAAAAATATAATGAGTTCTCAGCAGATAAGGATTATCTAAACTCCATATTGAAGGAAAACTCTGAAAAAGCAGCTTATATGGCTAGAAAAACGCTTTCAAAGGTTTATAGAAAAATTGGACTTGTACCAAGAAGTTAAACAATGTATGTAGCAGGGACTCGTTTCAAAACTAATGAAATGACTCCCTGTTTTTTATATATTTTGTGCTAATAAATTTAAATAATAATATCTGGCATAGGCCACAGTATTTTCATATGCTATTTGAATTACTAAAAATATAAAACAGGCAGTATTTGCTTAAAAGAAGGATGAGATAACATGGCAATTACAGAACTAATACTCTTGGCAATTGGACTTTCTATGGATGCTTCAGCAGTTTCCATATCAAATTCTCTGTGTATAAATAAAATCACGATAAAACAAATTTTACAGATGGCTATCATGTTTGCTTTATTTCAAGGTATTATGCCACTTATAGGATATTATGCTGCATACGCTTTTGCAGACGTTATAAATCAATTTGACCATTGGATAGCTTTTATCCTTTTAGCTATTATTGGGGGAAAGATGCTGCACGAAGCAATAACACAAGAGGATAAAAAGGATTGCTCCTTGTTTTCATTAACCTTTAAACTATTGCTAATACAAGCAATAGCTACAAGTATTGACGCTCTTGCAGTAGGTGTTAGCTTATCAGCTTTAAGTGTGAACATCTATTATGCAATAAGTATAATAAGTATAATTACATTTATTTGCTGCACTATTGCTATTATTATATCTAAAAGGTTTGGAAATCTATTAGGCAAAAGGGCAGGTATTGTAGGCGGAATAATATTAATTGGTATTGGAATTAAAATATTCATTGAGCACACATTTTTTCAATAATAACGTTATTATCACTATCAGATGCATTACCACAGAATTCCAAACGTATGTTTGATTTTTACGTATTGTATGCTATAATTGTTAATATTGAATATTACATATTCTAAGATAGTGAAAAGTAATAGTTGAAAGCAGGTAAGCTATGAATAGATTAGAGGTAGTTTCTGATTATAGTCCAAAAGGGGATCAGCCTTTTGCTATTGATAAACTGAGCAAGGGTATTATTGAAGGCCAGAAGCATCAAACTTTGCTGGGCGTAACTGGTTCGGGTAAAACATATACAATGGCCAAGATAATAGAGCAGGTTCAAAAGCCTACACTTATTATGGCTCATAATAAGACACTAGCAGCACAGCTTTGTAGTGAATTTAGAGAGTTCTTCCCTAATAATGTAGTGGAATACTTCGTTAGCTATTATGATTATTATCAACCAGAGGCATATATTGTTTCAACAGATACCTTTATAGAAAAGGATTCCTCTGTTAATGAAGAAATAGATAAATTACGTCACTCAGCAACCGCTGCCCTTTTTGAACGAAGGGATGTTATTATAGTTGCCAGTGTTTCGTGTATATATGGTTTAGGAGATCCTGAGGACTACACAGACTTGATGCTATCACTTAGAGTTGGTATGCAGAAGGACAGAGATGAAATAATAAGAAAGCTAGTTAATATACAGTACGAAAGAAATGAAATTGAATTTAAAAGAGGTCGTTTTAGAGTTAGAGGAGATGTTCTGGAGATTTTTCCTGCTAATAGCTCTGAGAAGGCAATCCGAGTTGAATTCTTTGGTGATGAAATTGATCGGATAACAGAGGTTAATTATCTGACAGGTGAAATAATTGGAACAAGGTCACATATTGCTGTTTTCCCTAATTCTCACTATGCAACCACCAGACCCAAAATGGAAAAAGCTATGGTTACTATAGAAAAGGAATTAGACCAAAGATTAGAGCAGTTCAAGATGGAAGGAAAGCTGCTTGAAGCTCAAAGGTTAGAGCAAAGGACAAGATATGATTTAGAAATGATGTCAGAAATAGGCTTCTGTCAGGGTATAGAGAATTACTCAAGACATATAAGTGGACGGGAACCTGGAAGTTCTCCATTTACATTGATGGATTACTTCCCAGATGACTATTTGCTCTTTATTGATGAATCCCATGTTACAGTTTCTCAGGTAGGTGCCATGTATAATGGAGACCGTTCAAGAAAAGAGTCCTTAGTTGAATATGGTTTTAGACTGCCATCTGCATTTGATAATAGACCGCTCAAGTTTCATGAGTGGGAAGAGCGGATTAATCAGGTTATCTATGTAAGTGCAACACCTGCAAATTATGAAAGGGAGCACTCTACTCAAATAGTGGAGCAGATTATAAGACCAACTGGATTGTTGGATCCTGAAATTTTTGTTAGGCCAGTGAAGGGTCAAATCGATGATTTAATTGGTGAAATTAATATTAGAGCTGAAAAAAATCAGAGAGTACTTGTTACCACCCTCACAAAGAAGATGGCAGAGGATTTGACAGACTATATGAAGGAACTTGATATAAAGGTCAAATACTTACATTCTGATGTGGTTACCTTTGAAAGGACGGAAATAATCAGAGATTTTCGACTGGGAGTATTTGATGTCCTTGTTGGAATTAACCTTTTGAGAGAGGGCTTAGACCTGCCAGAGGTTACTCTTGTAGCAGTACTTGACGCAGATAAGGAGGGCTTTCTGCGTTCTGAAACCTCATTAATCCAGACAGTGGGAAGAGCTGCCAGAAATTCAGAGGGAATGGTTATAATGTATGCAGATAGTATAACTGGTTCTATGAGCAGAGCAATTAGTGAAACCAATAGAAGACGTCAAATTCAGATGGATTATAATAAAAAGCATGGCATAGTTCCTACTACAATTCAGAAGTCTGTTCGTGAGCGAATTGAAGCGACAAAGGTCGCCGAGGAAGA
>JAEZOA010000180.1 GCA_023441625.1 Bacillota bacterium
GCAAGACCACCAGCCACCGCAAGGCCATGTTCTCGAACATGGCGAACGCGCTCATCAAGCACGAGCAGATCAAGACCACCCTGCCGAAGGCCAAGGATCTGCGCCCGATCGTCGAGCGTCTGATCACCCTCGGCAAGAAGGGCGGCCTCGCCAACCGCCGTCTGGCCTTCGCGCAGCTCCGCGACGACGCGATGGTGACCAAGCTGTTCACCGTGCTGGCCGACCGCTACAAGGACCGCCAGGGCGGCTACACCCGCGTCCTGAAGGCCGGCTTCCGCTACGGCGACGCCGCCGCCATGGGCGTGATCGAGTTCGTGGACCGCGACGTCGCCGCCAAGGGCCAGGATTCCGGCCCGGTGGAGATCAAGGACGAGGCGGCCGAGGGCTGAGCCATCGGTTGAGGTCCTGTGAAATCTGACCGTTGCCGTTGCCCATCGGGTTTCGGACGACGATATAGGTGACTGACCGGCCCTCCCTTCGGGTTCACCCCCGGAGGGAGGGCTTCCGGTTTCTGGGTTCCGTCACATCGGGAGGGCGCCGCGCGCGCGGTATGCTGAAACCTCTCTACAACCGGATTCTGAAACTTTCCGCCCGCAAGGACGCCGTTTGGTGGATGTCCGCGGTTTCTTTCGCGGAAAGCTCCTTCTTCCCGCTGCCCCCCGACATCATGCTGGTGCCGATGTGTCTGGCGGAGCCGAAAAAGCTCTGGCGCTACACCAACATCTGCGCGCTGGCCTCTCTGATCGGCGGGCTGTTCGGCTACGCGGTCGGGTTCTACCTGTTCGAGAGCGTCGGGCGTCTGATCATCGACGTCTACAACGCGCAGGAGTCGTTCCAGCGGTTCCAGGATATGTTCGCCGAATTCGGCCCCTGGTTCCTGATCCTGAAGGGCATCACGCCCATACCCTATAAATTGCTGACGATCACGGCGGGATTCGCGCACCTGGATTTGACGGTGTTCATCCTGTGCTCGATCGTCGCGCGATTCTCGCGATTCTACATGATCGCGATCCTGCTGCATTTCTACGGGCCGCAGGTGCGCGACATCATCGAGAAGCGGCTGATGCTGGTGACGACCGTTCTGCTGGTCATCATCATCGGTGGGTTGCTCAGCTTCAAATTCGTGTGAGGGGCGCGGGGGCCGGCCCCGCGCGTCACCCGCATGCACCCAGGATCAGTCCGGCATGCCGTGGTCCTGGCGGTCGCGCTCCGACGGGGGCAGGGCGTTGCGCTCGCGCCGGTCGCGCATGACCATCAAGCCGATGGCCAGCGCCATGGCCACGCCGGCCAGAAGCGGCAGGACGATCTCCCCGGCACTCACCGTCGGCATGAAGGCCATGCGGACGACGAGCAGCAGCAGGCCGCCGATGAGCAGCGCCACGAAGATGGTGACGGAGGTACTCCGGCGCGGAGACGGGCCGGGATCGGTGGGGCTCATTTGAGGCATTCCCTTATCGCTTGCGTTCCCGGCATAGTGGGCACCGAGCCCGCGGCATGGTCCATGCGGGGGACCATCCGCCAACGACCGGGGTCACGCAAGAACAATGGGAGTCAAAGCCGAGATGTTCCGTCCGAAACTCATCCTGGGGCCGGTGCTGGCCCTCGCCCTGGTCGCGCTGGCCGCTTGCGCGGACGCGCCGGGCCGTCAGTCCGGCGCCACCGTGGGCGGTGCTCCGGCGGCCTCCACCGCGGCGACCGCCACCCCGCGCCCGTCTCAGGGGCCGTCCCGCGGGGTCGAGGACCCATCGCTCCGCCTGAACGGCGGCGCGGGCAGCGACGATTCCTGCCGCTCCCAGTGCGAGCGCAGCAACAACTCCTGCATGGACTCGGTGGCCGCCCGGACGCAGAGCGGGCTGGACCGGCCGGACCGCGGCGGCATCTTCTCGCCGACCGACAACTGCGAGCATTCGCTGCGCATGTGCTACCAGCGCTGCGGCGCGGCCACCAACCAGTGACCGCATCCGCAGGGTCGATGGGTTACCGATGAGCAAGCGCGGCGACTCCGGGGCCACCGGCGGCCTGTTCGAGGCGGGCGCCCCCCGCCCCTTGGCCGACCGGCTGCGCCCGCGCAGCCTGGGCGAGGTCGTCGGGCAGGAGCATCTGCTGAAGCCCGACGGACCGCTCGGCCGCATGGTCGCCGCGCGGCGGCTGGCCTCCATGATCCTGTGGGGGCCGCCCGGCTGCGGCAAGACGACCATCGCGCGGCTGCTGGCCCTGTCCACCGATCTCCATTTCGAACCGCTGTCGGCGGTCTTCTCGGGTGTGGCGGACCTGCGCAAGGTCTTCGACGCGGCCAAGGCCCGGCGCTCGGCGGGTCAGGGCACGCTGCTGTTCATCGACGAGATCCACCGCTTCAACCGGTCCCAGCAGGACGGCTTCCTGCCCTATGTGGAGGACGGCACCGTCACGCTGGTCGGCGCCACCACCGAGAATCCATCCTTCGAACTGAACGCGGCGCTGCTGTCCCGCGCCCAGGTCTTCGTTCTGAACCGGCTGGACGACGCGGCGCTGGAAAAGCTGCTGACGCGGGCGGAGGCGGAGACGGGCCGTCCCCTGCCGCTGACCCAGGACGCGCGGGCCGCGCTGAAGGCGATGGCCGACGGCGACGGGCGGTTCTGCCTGAATCTGTGCGAGGAACTGTTCGCCCTTCCGGCGTCGGAGGACGGCGCGCTGCTGGACAACAACGCGCTCGCCACCACCATCCAGCGCCGCGCGCCGCTCTACGACAAGGCGCAGGAGGGGCACTACAACCTCATCAGCGCCCTTCACAAGTCGCTGCGGGGGTCGGACACCGACGCGGCGCTCTACTGGTACGCCCGGATGCT
>JAEZOA010000092.1 GCA_023441625.1 Bacillota bacterium
CAATTGTACATCCTCTGAATTAAAACCTTTTTCACTAATAATTGCTATAGCTTGTTGCATTTTCCCATTAATAAAAAGCTCTAAGGCTTTATCCATATCATCAACTGATATTATAATACTTACAACACTTTCACAAAATGAAAACATGAATTCTTTACTTAAAAACTCAATTAATTCTCCTCTGTTTTTAAATAACCTTAAATCACATTCTTCTCTTCGTATTAAATGAACATAGATAGGACCTTTAATGAATATGTAACTTGATTCACCTCCCACTAATGAGCAATCAAATGCTACATCAGGAAAGGATAGTGCAGTGGGTATTTTTGCATATTCATCACATATACAAATTCCACCTTCGTCATTAATAAATATTATTCCCTTCTGATTAAGTCCTTCTGATACTTGCTGCCATTTTCCCTTAGCTATTTCCAAACTAAACTCATCAATCGGATTTTTAATACCTAGAATTTCTTTTGCACCTGTAAGAACACACAAGAAAAATATTTCATCATTAGTCATAATAAAATGATCCTTTAACCAACTATATTTTCTAATTTATGTGCAAGTGTGATAAGCATACGCTTATCACACTTGTGCCACAATTATACGTTAAGCTGTCTTGCAAGATCCGCATCGGAATCTTGCTTTGCTTTTGCAATTTGGTCTACAAGCTTATTATAGCCCACTATACATTCATTTAGGCTTTTAACGATTTTTTCTTTGGTAGCTTTGAAATTGTTTATAAATGCCTCTTCTGAACCACCAGACCACCATTGCCTTACATCTTCTACTTGTTTCATCATCCCTTTAAGATCATTTTCAAGTTTCTGTTGCTCTTGGTTAAGCTTGGTTTTTAATGAATTTGCTTTTTCAAAGTCAAACTTTTGTTGATTTGCCATAGTTTATTTCCTCCTAAAATTAAGATAATATTTATTTACAAACAGTTAAACTGTTTAGTAACATATGAATGTTATAAAGTACTTTTATATAAATAATTTCTCTGAATTTCCACCTGTTATCGAAATACTTTTCCATTCATTTTTTGCATTATAATATAAATCATCATCAATTATATGTAGATTATTTGCACCTTCACCACAAATACGAATACAACTCTTGTTATCTAAACTAATTCTATAAATTGAGCTGTCATTATTTATATTGGTACAGTATACATATCTATCCTTTGCATTTATGCTAGAAGCACATATTTCAGTGTAGGTTTCTACATTTTCATTTCTCAGATTAAATATTGTTAATATATACTTATTTTTTTTATCTGTATAAACAAGAAATTCATCCACCAACAGCATATTCAACGCTGCTGAATCAGAAATTTTATTAACCTTATCTCCTTTCATAGAACAAGTGTATATTCCTGTTTCAGTAGAGTAAAATATTTGTTCATTCTCAGTAATGAAACAAATTACCTGTTCATTTATAATTTTGTATTCGCTCTTTCCATTTAATAAACATCTATATATTTTGCCATCATTTTCGTTAATATAGTAAATCCACTCTCCACATGTTAACAAACCATAACAAGGCTTTTCAAGAACTACATTTTCTGTATTGGCATCTATGTCATATCTGCATAACGAATTTGACAGTTTTTGATCACTATAATATATACTGTTTCCTTCACAGTTCATAAACCAAAATAAACCATCTTTTAATACCGGTTGTCTACCATAACTATCTATTATGTAAGTTCCTTTGTAGTTGTGGATATCACTTACAAACAGCTTATTACCAGCCTTATTCACAAGGCCACCATTTAAATTGTTAAAATTCATCTATTTGGTCTCCTTACTATATTAAAGTAAGTAATGCTCCTGCACCTACTCCTTCATCCTGTAATGTCTTACTGTTATCTAAGATTCTTCCTAAAGGTTCAGCCTGCAATCTATTTCTATCATTTAAAAATAAATTAAAAGACTCAGAAAGCATAGAAAGTATCTCTGATATCTTAATAAATGTAGGTACCTTTAAATCTATTTCTTTCATATTTTCTGTTTTAAATGTTACTAGTATATATTCCATTTAGTTAAGCCTCCCACATTAATTAGTTTCTAACTGACAAAAGAAGCATACGTTCTGAAGTAATCTTTAAAGTCGTAGCATCACCACTATCCTCAGCTAGCTTTAAATACTTGGTTTTAAATTTATAGTCGCTTTCTGCATATACTCGAACCTTACCTATTACTTGTTCAGTATCATAATCCGTATCACTATCAAAACTCAAAGTAACTTTGAAATCATTATACTTGCCATTGTTTGATCTAAAAACTACTGTCGTTCCATTCTCACTTATTAAAGTCATATTCATTGCTTTCTCAAATGCCTCTGAAAAATAGTCAACAAATAGCTCCTCATCCACTTCAGCATCAAGATTTATCATCTGATCGTAGATGAGGCTTCTATCCTTTGCTGCTCGACAAGAGTTTGTTATTGCACTCCCAACAATGATTTTTTCTCTGTATACGTTTGCAGTATCAACTAATGGTTCAATTAAAATGGACAAAAAAACTACTAATAACATACCAATTGCTATGTCCTTCATTATCCTTTATCCTATTCTTTAAAATGCTTGTCTGTAATTTTAATAATCAAATGGTAAATCCTTATAATGCTTCAAGCCAACTGGTTTCAATGTGAAAGATACCGGTATATCTCTCTCTATTTTTTTCCCCCACAGAGTTATTCTTGGTACAAAGTTTGCACTAATAGTAATTGTTATTTCCTCTCCTCTTTGTAAGTACGGTTTATCGTATTCAGAATCATCTGCATATCTATTTTCATCGTCATATCCTTTAGCGGTACGACCATAAGCATTGGTTACAGTAATACTAACTTGTGAAGCACTATTA
>JAEZOA010000005.1 GCA_023441625.1 Bacillota bacterium
CCTCAAGCTCAGGACGCAAATACTTTAAGAGAAAGTATGGTTCCTGGTATGATTGGTTTTGCCGAAAAGAATGAAAAGGTATATGAGGATTTTTCTGTTTTTGAAATTGGAAGTGTATTCACTGCTGCAAATCCAAAGGAGAAATGTGAACAACACAAGAATGTCTGTATATTGCTAGGCAGCAAGGTAAAGAGTGAGGATGAACTGTTCTATGATTTGAAGGGAATAATGACGTATTTAGCTAAAACCTTGAAAAATATTACGCCTGAATTTGCTGCATGTACAAGTGGATTTAATTGGGTTCATCCTATGAAATCTGTTGATATAAGCTATAATGGCAAGTTAATGGGATATATCAGTGTAGTACATCCTTCAATAAAGAAGAATATAGGCAAAAAGGTCAATGTAGCAGTATTGGAAATAAACAGAGAGGTTCTGCAAGCAATAGACTATGGTGCAATTAAATATAAGGATTTATCCAAATTTCCTGAAGTTAAGCTGGACTACAGCTTCTTGGTTGACAATGGGGTTACATTTGACAAGCTAGTTGAAGATATTCGCGGCTTTAAGTCTGAGCTTTTAAACAGCTTTGAGTTTGTTACAATTTATACAGGAAAAGGTTTGCCAGAAGGTAAAAAGAGTATGACCTTCAGATTTGTTATAGGCTCAAATGAAAAGACACTTGCCAGCGACGATATAAATGGTTTTGCAAAGAGCATAATAGATTATATGGACGGACTGGGGTATGCTTTGAGATAGAGAGAAAGAATATAGTAATAATTTGATATTTATAATAATATAGGCCAGTATGTTTAATTGTTTTAAAACCTCCAAATTGATGTTAAATAAATACATCATTTGGAGGTTTTTGATTAACATAAGCATTGTTGGCTTGCTAAATTGCGTTGATTTGTACTATTACTTATAGGATATTGTCATAATTACATACAAAAGGTCGAAAAACAAACGATTTTACTTGAAGTGTGCAGAAATATGGTGTAATTTAATATATTATAGAGAAGTTTGTGAGATTTCCATTAGTGAGTCAATAATCTTATATACTGAAAGGAATATTTTCTAATGTATATTTATACTATCGAAGACAAATGCACTGGCTGTAATAAGTGTATTCATACTTGCCCTGTATTGAATGCTAATTCTGCCTACATTAAGGATGGAAATAATAAGATACATGTAAATAATGATGCATGTATTACATGTGGAAAGTGCTTAAGTGAATGTGACCATGGAGCTAGAGAATATGAAGATGATACTGAGAAATTCTTTGCTGATTTAAAAAAAGGTATTTCAATTTCTGTGCTAGCTGCTCCAGCTATTAAAACAAACTTCCAAAACTACAAAAAATTATTAGGTTACTTAAAATCACTAGGAGCAAATTTATTTTATGATGTTTCAATAGGGGCGGATATTACTACTTGGGCATATTTGAGGATGATAAAAAGGGATAACCTAAAGAATGTAATAGCACAGCCTTGTCCAACTATTGTTACTTATATACAAAAGTACAAGCATGACTTGATAGAGCATCTGGTACCTATTCACAGTCCATTAATATGTACTGCAATATATGTAAAAAACTATTTAAAAAATAATGATAAATTGGCATTCCTATCACCTTGCGTAGCAAAGAAGATAGAAATTGAAGATAAAAATACTAATCAATACGTAAGTTATAACATTACATTTAAAAAGCTGTTTGATTACATAGAAAAAAATAGGATAAATATAGATAACTATAATGAAGTTGAATTTGCTTCTCCAGCTTTTACTTTAGGAGACATATATTGCGTACCTGGAGGATTAAAGGAGAATATTAATCACTATAATAGTGAAATGTGGGTAATGCAAATTGAAGGTACTGATGTTGTTTATAATTACTTTGATGAGTTCTCTGAAAGAAGCGGTTTAAAGAAAGATTTACCAGATGTTTTAGATGTTCTGAGCTGTGAACATGCATGTAACGTAGGTAGTGGTTCATGTAACAAGCTACAAATTAGTGATTTAGAATTACTAACAAATAAGCTTAGACATAAAAAAAGAGGCAAATATCATGATAAACCTGAAAAGTTATTAAAATATTTCGATAAAACATTAGACTTAAATAGCTTTGCAAGAAAGTATAGCAAAGAGGAGGTTAAAGATTCAAAAATTCCAAATGAGAGCGAGATAAATAAGACATTTGAATTAATGTTAAAGAAAACCAATGAATCTAGAATAAAAAACTGTAGAGCATGTGGATATCATACCTGTAAGGATATGGTTATTGCAATGCATAATGGTTTAAATAGTATTGAAAACTGCATGGATTATAATCTAACTGTTTCATCACAAAGTAAACATTTGTCAGATGAGAATGAAAAAGTAACAAATGCGTTAACTGTTGCCAAGAAGTTAAGTGATGAAAAAGAAATTAAACTAAAGAATCTAAAAGGCAGACTTAACGAAATAACAGATTCTATTGAAGAGGTTACAGTTGCAAATAATGAAAATTCTATGAGTGTTAGCAATATAAGTAATGATATTGGAGCATTATTGGATATTTCCAATTTACTTAATGATAAAATATTATTTATGGAGAATAATATTAATAATTTTGCTAATGTCACTGACGAAATAGTGCAAATATCAGATCAGACAAATTTGTTAGCATTAAATGCAGCAATAGAGGCAGCAAGGGCGGGAGAAGCTGGAAAAGGATTCTCTGTAGTAGCTGATGAAGTTCGCAAGCTTGCGGAACAATCAAGGCATGCGGCAGACTCAACTGAAAATGATCAGAGTGAGTTCCATAAAAATATTGCTGATATTGTTGCTATTTCAGAAGAAATGAAGAAAAGAGCGAGTAATATTAGTAAGGATATCAGCTCTATATCTGCTACGATTAAAGAAACAACGGTTAAAAATGAGGAAATACTGTCTACTGCAGAGATAATTTTAAAAGAGCAGCAGTAAAAACTTAAAGTGTTGTCAAGATTATGTAGAAAAAGATTCGGTATGGTGGGAAATGTAAAGAAAAGGGGCGTCACTAGCTACTTTTAAGTAGTTTTGCTACACCCCCCTTTCTTCAATTTAACATAGCAATGTTAGTTTGATAACTTGAGTTGTTTGTGTAAAAATAGTACAGAAATTATTTCAAATGATTTTTTTCATACATCTCAACCATTCTTTTTACCATTTGTCCACCAATAGGGCCACCTTCTGAACCGTTTTGCTTTGAGGTCAAGTCTCCTTTATAATGGTCATTATTTTCTTTTGTGAATTGGGTTCTGCCTATTTCGGCAGCACATTCCATCTTAAATTTTGTCAAAGCTTCTCTGCTATTTGGAACAAGTGGTGTTTTTGGATTTGACATAATTTTTCTCCTTTGCGGCAATAATATTAGTTAATGTATTTTTATATAAGAAGTGTATTTGCATAAAATGAAGCATACCTGATAAAAAGCTGTATCCTCAATAATATGCGGTTTACTCTTCATAAAGTCAATTACGGTTGAAACCCTTGCCTTCCAAATCTCTATTTTCAGCCGACAGTAATTGCCTTTGATATTATTGTTATCCTAAAAACTAATTTCTTACCTAGTAAATTTTACTTGAGATGGTTTCTATAAGCAAAAGTGTATAAAAAATCATTAATATGTCTTTTAATTAACAAAATCGAATGATATACTATTAACGATAAAAATTTTGTATTGATTAATTACAATTATGAGGCAAGGTAAAAAGAATTTATAAAAAAAATAAAGGAGGTACCAAGCCCATGCAATTTCTGTCACAGGAAATGAACATTTTTTTATGTTCCTTTTGCGAAATGTTGGGCAAGGCATGATTATGGGAAAAATAACATTTGATAGTTCAAAGGCTTCAAGTTTTTTGAGCGACTATGAGATTAATTATTTAGAGGGACAGGTTAAGCTTGCACATGATATGCTGCATAATAAAACCGGCGCTGGAAACGATTTTTTAGGTTGGGTTGATTTGCCGTTAAATTATGATAAAGAAGAGTTTGCAAGAATAAAAAAGTCTGCTGAGAAGATAAAATCAGATTCTGATGTATTAGTTGTAATTGGTATTGGTGGCTCTTATCTAGGTGCGAGAGCAGCAATTGAAATGCTTTCACATTCCTTCTACAACATGCTTTCAAAGGATAAACGAAAAACTCCAGAGATTTATTTTGTTGGTAACAATATAAGTTCAACATATGTTACAGACTTACTAGAGTTGATTGAAGGGAAAGAGGTTTCAGTTAATGTAATATCAAAATCTGGTACAACTACTGAGCCTGCGGTTGCATTTAGAATTTTCAAAGAGTACTTAGAAACGAAATATGGCAAGGACGAAGCTAAAAATAGAATTTATGCTACAACTGACAAAGAACGTGGAGCATTGAAAAAACTTGCTGACGAAGAAGGTTATGAATCCTTTGTTATACCTGATGATGTAGGTGGAAGATTCTCTGTTTTAACTGCTGTTGGTCTTTTGCCGATTGCTGTATGTGGTGCAGACATTGATAAAATTATGCAGGGTGCTTTGGATGCATACAATCTCTACAAGGACTTTGATTTCAAAAACAATGATTGTTACAGATATGCAGCTGCTAGAAATGCACTTTATAATAAAAACAAGACAATAGAAATTATGGTTAACTATGAGCCGTCACTTCACTTCTTTACAGAATGGTGGAAACAGCTCTATGGTGAGAGTGAGGGAAAGGACCAGAAGGGGATATTCCCAGCAGGTGTTGACTTTACAACTGATTTGCACTCTATGGGACAATATATACAAGATGGTCTTAGAAACTTATTTGAGACTATAATACATGTTGGAAAAGCCAAGAAGAGCATTGTAATTAAAGAAGACAAAGATAACGTTGATGGTCTTAATTTCCTAGCTGGAAAAGAGATGGATTTTGTTAATAATAAGGCATTTGAAGGAACACTTCTCGCCCACACAG
>JAEZOA010000049.1 GCA_023441625.1 Bacillota bacterium
GGTATAGATATACCTGTCGCCCCGGATATACATCGTGATGTCAATATCCGAATGAAGCCTTATTTCCATATTTTCTAACAAGGCGAATACGCTGGAGTCAATCGCCAGGGCGTGGCTGCCTTCTTTGCTGAAACAGTTTTCCAGCGATGTGGTGTCCTCCACCACGTATTCGCAGCGGTTAAGCATGCTATCGATATCATTGACCGCGTTTTTGAACTGCTCCAGGGTCATTTCGTCGGTATATTGACGCGTGCTGTACATGTTATACGTGAATATGACAACGGCAAAGAGTATGATGGGAATCAACAAAAATAAAAAAGACCATAAAAACTTATATTTCAGACTACCGCTTCGGATCATATGCTACTCCCTCGTTTCGCAGCCATATAGACTTTATCCGGCACATTTGGTGAGATGGCAAACGCACGGCCCGCCAGGGACTGGGGCCGCGTTCCATACTCCTTTGCGCTTCCGGAGACAAGCATATATCTCATGGTATTATAACATATCCATGACTTAAGTCGAGAGGCCTGTGCATGGAGAAGCGAGGTAAACCAAAAAAGCAAGTCACATATCTCAATAAAGCAAATCAAGGAACAGGTTCCTTTTTATAAAAAGCAAAAAAAGCAAAGCCGATTTGTGCGAATGACAATTGGAACCGGCCGAATAAAGGCATATGCTTTTCTCACGGAATTGCGAAGGGAGAATATGCATGCTTGGAAACCAACGCGCGGCCCAAAGGCAAACAAGCGGCAGAATCACTTTGGGGAGCAGGCTGAAAAAGGACATCATCCAGAACAAGTATGCTTACTTATTATTTCTGCCGGTGCTGATCTGGTATCTGCTGTTTCGTTATGCACCAATGACAAACCTGTCCATCGCTTTTGTAGACTTCAATCTATATAAAGGCATCGCGGCGAGCAAATGGGTAGGTTTTGAGTTTTTCGAAAAATTTTTCAAATCGTTTTATGCATGGCGCCTGATACGCAACACCGTGCTCCTGAGCGTGTATGATATTATCTTCTCGTTTCCGGCACCTATCCTGCTGGCGCTTTTGCTCAACGAAGTCCAGAATATGCGGGCAAAAAAGCTCATGCAGACCGTCAGCTACATGCCTCATTTTATTTCACTGGTTGTGGTATGCGGCATGCTGAGGGATTTCTCCAGTTCAACGGGCCTGTTCAACCAACTGCGCGAGCTGTTCGGGCTGGAGACTTACAACCTTCTATCAGAACCAGCCAATTACCGCACCATCCATGTGGGAAGCAGCGTGTGGCAATCCATGGGCTGGAACAGCATCATCTACCTGGCAACCATCTCCACCATCGATCCGCAGTTGTATGAAGCAGCTTATATGGATGGCGCTAATGTGTTCCGTCGGATGATCCACGTGACGCTCCCGTCCCTGACGCCCATCATTTCGGTGCAGTTCATCATGCGCCTGGGCAGTGTCATGACGGTGGGATACGAAAAGATCATCCTGCTTTACAACTCCCTCACTTATGATACAGCGGACGTCATTTCCACCTACTTGTACCGTTACGGAATATTGAATGGCGAGTACAGCATGGGCACCGCCATCGGGATGTTCAACTCAGTCATTAATATCCTGATCCTGGTCAGCGTCAACAAGATATTTGCACGGTTTACGAAAAACAGCCTTTGGTGAAGGGAGGGAAATGCATGACCATGGTCTACAAAAAAACGCGGGGGGAAAAGGTATTCAGCGTGGTGAACACCCTGCTGCTCCTCCTTTTGACAATCACATTCTTTTATCCGGTCTGGTACTGCCTGGTGTCCTCGTTCAGCGACCCATCGAGACTAATGGGATATAAAGGCGTCCTGCTAGCGCCGCTGGGTTTTTCCTGGGCCGGGTATGAAGCGGTACTCAAAAACAAGAACATATTGACCGGGTACCTGAATACCTTCCTGTATGTAGCCGCGGGTACCGGGCTTGGTTTCGTTCTCACGCTGCTTGGCGCCTATTTTATGTCCCGCAGGAAGATGATGTTCAAGCGGGTGCTGACGTTGGTCGTCATCCTGACCATGTACATCGACGCCGGCCTCATCCCGCACTTTCTTCTTGTCCGTTCATTGGGTCTGTACGATTCCCGTTGGGCAGTCTTTCTTCCCGTAGCAGTCAACACCTACAACATGATCGTGATGCGCACTGCCATCATGGCTATCCCCGAGTCCCTGGAGGAGTCGGCCATGCTGGATGGCGCTAACGACTTGACCATCCTCTGGCACATCATCCTTCCGCTCATCAAGGCGACCATAGCGGTCATCCTTTTGTTCTACGTGGTAGCCTGGTGGAACGCCTGGTTCAACGCATCCATCTATATCCGGGACCGCGGCAAGTACCCTCTTCAACTTTTCCTGCGGGAGATATTAATCGCCAGCACAACGGACGGGAATGACGGAACAGGGGACCAGGGCCTTTATTACCTGGAAACGGTAATCAAATACTGCGCGATCATCGTATCCACCGTGCCGATCCTGTTTGTATACCCCTTTGTGCAGAAGTACTTCGTCAAGGGCATCATGATTGGTTCCCTGAAGGGATGACCCAAGGCTTTGATGGAATTTGCAGGGCTGCGCGGCCGAGCACCCTGTGGATCAAGAGTAAAAGGAGAGAAAAACATGCGTAAGAGGATCCTGGCTTTGACCCTGTGCCTGCTCATGCTGGCGCCCGCCGCTCTTGCCGACATGCAAGGGGTATACACGCCCCCCCATGTCAACGACGGACAGTATCCCATTTCAGACGGAAGCGCCAAGGTAACCTGGTGGATGTCCATTAGTGACAGAGCGATTAACTTCATCGACACCTATGACATGAATCCCGCCTACCAGAAGATCCAGGAAAACACGGGCGTGGATATCGAATTCATCCACCCCACCGTAGGCATGGTCCAGGAGCAATTCAACCTGCTGTGCGCCTCCGGCCAACTGCCTGACATCATCCAGTTGCCGAACCCCGACACCTATTACAGCGGCGGGCTGCAGCAGATGTACAACGACGGGCTCATCATCGATTTGACGCCCTACCTGGAGCAGTACGCGCCTCAGTATCTGAGTGTCATCAATCATAGTGAGCTCTCCCGCAAGCAAATCTACGAAGGCGAGAACAACGAGGTGTTCGGCGTCTACCGGATCACCCATGCGGACATCGTGCCCAGCTGGCGCATGAACTGCCGGGCTGACTGGCTCAAGGAGTTCGGCATGGAGGAGCCCACGACCGTCGCGGAGTACGAAGCCTATTTTGACGCTGTGCTCAAAAACAAGCCGGGCGTGACCCCACTGTATACTGACTTCAAGAATGTCGAAGCGGTGACCTTGCTGATGGGCGCTTTCGACATGCTCGCGACGTTCTATGACGACAACGGAACCATCAGCTATTACGCCAACAGTGAAAATTACAAGGAGTTCCTGGCCCTTATGCACACCTGGTATGAAAAGGGCTACATCACCTCCGACTTTGCCTCCCTGACCCCCACCGAAGTCACAGCCATGTTCGACAGCGGAACCCTAGCGATGTACCCCGAGTCTGTCGATGCGACCTATGTGCGTACCAAGGACCTGAACATGGAAGTCACAAACTTGCCCTACATGCGTGCGGCGGAGGATTCCGTGGTGGGCGTAAAGCCGGCAAATGTGCCGGTGGACGCCGGCGTCTCCTATGTGTCCGTAATCACCACAGCCTGCAAGGATGTCCCTACGGCGCTGCGTCTGCTCAACTACATGTATACCTATGAAGGTGCCTTGATTGGCAACTGGGGCGTGGAAGGGCTAACCTATGAAATGGGCGAGGACGGCTTCCCCCATTTCACCGAGTACTACACCAAGAACCCCGACGGCATGACCACCAGCAATGCGGCCTACGCCCTGCGTGCGCACCTGGGCAGCAAGTATACTTACAGCGACCTCATCTGCGGCCTGACCGACCAGGTGCAGATCGCCAACCGCACCAAGTGGATGGCCGACACAAACGAGCAAAGCTTCCTGAGGCTGCCGCCCATCAAGCTGACCAGCGCCGAGCTTGAGAAGCGCACGGAGATCATGACCGAGGTGAACACCTACGCCTCCGAGATGATGTTCAAGTTCATCACCGGTGCCGAAACCCTGGACAACTGGGGCAGCTATATTTCCACCGTCGAATCCATGGGGCTTACTGAAGCCATCAAAATCACCCAGGATGCCTTTAACCGTTACTGATTAATGTGCGGGGAGCCGGCAGAAACGCCGGCTCCCCTTTCCCTGAATGAAAATTTAGATGATCATTAAGGAAGTGTTTTGAGTGAAAGCCAGGCAGATCACCTTTACTGCGCCGGGCGTCGCGGAGCTTCTAGCCATCGACGTTCCCGAACCCCAGAAGGATCAGGTGCTGGTGAAAACGGCATACACCGTCGTCAGCGCAGGAACAGAGCGGGCCAACCTCATGGGGCACAAGCATACAAACCCCAACTACATCGATGACAGCGTGCTGCCCCGGTTCCCCAAGGTGCTTGGCTACTGCGGGGTGGGTATCGTTGAAAAAACGGGCCCCCAGGTAAAGCATACAAAGCCCGGAGACCGTGTCGTCATCTACTTTGGCACGCACGCTTCCTATAACTTGGTTCCGGAAGAAAAGGTCATCAGGATCGATGACGAGGCGGCGGACCTTTTATCGCTTTCCCCCGCGGTGATCGCCCAGATATCCATGAGCGGTGTGCGTATGGCAAAGATCGAACTTGGGGAGTCGACTCTGATCATGGGCCTAGGGATACTTGGCCTGTATGCCGTACAATGGTGCCGCATGGCAGGCGCGTGTCCCGTGATCGTGGCTGACCCCAACCCGGAGCGCCGTTCAAAGGCCCTGGAGTTTGGTGCGGATTATGCGTTGGACCCGACCGCGGAGGATTTTGCCCAGCGGGTGAAGTCGTTGACCGGGGGCGGCGTGAATACGGTGATAGAAGTTTCCGGGGCTCCGGTGGCCCTGGTCCAGGCGCTGGAATGCACAGCCAGAATGGCCCGGGTGGTATTGCTGGGCTGCACCCGCGAGAATGACCGTGCTATCGATTTTTACCATATGGTACACTTTAGGGGAGTGCAAATACTGGGCGCGCATACCAGCGTAAGGCCGGCAGAGGATTCCCGCCCCGGGTACTGGTCGTACCGGGATGAACTGAAGGCTGTTTTGAAATTGGTCTCGGGAAAACGGATCGACCTGATGCACAACATACAGGAGGTCCATAAATCGAGTGAGGCGCCGTCGGTTTACGCAAGGCTTGCCGAAAACCGTGATTTTCCCGTCGGCGTCGTATTTGACTGGGGGGAGGAGCAGCTATGAGAAAGATCAAGGTGGGGCAGATCGGTACCGGCTGCCAGCATGCCGGGCAGATCATGCAGTGCATGCTCAAGTTTCCGGAAGTCTTTGATATCGTAGGTCTGGTAGATACCGACGGGCAGGGGAGCCATCCCGATTTTGACGGCGTAAGGCGTATAACGGAGGAAGAATTGTTTTCCTGCGACGGGCTTGACGCGGTGATTGTTGAGCCGGAGGAGCACTACCTGCCTTCGGTGGCAAAAAGGTGCATCGATCGGGGCTGCTCAATCCATATGGATAAGCCCGGCGGGGAAGCGTTCGGGGAATTCCGGGATATCATGAAAGAAGCCAAACGCAAGGGACTTGTCGTGCAGATGGGATATATGTACCGCTACAATCCGGCGGTCCAGCATTGTATAGACCTGGTCCGCAGCGGCGGCCTGGGCGAGATATTGACCATCGATACGGCCATGAACACCGGCCACCCCGATTTTATGCGGGAATGGCTGGGCACGTTTGAGGGCGGCTCGATGTATATCTTTGGCTGCCATATGATCGACTTTATCCTGACTATGCAGGGCATGCCGCTAAGAATCATTCCCTTCCAGAAAAAGACCTTTTTAAACGGCATCGATGTGTATGACAACTGCTATGCACTGCTGGAATATCCAAAGGGGGTTTCCACCGTGCGCATCAACTCAACTGAAGTGAATGGATTTGGACGCCGCCAGCTGGTAGTCTGCGGCAGCAAGGGGACCATGGAGATAAAGCCCCTGGAGAACCCGCTTCTGGCTTCCATTTCGACAAGGGATATGGTGGAGAGCCCCTTCCGCAATTATAAGCAGCCTTTGGATTTCGAAGTAAAGGGCCGGTATGATGACATGATGCTGGACTTTGCTGCGATGGTGGGGGAGAAGAAGGAAAATCCCTACACCTATGAGTATGAAGTCGCGCTGCATCGCGCTTATCTGATTGCTTGCGGCGTCAAGCTTGACTTGGGAGAGGATATCGTTTTATGAAAGCCGTTCTGATAAAAGAAGACAAGAGCCTTGTCTGGAGTGATGTGCCTGACCCCGTGATCAAGGAGGATGAGGTGCTGGTTAAGATCCATGCTGCGGCGCTGAACCGTGCGGATCTGATGCAGCGGGAGGGCAACTACCCGCCGCCGCCCGGCTGCCCGGAATGGATGGGGCTGGAAGTGTCCGGCGCAATTGTTCAAGTGGGAGATGAGGCCGCAGCCTCATCCCATTTGAAGATCGGCGACCATGTCTGCGCATTGCTAGGCGGCGGCGGATACGCGGAGTATGTCTCCGTCCGGTATGACATGTTGATGCCCATCCCCAAGGGCGTTACCATGATTGAAGCCGCGGCCATGCCTGAGGCATTTGCCACAGCTTACCTGAACCTGTTCATGGAAGGCGGCGCGAAGGCCGGGGATACCCTGCTGATGCATGCTGGCGCCAGCGGGCTGGCCAGCGTCATTATCCCTATGGCAAAGGTTTTCGGGCTTAGGGTTATCACTTCCGTCCTGTCGGATGAAATCGCCGCGTCCATTGGCCACTTGAAGGCTGATCTTATTGTCAACACCCACAAAGAGGACATCGCGCAGGTATTGAAACAGCAGCTGGATGAGGGTCATCCGGTGGACCTGGCCATCGACTGCCTGGGCGGAGAAATGATGGGCAGATGCTTGCCCTATATGCGCCATGGCGGCCGCTGGATCATGATCGCCACTCTGGCAGGGGATATGACGCAGGTGGACCTTAAAAACATCTATGTACGTAACGTACGCATCATCGGCAGTACCCTGCGTTCCCGGCCCCCAATGGTCAAGGCGCAGATCCTGGCCAGTCTGGTGAGGGAAGTCTGGCCCAAGGTGGAGACCTCCGGCCTGAAGCCGACCATATACAAAACACTCCCTGTCGCACAGGCGGAAGAGGCCCACGCCATACTCCAGCGTGGCGAAAGCGTGGGGAAGGTGGTTCTTATCGTAAAGGAGGAGGGGAAGGTGTGAACTGCAAGAAGATCCTTGTGCTTGGCGGGACCGGCGCTATGGGCATATACCTGGTGCCCCGGCTCGCTTCCATGGGGTATATGGTCCGTGTGGTGTCTTTGGACGATAAGGTCCCGGACGAACTTGGAGTCACCTATGTCAAGGCAAACGCCATGGACGACGGGTATCTTGAAGATCTTGTGAAAGAGCGCTTTGATGCCATCGTTGACTTCCTGCTGTATAACACAGAGCAGTTCAGATCGCGGTATGATGTCCTGCTCAATAACACCGGTCACTACATCCACCTTTCGTCCTACCGGGTTTATAACGGATACGATATCCCGATTACCGAAGACTCGCCCAGGTTGTTGGATTCATCAAAAGACAGTGAATTTCTTAAAACGGATGATTATGCCCTTACCAAGGCGCGCCAGGAAGATATCCTCCAGCATTCTAACTATTCCAATTGGACGATCGTCAGGCCGGCCATTACCTATTCCAAGTTCCGCTTTCAGCTTGTGACGCTTGAGGCACGTCATTTTTTGAACCGCGCCGCGCAGGGGATGCCTATTGTCCTGCCACGGGATGCTCTGAAATCGCAGGGGACTATGAGCTGGGCGGGAGATGTGGCAAAGATGATATCCCTGTTGCTATTTAACCCGGCTGCTTATCGGGAACGCTTTACCCTGTCTACCGCCGAGCACAGGACGTGGAGCGAGATCGCAGGATATTATTCAGAGATCATCGGGCTGAAGTATGTGCAAGCCAATACCGAAGACTATCTGAAAATCATGGGGGACTCTATAAGCC